>SUWC01000131.1 GCA_015061665.1 Lentisphaerota bacterium
CCATTGGCGGCGATGGTTCCTGCCTGAAAGACCCGCCTTGCCGTCAAGCTTGACATTGCTTGCCGTTATCGTCTTCGCGTAGTTCTTTCCGCCGATGCCGTACGCGCAGTCGACGAGAAGCCGAAACTTCTCCCTTGCCGAAATACGATATATCGCCGAGTGTTCCGCCGCCGCGATTTCAACTTTTATCCCGTCGTCAAGCGTCGCAGCGTAGTAGCCGGGCTCGGCGATCTCGGAAAGTTTTTTGACGGGATTAATATTTAACCGTGTAGAACATGTAGAACGTGTAGAATTTGTGAACGGCAGAATCCGCACGTCGCCCAGATCCGGGCACCCTGTTCCGTTCAGGTGCGTCTGGGTAAAGCCGCAAATGGTCTTGTCGCCATAGCGATATCCGCTGCAGTAGTCCCACGAGCCGTTCCCGGTATCGGGACCTGGCTGCACCAGACCAAACGGAACGCAGGCGGCAGGGAAAGTATGCCCGGTCGCGCTCGTGCCAACAAATGGGTCGACCCACCTTGAATAGTCCTCGGGAGCAGAATTCCATTCAGCCCCATGCGCGGCCATCGCCGCCGCCACAAGAACAGTTCCGCAGAGTGTTCTCATTTGCCTTTCAGCCCTTTCTTTACGCCTTCTTGCATCGCACATCCGCAAGGCCCCGAACGATGGCAGATTCGTCGCGTCCTTTTTAGCGCCCGCCCGGAAACAGCCGCCTCGCGGGACATGCCCCCGCGAAGACTGGCCATTGGATTTACTTGCTGGACTACGAGACGAATCCTTCCTGCTTCGCCGCATCATCTACGCTCTTGTCGCGTTTCACGTCGCCGAAACCACCCGGCAGCTTCGAAAGGTCGATCTCGTCGATCGTGAAGCCCTTCGCTGTTTTCCACGCGCCGCGCGTGAAGTCGGGGCACTCCACCGGCCTTGAGCCGGACTCGACCGACCGCCGCGTGAGCTCCACCATCGAGCTCCACGCCGCGAGGTCGTAGACGTCCGTATCCAGCGGAAGCCCGTTCTGAAGACAGTAGCTCCAGCGGAGATCCATGATGAAGTCCATGCCGCCGTGTCCGCCGACCTTCTTCGCCACCTCCCCGGCCGCCTTCCAGATCGGGTGGGCGTACTTCTTGCGCAGCGCTGCCGTCGCGGCCGCGTCCATGAACTTGTGCGCCTTGCCGTCGCCGGTCTTTTCCTCAAGCGCGACGCGGAACTCGGGATAGCCCATCGCCATGCCCCGGGTGCCGGACACAAGGTTGATGCGCGAGTAGGGACGCGGCGTACAGGCGTCGAGCTGGAGCAGGATGCACCGCCCGAGCTTTGTCCGGATCAGAGTCTGGCTCATGTCGCCGATCTTGACCTCGAAGTTCTTGCGCCAGTCGTCGAAAAGATCATGCGCATAGTGGCGGTAGCTCGCCTGCTTCGATTCCATCGACACGAGGAAGTCAAAGTTATCGCCGCGGTTGATGTCCATGTACTTCGCGACCGGACCGAGTCCGTGAGTCGGATACTGGTTGCCGCACTGCTGGGCGTAGAAGTGAAGTGTCCAGCCTGGCTTGCCGGCCTTGGCCGGAATACGCTCGCCGTCCATCGTGTGGTAGCGGTCAGACTTGAACTGGAGGTCACGCTGATCATGGATGTAGGCGGCCTCGCCATGGGTGATCTCGCCGAAGAGCCCGAGCTTGGCCATGTTCAGCATCAGGAGCTCCTCCTCGCCGTAGCAGCAGTTCTCGAGCATCATGCACGGGATGCGAGTTCGCTCGCTCGTCTCGACGAGCTGCCATCCCTCGTCAATGCTCTGGACACCCGGGACTTCGTTGAGAATAACCTTGCCGTGCTCCATCGCATACAGTGCTATCGGCGTGTGTTCGTGCCAGGGAGTGACGTTGTAGATTACATCCACTTCGTCCGAGTCGCAGATGCGCTTGTATTCCTCGGCCCCGGCCTTGGCGAACCTGGGTGTCGGCTTGCCGTTCTCCCTCAGCCACTTCAGCTCGCCGTCGATTCGGTCTTGGAAGAGGTCTGCTATGGCAGTGACTTCCGTCCCGGGAATCATCGATATCCGCCTGAGCGCCGCCCTGCCTCGCACACCGACTCCTATGCAAGCGACGCGCACCTTCTTCATCGGCTTGAGCGCGAACCCCTGCATCGGAGCGCCAGTCGTGCCGAAGAGCTTCAGCGGATTGTTCGCGCAGCCAGCCGCCATCGCCACTGCGCCCATCCATGCCGCAGACTTGAAAAACTCTCTTCTTGTTTTCATGGTCGTATTATCCTTTATTGATTTTGGTTTTATTGATTGTGCAGCCATTACCTGACGAAAAGCATCAGGCCCGGAGGTGGTGCGTGTGTGACGGTCGCGCCCTCGGCGACGTCGAGCGTGAATGTCCGACACCGCGACTCGCACGGAAGGGAAAGCGTCCCCTCCGACACCTTGACCGTCCCGGAAAGCCCCTTGCGATTGCCAGTGAGGACAAGCGTTCCGGCGCCAAGATTGTTCCGCAGAGTGTTCTCATTTTTCTCATTTCGTTATATAGAAGGGTCTTTTTACCCAAGGATGGAATTCGACACTCTTAGACAATGCCTGAAAATTTCGCATGAAATTTACAGTTGCTGACCCTTTTTACCCTCCGCCGAGCCAAACACACGTTTGACGGCCTCGAGGTAGCCGAACTTGAAACGAGTGTCGGGCTCGAGGTACGAGCCCTCCGTCCACTCGTTCCATGAGTTGACCGTTATGAGCTTCGGCGCACCGCTGGGCGTATTCCTGTCGCACCAGTCCTTCGCGCGCCTGAGCGCGGCCTCGAACTTTTCCGGCGTCGAGTTCAGGACGGTAGGCTGGATGCTGCCGGCTGGCCATCTCGGATTCGTGTCCCATCCTGCCGAAGCGTGGGCGAAATACATTCCAACGCCGAGCGATGCCTTTGCCGCGTCAAAGCGCCGCGCGCCATTTTCCGCCCACACGGAGTAGTCGGGATTCCCAAATGGCCTCGACCAGTGGACGAAGTTGTAGATCGTCGCGGAGTCGACGGACAGGCGTCTCACCATGTCGGGATCGAGCTTGTAGTCGCATACCATGATGTGGACGCCGCCGTACCCGGCCTTGTCGCATTCGGCGCGGAATTCTCCGAGTGCGGCAGCGGCCTTGTCAACTCCGCCAAGCCCCTCCACGAACGTCCTGAGCTCGTAGATCATCAGAACCGGCTTCCCGCAGATCCGATAGTAGTTCGGACGGGAGAAATACATGTCCATCCACCTGCGTGAGATCTTCCTGAACTCGTCAATGTCGACCCACGCCCGCCACATAAGTGACATCTTGTTGGCGACCTTGTTGTCCCACAGCTTGTTGACGTGGTGGTTCGCCCACATGACGAAGAACTTCATCTTGCCGTTGTTCGGCGCACCAAGAAATCCTTTGTCGAGGGCGTCTTCGAGGAATGGCCTGCCGCCATACCAGTACCAGTCGTAGATGAAGACGTTCACGCCGTGCGAAACGGCGGCGTCGATCTTCTTCTCCACGACTTTCGGATCGGCCTCGTTCTCGTAGCCCCAGAGCGGCACGAGCGGCTGGCAGTGTCCGTCCCACTTCGGAACGGCCTCCTTGACGTTCTGCCACTCACCGATGCCCTCGCCGAATATCCCAAGCTCCGCCCAGCGCGGCTCGGGCTGGTAGGCGGGCCAGACGTATGCGGCGACATCGTATTCAGACGCGAACGCACCAGAGCAGCAGAGCGACAGCGTCGACGCGAGGATTGCTCCGTACAGTGTTTTCATTTTTCTCCTTTTCTGTTTTTACAATTCATCTGCAAAAAACACAATAAAAGGCGAAAGTCGCCCCTTACCTGAACTCATGCTTTCCAGCCGCTACTTCATGAGCAGTGCCGCGCCAGACGACGCGCGCCGGAACAGGCGTCTCGACGACAAGGTTCGAGACAGTCGCAGAGACTTTGACGGAACCTTCTGCCGTCGGCACGGTTCCCTCCGCGAATTCCATCCCGCACAGGTCCGGCGCGATCAAGAGCTTCCGCGCACCGGGCTCGAGCGGCCTGACGCCGAGAACGAAACGGGAGACGATGTTCAAGGGCGCGGCGGACCATGCGTGGTTCCAGTCCTGATTGGGCTTCACCTCCGCGCTCCACGACTCCATGCACATCGTCGCCCCGGCCTTCTTCATGCCAAGCCAGCTGCGGCCGCCGTCGTCCGTCATGAGCGCGCGCGCATATTCGCCGAAGCCCGCCGCGAAGCAAGCCTCGAGAAGGTACTGCGCGAAATACGTGCTGCAGGCCATGCCGCGCGCTCGGACGCGCGCCATGACCTTGCTGCGGACATCATCAGGAAGAAGTCCGAAGGCGATGGCGGCGATGTTTGCGTGGATGGAGCTGTGTCCGACCCCCTCTCCATCGCGCACAAGCCCCGCATCCCCGTCGACAAACACCGAGAGGAAGGCGTCTGCCTTTGCCCGCGCCTCTCTCGCGAAGATTTCCGCGTCGCCATTCTCGCCGAGCGCCGACGAAAGCCGCGCCATGTCGCGAAGTGCGCGGATGTGGAAGGCGTTGACAACGGAATTGACGTTGGTGAATACGAATCTGTCGCGCTCGCAGCGCGGCCAATCGACAATGTCGCAAAGCGGAGCATTCCGTTCCCATTGCGTGACAAGAAGTCCGTCCCCTTCCCGCGCCATGTCCCGGAGGAGCAGCTTCTTCAGTCGTCCGTAGTTCGCGCGTATTGTTTCGATGTCGCCCGTGGCCATCCAGTAGTCGTGCGCCATCATCGGCATGTGGAGCTGCCATTCCGTCGGCCATGTGGGATTGTCCAGAAGATGCAGCATCGTGGCCTTCGCCATCCCGCCGTCGGTCCATACCGCCTGTTCGCCAAGCATGTTGATGTAGGCGTCGGCCTCGTACGGTATCCTCTCACGGTCGCCGTCAACGTAAAGGCCGGCAAAGGACGTCGCGAAAATCGTGTATTTGCAGAACCCGTACACCTCGTTTAGCTTCGCATCGCTGCACCTGAACGACGACGCCGACATCTCCATCGGTACCGCAACCGACATGCGCCGCACCTCGATGTCGGCTGGCGATTCGACATATCGAAACGGCATTACCACGCCGATTTCCGACGGCAGCTTGACCGCCTGCGGACCGGTGTTGCGTTTGTCGGCTTTCATCGGCACCCTCTGCCACGCCCCTGGCGAAATCCCCGCGACTCGGCACAATGCCGCCCGAACCGAACCGCCGGGCGACATGTCCACTCCCAAGCCGTCCAGTTTTTCTCCAAGCATGATCTCAACCGGCTCCGGGATCTCTCCGGATCCAGAAGCCAGCCGCACTTCCGCCCAGCCGAATGCATCCTGTCCGAAATCATGGACGACCCGTCCGGCCTTGTTCGTCCAGACGGACAGCGGCATCCCGGACGAAACCGCCACCGGCGCGGCGGAATACGCCCCGCCCGCGGCGGCACCGACGGCGAGAGCCGCCGTCACAAAAACCGTTCCAAAATGTGTTCTCATTTTTATTTTCGACTGCATGTATTTATCTTTATCCGGGTCATCGTGTATTTCAATCCCCGAAGTGTTCTGACGCGTTCGTCATTTCAAAGACAAGCTCACCACCCGCCATGATGTCAGCATGGCGTATCTTCCAGTCGGTGATCGGCTTGCCGTTCAGCGTTACCGACTTCACGTACTTGTTCTCGCGGGAGAGGTTGCGGGCGACCACTTTAAACTCTCCACTTTCCACTTTCAACTTCGCACATGCGACCTGCGGCGCTCCGATGATGTATTCTCCTCCGCACGGGTTGAACGGATAGAAGCCCATTGCGCTGAAGATGTACCATGCGCTCATCTGCCCGCAGTCGTCGTTGCCGCACAGTCCGTCCGGCTTGGGGAGGTAGAACTTGTCGAACACCTCGCGGATGCGCTCCGCCGCCTTTTCGGGATGCCCGACCTGCGGGTAGAAGTAGAT
>SUWC01000132.1 GCA_015061665.1 Lentisphaerota bacterium
GGTCTATGAATGATAGACCTATAGTATAGCACGAGTTTCGGGATGATACAAGGGGAAATCGAAGAAAAACTGAGACCGCCCTATTGGACGGCCTCACACTTTCTGTTCACACCCAGTACCGCCCGTAATCTCAATTTCTGCATTGACATTCGTTTCTGAAATGCGGTATAATATGCGCGTTTCGGAAACAAAATGAACTACGTCACTTTTAGAGAGCGATTTCATGGTTTTGCCTGCTTCTCAAACGAGCAGGTCTTTGCGGCGTTTCCTCGTTTCGATAGGGGAAATTACTCGACATGGCTTGGAAAGGGCTACATCAAGCGGCTGAGGCGTTCGTGGTACGCCTTTGCCGATACTGCGAACATACCAGGGATTGGCGACTACTTTGCGGGCAAGATGTATTCGCCGAGCTATCTTTCGTGTGAACATGTCATGGCGAGGGTGGGGTTGATACCCGAATCAGTTGTGCAGTTCACGTCCGTGACATCTCTCAAGACAGCTTCGTTCAAGAATGACTTTGGGGAGTTTTTCTATCGCAGCGTCAAGCCTCAGTTGATGTTCGGTTATGGCGTGGAGTCCAAAGATGGTGGATTGCCCGTCCTGGTCGCGACGCCTGCGAAGGCGCTCTGCGATTTTCTGTATCTCAATTCGCAGTATGACACACGAGGCGAAATCGAGGCGTTGCGCCTCGATCCTGACGTGCTGGAGGAAATCTTTCGCGACGGTGGACTCGACGGAGTCGCTTCGCGCTTTGACTCGCGGGCACTTGCCCGACGTATTGGGCTAGTCAAGGAGGTGTATGCGATATGATCTCGTTTGAATCGATAAAGGGATTTTTCCCGGAGGAACTTCGTGCCGGCCAGTTCGCGAAGCACATCCTGAAGGAATATGTCGAGTGCCTTGCGCTTGAATGGATTGCCAGAAGCCCGTGGGCGGCGAAGCTGACGTTCATCGGCGGCACGAACTTGCGTCTGACAAAGGACATCGACAGATTCTCCGAAGACCTTGACTTCGACTGCAAGGAACTTACGCCAGATGATTTCATGCGCTTCACCGATGCGCTCATTGCGTATTTGACGAACAACGGACTGAACGCCACCGCGAAGGAAAAGGAATCGGACCGCCTGACGGCGATGCGACGAAGCATTCTCTTTCCAGGGCTCTTGCATGACTTGGGACTTTCGGCTTTCAAGGAAGAGCGATTTTTGATGAAGATTGAGGCGCAAGACCAAGGCAGGGACTACAAGAAGGTTTCCGTTGACGTTCGGCGCTGTGGTTTCTTTTTCCCAGTGAACGTGCCGAATGAAGCGACGCTTTGTGCCATGAAGCTGTCGGCATTGCTCACGCGGGCAAAGGGACGTGACTTCTATGATGCGATTTTCCTTTTGCAACGTACGGAGCCTGACTATTCGTTCTTTGCCTTGTCGCATCCGGAGATAACCGATCTTGCGTCGCTCAAGGCGGCGCTGAAGGCAAAGTCGGAATCTGTGGACTTGGAACTGAAGCGCCGCGACGTGGCACATCTCCTCTTCCACCACGAACGCGCAGACCTCGTGCCGCGCTTTCCCGCATTCGTCGATTCGCTGTAGTGTAGTGCGAAAGTCGGCAGCCTGACGAAAGGAAAGGGCATCTTCCATGACAACGGACTTTAGAAAGTATCGAAAACAGACTCGATTGTCGTTTGCCTTCATGTTACTGGCGATAGGTGCGTTCATTTCGGTAATTGCCTTTAGTATCATTGGTGAGATGGTTGTAATGGGCATAGGCTTGGTGATGATGTTCGTATTTGGCGGCATCGCACTTGTGTTTGAGTGGGCGGCGTATGACAATCTGATTTGCCCGAATTGCGGAAAGCGAATCCTGAAACCGTTGAGGGAATCGTTTACAAAGGAGAACAGGGCTTCTTACCTCCGAATCGATAAAGGAGAAACAGTTGAGTGCGTGCATTGCGGCGCGAAAATCGAAACGGCGTGAATTCTTGTTCCGCACCGTAATCTTACGAATGGGATTTGTGCTGTTATATACAATAGACAGCAATTAGTACTGCGATATTGGTACTTCTGCAAGGAGAACGGACTTTTTCGCCTATTGACGTTTGCGGAGATTACATGGTATAATATCCGCAAAAATTGCGGAGAAAAGGCAGTGCGCTTTATCCATCAGCTTAAAGATTGGCCTTCTTTCAGGTGGGATGCCGCCGAAATCGAGGCTGAACTTGCCGAGGCTTCCTTTGAATTGGGGAAGTTCTTGGGACGGCTTGGCGCAATCGGTTTCGACTTGCGCCAGGAGGCCGTGTGCGAGGCGCTTTCATCGGAGATACTGCATTCCGCCGCGATTGAGGGCGAACGGTTGAATCGCGACGACGTACGTTCCAGCGTGGCGCGTCGAATGGAGATTGCGCTCTCGGCCGCAAAGGGGACGGTGACGCATGAATCTGAGGCGCGGGCGGATATGATGTTCGATGCTACGCGCAACTGGGAGAAACCGATGACGCGTGAGCGCCTTTACTCCTGGCATGCGGCGCTTTTCCCGACCGGATATTCGGGTCTGGTCAAGATTTCCGTAGGGAGGATGCGGAACGACAGCGAGGGGCCGATGCGTGTCGTCTCTCGGCACGGGATGATGGAACGTGTCCACTTTGTCGCGCCGGAGGCCGCTCGGTTGGACGTGGAAGTCGGTAAGTTTCTTGATTACGCGAATGACGTGGAAGACGATGTGCCATGGCTCGTCCGTGCGGCGATTGGCCATCTCTGGTTCCTGACGTTGCATCCGTTCGATGATGGGAACGGAAGGCTCGCGCGGACGCTGACGGAATATCTGCTCGCGAGGGGTGAACGGTCGGCGATGCGGTTCTATTCGCTTTCCGCGCAGATCCAACAGGAGAAAGAATCCTACTACGAAGAGCTTGAACATGCCCAGCGTGGCACAATGGACGCGACGCGCTGGGTGAAGTGGTTCCTGGGATGCCATTTGCGCGCGGTTAAGTCCGCCGGAACGCAGCTCGCCGCCATCCTCGCCAAGGCCGACTTCTGGCGCGAACACGCAGCGGACGACTTGAATGCGAATCAGCGGACGATGCTGAACAAGCTGTTTGACGGTTTCGAGGGCAACCTCACGTCTTCGAAGTGGGCGAAAATCTGCAAGGTGTCGCAAGATACCGCCTCGCGCGAGATCAACGCCCTCGTCGTGGGCGGTATCCTGAGGCAGCAAGGGCAGGGTCGTTCCACGCACTATGTTCTGGCATGATTGTTGATGGCAAACGACCAACTACGCGCCGAGCGTCCAGCCGTTGTGGTGAGGGACGACGGTGAGCTTCTGGGCGGCGTCGTTGCCGATGACGCGCTCGGCAACGGGATCCCACTTGAGGCCCTTGATGCGCAGGTGTTCGCAGATGTTGGCGAGGTGGCAGAGCGTGGCGGAGCGGTGTCCGACGGCGCAGGGGGCGGCGACGGGCGTGCCGAGGCAGATGCCGTCGATGAAGTCCGACTCGTGCGGTCCGCGTGACTTGTGGAGGTGGATGTCCGAATCCTTGAGATCCTTCTTCTCCCGCCATTTCTTCAGCTTGGGCGGCAGCTTGATGAAGCCGCGGCGGACGAGGAGGTCGCCTTCCGTGCCGTGGAAGAGGACGCCGTTGTGGAACTTGAAGACGGGGTCGTCCATGTGGCCGTTCGAGACGTGGCAGCGGAAGCCGTTCTCGTAGACGAAGTCGAAGTCGAAGACGTCGGCGAAATCGAAGACCTCGTCATCCTCGGGGAGGTTGGTGGTCATGTTTTCGATGGCGACGGGGCCGCTGTCGTCCTTGCCGAGCGCCCACTGGAGGATGTCGAAGTGGTGCGCGCCCCAGTCGGCGAGCATGCCGTTGCCGGTGCGGGAGTTGAAGCGCCACACCATCGGCTCGTGGATGCCGGGGATGAAGGCGTTGTCCTCCCAGTGACGGGCGGGGCCCTGCCAGAGATCCCACATGCCGGGTTCGAAATAGGCCGGCGGCTGGCGGCGCTCGCGGTTGTAGCCGTGTCCCCAACAGCCGCCGCGGTTCGTCTCCAGCTTGATCTCGCAACCCTTCAGCTCGCCGAGGTAGCCGTTGCGCACGATCTCGCAGGCGACGCGGAACTCGCCCGCGCTGCGCTGCTGCGAGCCGGTCTGGAACACGACGCCCGTCTCGCGCGCGACGCGCGCCATGACCTGGCCTTCGGAGATGCCGAGCGCGAGGGGTTTCTGTCCGTAGACATGCTTCCCCTTGCGCATGGCGGCGATGCCGATCATGGCGTGCCAGTGGTCGGGCGTCGTCACCAGGACGGCGTCGATGGTCGGGTCGTCCACCACCTTGCGCCAGTCGCTCTCCATGCGGCAGTCGTGGTTGCCGTAGAAGGCGTCCACCTTTTCCTTCAGGACGGCGCGTCCGGCCTTCAGCTCTGCCTTGTAGCCGTAGCCGCGTGCGCGGAGGATGGGGTCGCACGCCATGACCACCTGCACGCGCGGGTCGAGCAGGAAGGTCTTGACGTTGTCGAACGTCGCCTGATAGCCGCAGCCGATGACGGCGAGGGTGACGCGATTCGACGGCTTGGGGCGCGGCAGGGCGGCGATGCCGCCGAGAAGGGCGGGCGCGGCGAGGGCGGCGGACTGGAGAAAGGCGCGGCGAGTGGTCATGGCACGCTCACTTTCTGTCGTTGCGCGGGGAGTCGTCCACCTTCACGTCGCCGGTGGCGTACTGGAGTCCGCCGAGGATGTGGTAGAGGCGCGCGGGGTCGAGCCAGGCGCGCGTGTCGTGGGCGTAGGTGGTGTAGAACACGCGGCCCTTGCCCCAGCGGCGGCACCAGGAGACGGCGAAGTCGCGGTCGGCGCGGACTTTCGCCTCGCCGTGCCTCTTGACGAAATTCTTCATCGCGGCGGCGGTGTTCGCGTCGTCGAGGCAGAGCGAGATGAGCACGCGCACCTTGGAGCGGTCGAAGGGGGGCGTGGGGTGCATGTAGATCTCGTCGCCCAGGTGGAAGATGGTCGGGAGCGACTTGAAGGAGGCGACGAGCGGATGGTCGGGTTCCTCGTTGCGGAAACACCAGTCGCCGCCGCCGGCCGTCCAGGGGTGCGCCCAGAAGAGCCCGCCGTTCATCTCCTGCACGGTGGGCGAGTCGTTGAACGCGTCGACGGCGGAGTGGACGAGGAGGAGTCCGCCGCCCTTGGAGACGTAGTCGAGCAGGTTCTCGGAGACGCCGGGCGCCTCCGCCTCCTGGAAGTTGGTGGTGTTGTTGAGGACCACGGCGTCATAGCCGTCGAGCAGGCCCTTGATGGCGAGCTGGCGGATGTCGGTGAAATCGACCGTGTAGCCGCCTTTCACGCTTGCGAGGGCGAAGAGGCGCGTGCCGTAGGAGACGGACGGTCCGTGCCACTCGCAGCCGCGCAGGTAGTTGCACACGAGGATCTTGCGCGGTTTTGCGGCCGGGGCGGCGGGCCAGTCGGCCACGAGCTGGACGAGCTTCGCCTCGTCGGCGGGCTTGACCTGGGGAAAAACGCGTCCCGGCCCGCCGAATGTGGCGGCGGCGGCGAGGGCGCACGAGAACAGAACGATCTTTTTCATGGAATCTCCTTCTATGTGACGTGCGCATTATACCATAATTAGTTGATGAAGTGTGCGCACGGCAGACCGAACCACAAATTTTGCAATTTTACCCCTTGTCTCCCTCTCCAACTTTTGATAAACTAATCGGCCTAACCCCTCAGAGGGTCAAGAGTTCGAGATACGGTCCGGCAGCCTCGCAAAGGCACTGGATGCGTCCGGCAAAGGGACAACACGTGCCCGCTGTGCCGGGAAGGCGCCGCGGGCGCGTTCCATTTTCGGG
>SUWC01000133.1 GCA_015061665.1 Lentisphaerota bacterium
GATGCGCGAAGCCCCGGGCGCAGCGTTAGCGAAGCCTTTTTTCAAGCCGTCGGAGTTCATAATCCGCACGACAGGCCTGCTCGTCAGCACCTAGATATGGACCTCGTTAAAAATCGGGGTAAGCGAGGTTTTCCCTTCTTCGGATGCGGTTTGCATCACGGTGCCAAATATGATAGAATTTCCCCTAAAACGATTTGAAAAGCGACAAAAGGAACGCTACATTGAAAAAGCTGATGCTGGGCAACGAGGCCTTCGCGAGAGGCCTGTACGAGGCAGGATGCAGGGTGGTGTCGAGCTATCCCGGCACCCCGTCCACCGAAATAACCGAGGAAATCGCGAAATACGAGGAGGTCTACGCCGAGTGGGCCCCGAACGAGAAGGTCGCCATGGAGACTGCGTTTGGCGCGTCCATAGCCGGTGCGCGCAGCTTCTGCGGCATGAAGCACGTCGGGCTCAACGTCGCGGCGGACCCGCTCTACACCGCCGCCTACACCGGCGTGAACGCGGGCATGGTGATTGCGGTCGCGGACGATCAGGGCATGCACTCCTCCCAGAACGAGCAGGACAGCCGCCACCACGCAATCGCCTCCAAGGTGCCGATGGTCGAGCCCTCGGACTCCGCCGAGTGCAAGGACTTCGTCAAGCTCGCGTTCGAGCTTTCCGAGCGGTTCGACGCGCCGTTCATCGTCCGTACCTCCACGCGCGTCGCCCATTCGCAGAGCGCCGTCGAGGTCGAGCCTCGCGCCGACATTCCGCTGAAGGAATACGTCAAGACGCCCGCGAAGTACGTCATGATGCCCGCCTACGCGAAGGCGCGCCACGTGTTTGTCGAGGACCGCATGGCGAAGCTGCGCGAATACGCCGAGACGACGCCCCTCAACCGCGTCGAGCTCTCCGGCAAGGCCGAGTTCGGCGTCATAACGAGCGGCGCGGCGTATCAGTACGTCAAGGAGGCTCTGGGCGACAAGGCGTCCGTCCTCAAGCTCGGGCTCGTCAACCCGCTTCCTGCGAAGCTCATCCGCGACTTCGCGGCTAAGTACGCGAAGGTCTACGTCGTGGAGGAGCTGGACGGCATCATCGAGGAGCACTGCCGCAACATCGGCGTGACGAACGTCGAGGGCAAGGCGATCTTCGGCAACATCGGCGAGATATCGCAGTCCGTCGTGGCGGAGAAGCTGCTCGGCGTCAAGAAGGACTACGCGACTCTCGACGAGGCGATACCCGTCCGTCCGCCGGTGATGTGCGCGGGGTGTCCGCACCGCGGGCTCTTCTACTGCCTCAAGAAGCTCGGCGTGACGGTTCTTGGCGACATCGGCTGCTACACGCTCGGCGCGGCCGCGCCGCTGCAGGCGATGGACACTACCATCTGCATGGGGGCGTCGATTTCGGGCCTCCACGGCTTCAACAAGGCGCGCGGCGCCGAGGCGGAGCGCAGGAGCGTGGCGGTGATCGGCGATTCGACGTTCATGCACAGCGGCATGACGGGGCTCGTCAACGTCGCCTACAACGCGTCCAACTCCACTACGATCATCCTCGACAACTCGATCACCGGAATGACCGGCCACCAGCAGAACCCGACGACGGGCAAGAACCTGAAGGGTGACCCTGCGGCGGCGGTGGACCTCGTGGCGCTCTGCAAGGCGATCGGCATCAAGCGCGTGCGCGTGACCGACCCTTACAAGCTAGCGGAGACCGAGGCTGCGATCAAGGAGGAGCTTGCGGCGGACGAGCCGTCCGTCATAATCTCGCGCCGTCCGTGCGCGCTTCTCAAGTACGTGAAGCACAATGCGCCCGTGAAGGTGGACACCGCGAAGTGCGTCGGCTGCAAGATGTGCATGAAGCTCGGCTGCCCCGCCATTTCAATGAAGGAAGGCAGGGCGCACATCGACCACACGCTGTGCGTCGGATGCGGAATATGCCAGGAGCAGTGCAAGATAGGAGCGATCAAGTGATGGAAACTAAGGCGATTATGATAGTCGGCGTCGGCGGACAGGGCTCGCTGCTCGCGTCGAGGCTTCTTGGCAACGTCCTGCTCGCGCAGGGATACGACGTCAAGGTCAGCGAGGTCCACGGGATGTCCCAGCGCGGCGGATCCGTCGTGACGTACGTCAAGTACGGCGACAAGGTCTATTCCCCCGTCATAGAGAAGGGCGAGGCGGACGCAGTGATCTCGTTCGAGCTTCTCGAGGCGGCGAGGAGCCTTCCGTTCCTCAAGAAGGGCGGCAAGCTCATCACCTCGACCCAGCAGATCGACCCGATGCCGGTCATCACGGGCGCGGCGAAGTATCCGGAGGACCTCGAGGCGAAGCTGAAGGCCGCCGGCGTCGAGCTTGTTGCGGTGGACGCGCTTTCGCTCGCGGAGCAGGCGGGCACGGCAAAGGCGTCCAACGTCGTCCTCATGGGGGTCCTCGCCTCGCGCATGGACTATCCCGAGGAGCTGTGGCAGAAGGCGCTGGAGCAGTGCGTCCCGGCGAAGTTCCTCGATCTCAACAGGAAGGCCTTCGAGCTCGGCAGGAACGCCGCAAAGTAAGTCCCTCAGGAGGACCCGACCATGGAAAGATACTGGAACAAGGAAATCGAGTGCGCGTCGCGCGAGGAGATGAAGAAGCTCCAGAGCGAGAGGCTCGTCGCGCAGGTGCGCTACGTCTACGACAACGTCAAGTACTACCGCGACCTCATGGACGCCAAGGGCGTCAAGCCGGGCGACATAAGGGGGCTCGAGGATCTTTGCAAGCTCCCGTTCCTCAGCAAGGCCGACCTCCGCGAAGGGTATCCTTACGGACTTCTTGCGCGCCCGCTCAACGAGTGCGTCCGCATCCACTCGACGAGCGGCACGACGGGCAGGCGCGTGGTGGCGTTCTACACCCAGCACGACGTCGACATGTGGGAGGACTGCTGCGCGCGCGCCATCACGGCGGCCGGCGGAACGCCTGACGACGTGTGCCAGGTTGCGTACGGCTACGGACTCTTCACCGGCGGCGCGGGGCTGCACGGCGGCTCGCACAAGGTCGGCTGCCTGACGCTTCCGATGAGCTCCGGCAACACCGAGCGCCAGATACAGTTCATGCGCGACCTCGGCGCGACGATACTCTGCTGCACGCCGTCGTACGCGGCGTACCTAGGCGAGTCGCTGCACGAGATGGGGCTCACTCCCGCCGACATCAAGCTCAAGGCCGGCATCTTCGGCGCGGAGCCATGGACCGAGGAGATGCGCCGCTCGATCGAGAAGTCCCTCGGGATAAAGGCGTACGACATCTACGGGCTTACCGAGACGAGCGGACCCGGCGTCGCGTTCGAGTGCTCGGCGCAGAAGGGCATGCACATCAACGAGGACAACTTCATCCCCGAGATCATCAACCCCGAGACGGGCGAGCCGCTTCCCGACGGCGAGGTCGGCGAACTCGTCTTCACGAGCATCACCAAGGAGGCGTTCCCGCTGCTCAGGTACCGCACGCGCGACCTCTGCGTCCTTTCGCGCGAGAAGTGCAGCTGCGGGCGGACGCTCGTCAAGATGTCCAAGCCCAAGGGCCGCAGCGACGACATGCTCATCATACGCGGCGTCAACGTGTTCCCGTCGCAGATCGAGACCGTCCTCATCGCGAACGGCTACTCGCCGAACTACCTCATCGAGGTCGACCGCGTCAACAACACCGACACGCTCGACATCAGCGTCGAGATGAAGCCCGACCAGTTCTCCGACAAGGTCAGGGACATGCAGCTTCAGGAGAAGAGCCTCGCATCCGCCATGAAGACGATGCTCGGCATAAACCCGAAGATGCATCTTGTCGCGCCCAAGTCCATAACGAGGAGCGAGGGCAAGGCGGTCCGCGTAATCGACAGGCGCAAGCTTCACGACTAAACAAGGAGGTCACCATGTCCAAGAACGTAAGACAGATTTCCGTGTTCCTCGAGAATCGCCCGAGGACTCTCGCAGAGGCCCTCAAGCTCGTCAAGGGGTTCGGGGTCAACATCCGTGCCCTGAGCCTTGCGGACACCAAGGACTTCGGCATCCTCAGGATCATCGTGAACGACACGGACAAGACGGTCGACGGACTCAAGGCGGCCGGGTACGCCGTTACGGTGACCGAGGTTGTCGCCATCACGACGCCGGACGCCCCGGGTCAGCTCAGCCGCGTCCTCGACATTCTCGGCGCGAAGGACGTCAACATAGAGTACCTTTACGCGTTCAACGGCAAGTCCGACCGCTCGGTGTCGTTCGTCATCCGCGTCGACGACGTGGAGAACGCGTCGTCCGCACTTTCCGAGCAGGGCGTGATACAGCTGACGGAAAACGACGTCGCGACGATGTAGCGCAGTTTAGGCGCGGCGCACATCGTGCGCGAAACGTCGGCCAGGGGCGGTCTCTCGACTTAGAGAACCGCCTTTATCTTTCTGATGCGCTCCATCGTGCGGGCGAACATCTCCGGCGTCTGGCTCTGGACGCCGTCGCAGAGCGCGTGGGGCGGGTCGTTGTGGACCTCGATGATCAGTCCGTCCGCCCCGATGGCGGTCGCAGCTACCGCAACGGGATCGACCATGTAGGCGTATCCTGTCGCGTGCGAGGGGTCGACCACAACCGGCAGGTGGGAGAGCCTGTGGAGGAGCGGAACGACGCCGAGGTCAAGCGTGTTGCGAAGGGCGGTTTCGAACGTGCGGATGCCGCGCTCGCAGAGGATTACGTTCGGGTTGCCGGACGCCATGACGTACTCGGCGCTCATGAGGAGCTCCTGGAGCGTGGCCGACATGCCGCGCTTGAGCAGGACGGGCTTCTTGGTGTACGAGCCGACTTCCTTGAGCAGGTTGAAGTTCTGCATGTTCCTGGCGCCGATCTGGATGACGTCGACGTCGTTGAAGCAGTCGATGTCCTTGAAGTCCATGAGTTCGGAAACTATGGGGAGCCCCGATTCCTTCTTGGCGACGGTGAGCATGCGGATGCCCTCCGCGCCAAGTCCCTGGAACGAGTAGGGGGAGGTGCGGGGCTTGAACGCGCCGCCGCGCAGCATGGTCGCGCCGGCGGCCTTTACGGCGTGCGCGATCGTCACGACCTGCTCCTCGCTCTCGACGCTGCAAGGGCCGGCGATCACGCTGAAGTTGCCTCCGCCGATCTTGACCCCAGAGCAGTCGATGACGGAGTCTTCGGGGTGGAACTTCCTGTTCGCGGCCTTGTAGGGCTCCTGGATGCGCTGAACGGACTCGACGACGTCCAGCGCCTCTATGAGGGCGGGGTCGAGGTGTGCGACATCGCCGACGCAGCCTATGATCGTCTGCAGCGAACCCTTGGAGACGTGCGGCTCGATGTTTCGCGACTTGAGCAGCGACTTCAGGTTCTCGACCTGGGCTTCGTCTGCACCTTTCTTTACTATGATTATCATTTGTTGTCCTTGGTTTTCATTGGTTTATTAAATGAGAAACGACCCCTCTCGTCTGAGCGGGGCCGTCTGTCTAGTGCCATCATGCACGAACTTTGACTATGGCAGAACGCCCCCGCTACTAAAAGTCGCGAAGTAATAGTTGCGCCAAAAGTAATAGAAGTTTCTGTTCATGTATTTGCCCTTATGATATCAAATTCTGACCATCCCCGTCAAGGGCGACACATTTCCCACGCTTATCCCGACTTTTTCGGGGCAACTTATCCCGAAATCGCGCCAGGGCCCCGTAAACATTGGCTCAAAAATATTTTTGGGGCGGTCGGAAACGGGCGGAGACTTTTTTCTGTCGCCGG
>SUWC01000021.1 GCA_015061665.1 Lentisphaerota bacterium
GCATGGTTCCTCGTTTCTTGCACATTGAGACGAGGATATCATCTCATATTTCGCCGCTTTTGTCAATAGGGGGCGGCCAATTCGATATCTACAAGGCGAACGCGCCATGAACTAAATCACCATGCCGGAAAGCCACTAAAGGCAACAGGACACTAGCGCATTTTGCCCGAAAATGCTATAATAAAAGAAAAGATGGAATAGACAAAACACCATATATGGCATTGGAAGCAACCATAAAAGGGCTTGCAGAAGCTATCGGATACCCCGAAAAGGTACCTGAAGGGGTGTTGTCGTTTCTGCTTCGCGTCGACGGGCTGGAGGTGCTCGCCGAGGTCTCGGACGCTAGGCTGGTGTTGTCGACGGTCCTGACCGCCGACGAGACCATGCTGCCGACCCTGGCGTCGTACGCCGCGGGCCGCATGCTGCGCGAGGAGGCGATTCTTTCCTGGGGCGACAGCGGCGCGTTTCTCTGGCAGGACGCGCCGGCCGGCGCGGATTCGCGTGAGATGATGGTGCTTTTCGAGACGTTCATGAATTCGTGCGACTGGTGGCGCGCGAGGCTCGACGCGCTGCGCGGAGGAGAATCCGCCGTGTCGGAGCCTGAAACCTTGATGATAAGGCCGTGAGGAGAATGGAGAATCTAAAATGGTTAAACTCAAAAGCATAATCGCGCCGATTCTTCTCGCTTTCAGCGTATCCCTTGCGGCGTTCAATCCGGTTTCCGCCGCGCCGGTGCCGTGGAAGCTTCCGGCCTACACGCTTGTTGCGCGCGACATGGACCTTCGCTCCGCGCTCGACACGTTTGCAGTAGCCGAGGGACTTTCGATCGTGATGTCCCCGGCCGTATCCGGAATGTTCTCCGGCGACTTCAAGGACGTCCCTCCGGGCGAGTTCCTCGACACGATTGCAACGACCCACAACCTCATCTGGTACTACGACGGCGCGGCGCTCTACCTCTACGGCGCGGGCGAGATTGGGACGATGCTGATCGACCTGAAGTACATGAAGGCCGGCGAGGTCATGCAGATGCTTTCCGAACTTGGCGTAGAGGACTCGCGCTTTCCCCTCAAGACCACGTCCGAGGACGAGCTCGTCATGGTTTCCGGGCCGCCGCGCTATGTTTCGCTCGTCGCGGAGATGATCGCGAAGGCGGACAAGCTCCGCGAGAAGCGCACGTTCAGCGAGGTCGAGGCGCGAATCTTTCCGCTTGTCCACACGTGGGCGGACGACATCAACTTCAAGGTCAACAGCCCTGAGTCAACCCTTACGATACGCGGCGTCGCGCGAATACTCGAGGACATGATGAGCGGCAACACGGGCACCAAGTCACTTGATTCGTCCGTGACGAACGAGCTGTCGGTCCTGGAGGCGCAGCAGATGTCGACGTTCCGCCCCACCATCCGTCCGGAGAACAGGCTGAACGCGGTCATAGTCCACGACGTCGTCTCGCGCATGCCGATGTACGAGAACCTGATAAAGCAGCTGGACGTCCCCCAGAAGCTTGTCGAGGTCGACGTCACCGTCGTCGAGCTTTCGCGCAAGGACGCGCTAGACTGGCAGCTTTCCCTTGCGGTCGGAACGTCGCACGGCCACTCGCAGTTCGGCGCCGGGCAGAACGCGGCGAACCTGTTCAGCCCCGACGCTATCGCCGGCAGGGGCCTGGCGGGCGCGCTTACCCACATCCATTCGTCGTACAGCCTCGCTGCGTCAATCAACGCGCTGCGCGAGAAGGGCAAGGCGCGCTCGATTTCGCGCACCTCGCTTCTCACCGTCAACAACCTTGCGGCCGAGCTGACGGACACCCAGAGCTACCACGCTCGCGTCGTCGGAACGGAGGTCGCGACGCTTGAGGAGGTCAGCGCCGGAACAAAGCTTCAGATCAAGCCGCGCATCCTTCCGACCATTTCCACCAACATCCCGAACCAGGTCTGGCTCTCCATGCTCCTTGACGACGGCGGCTTCGAGTCGGTTACCGTCGACGCCATGCCCATGACCCGCTCGTCCACGCTTCAGACCCAGACAGCGGTTTTCGAGGACGAGTCGATCATGCTCGCGGGATACCTGCGCGACATCGAGGAAGACGCGGGCTGGGGCATTCCACTGCTTCGCGACATCCCGTACATCGGCTGGATATTCGGCGGAAAGTCCACGCGCAAGGAGACGGTACAGCGCATGTTCGTACTGACTCCCCATATCGTCGACATCGACCAGGAGATGCTCGCCAGGCTTCAGGCGACGCGCCTGAGGGACATCGTCGAGGCGGAGCAGATTCAGGACGACGCGGACGAAAGCGACGACGAGCGCGAAAGGCGCGATCTGGAGCGCAAGGACAGCCGCGAGCGCCGCCGCGAGAAGTTCGAGGACGCGCTCAAGCGCCGCAAGGCCGAGCTCAAGCACAACAGGGAGATGCGCACGTTCGACCGCAGGCGCAAGCACCGCATGCTTTCCGACGACATCAGGATGTGGAAGGCGCAGGAGGAGGCCGAGCGCGAGACGCTGGAGGCCGAGGAGCGCGTCCGCAGGGAGATTCTACAGGACGTCGACGTGGAGGTTGATATCTGAAATGGCAGTGCCCGTTGCGATAGAAGGCGGCTTCGCGAAAGTCGAGGCGGGGCTGTGGCTCATGGGCCGCAGCCAGCCTGCGGCTTTCTCGGGCAGCGCCGTCCGTCGCAGGCGCAAGGGCTGGTGCGTGCGGGACCGCTCGCGGCTTGACCTTGTCGAGACTACGTCGCTTTCGCACTGCGCTGACGCCGCTGCCCCGTTCCTCACGCACATCCCCTGCGCAGCGAACGTGTTTGCCGTTTCCGACAAGGTCCTCGTCGCGCCTGCGAGCGCGCGAATCGACGCTCATGTGATCAAGGCCATTCCGATGAGCGCGCGCGGATCGCTCTGCTCGACAGAGTTCGGCATCGGGGAATCGGATGATTCCGGGAGTGCATGGGTCGTCATGGCGACGAGAGGCCGCACGGCGCGCGTCCCGCTTTCGGAAGGCGAAACGCTTTCCGTCAGGCCAGACTCCGTCGTCGCGTGGACGGGCGGCAAGCCGACTGGGTTCTGTCCCAGGGTCGGCCTTCTCGACATCCTGCTCCCGCGCGCGCCGCGCGATCTTCTATTTACGTTCTACGGGCCGGGCGTCGTCTGGATCGAGGGATCCGGGAAGGCGTCGATGCCCGATTCAAGGCTTTCAATGCAGCGGAGGTTCTATGGCGTTTGACGCAGCACAGATTCTCCGCCAGACCTATGCGGCCGGAGCGGAAGCGATACAGATGCGCGAAATGGCGCAGCCTGTGTCCGAGCCTGCAATTGAAAAGGGCCAGCTCATGGGGACAGCCGCCATAGTGGACGCCGATCCCACGGCCGAGCTGATGGACTCCATGGAGGAGCTTTCCTTCCAGTTTGAGGAGAAGGAGGCGAAGCGCGCGGGCGACCGCAAGATGGGCGAGATGCAGGGCCCGAGGTCGGCGCTCGTGAAGTCCGTCGAGGCGTGGATGGCCATGATGCCGGACATGCCGGGGCGCGATTTCCTCGTCCAGATCCTCAGGAACCTTCGCACTGCGCAGAATGCAGGCAAATCCGGCGACCCCACCGAGCTTCTGAAGGACCTTGCGCGCGGCTCGACGGATCCGTCGCACCAGTTCGCGATGCTCGACATCCTCGAGCAGTCCTTCGGCGAAGGCGAGAGCGCGCTTCGCGACCTCGTGATGCGCGCGAAGGCGATGCTTTCCGAGGCGAAGGGACCAGAGATCCGCGCAGGCATCAACCTTGCAGTGGAGATCAACGCGCGCGCCTCGACGCCCGAGCAGATGCAGGAGCTGCGCGACCTCTACAGAGGCGAAGTCGTCGGCTTCACGAAGCCCCAGGACTGCTTCAGGTCGCTTCTCGCCTCGCGCGGGGCGGAGGGTCTCAAGGACGCAATCGAGTTCCTCATCGCTGGCTGCGGCGCGGACCTGAAGTCGACAGAGTCCTCTCTGGACAAGGCCGCCCTCGGACGCATCATGACTGACCTTCAGTGCGTAAACGTCCTTCAGGCGGTTCTGGATTCCATGACTGCGCTGGGGAGGCGCATGGACAAGGAGTTCGGCCAGAAGTGCAAGATGAGCAGCGAGGAGATGTCCGGCCGCATCATGGATTTCACGGAGCAGTCGTTTGTAGCGTCCTCCGGCATCGCCGCGTTCATAGGCGACTGCGGGGTCAAGGAGCTGCTGGCTCGCATGGACTTCGCGCGCGAGCTGACTGGGCTTTTCCGGAAGCTCTCCCCGCGGCTCTTTGCGCGCGAAGGCGACAGGCAGCAGCTTGTCGACGCCGCTCAGGAGCATCTCGACGACCTCATAACCGAGGAGAACGAAACGGAAGGGGGTGCCGCATGAGCGCGCCGACATGGCTAAATTCCGTTGTGAGCGAATTTGGACGCTCCGCAGGGCTTGGCGGTTTCGCGCTGAACGAGCGCGGCGCCGCGGCGCTTAGGTTCGAGACCGGCATGACGCTTAGGTTTGAATACGCCAGGGGCGATCTTGTAGTGGCGATGTCCGTCCCTGCGGCCTCCGGGTCGCCTTTTGGGACCATCGAGAGATTCAAGAGGCTGCTTGCGTACTCGCATCCGAGGGCTCGCACGGGCTTCCGCGTCCGAACGGGCTTTCTTTCCAAGTCGCAGTCTTTTGTCGTCGCCGTCAGGCTGGCGGAGCGCGACGTTACGCTTCCTCAGGTTAACAGTGCGTTTGCCGTCCTGTGGCGGCTCGCCAACGAGATTGGAGGTGCTGCATGAGCCTCAGTGTTTCAAGGACAATCGACCCGCTGCGCTTTGACGTCGGCATCGGAAGCGCGGGATACGCCGACATCATATCGTCCCCGGGCGAAGGCGAGGCGCAGAAGGCGCTTCTGCCAGGAACGACCACCGTTTCGCAGGCGATAGACGAACTGTTCCCGACAGACCGCAGCGTCGAGGGCGAGATAATGCGCGAGCTTGTCGCGGCGAACCCGGCCAAGCTTCGCACGTCAAGCGGCTTCTCTGACGCGGCGCACTCCGCAATCCGGTCGCTCAGGGCTCGCGGCTCAGAAGCCTCGGACGGGGCTGCGCACGAGATTGAGAACCTGCTTGCGGACACAGATCTCTTCGAGCGCTACAGAATGTCGATACTGGAGACGTGATGACAGGAAGAATAACAAACTTCTCGGGAGTATTCTCGCGGTTTGGCGATCTTGTGCTCGCCATTCTCGTCGTCTGCATCATCGGCCTTTTGATCATCCCGCTTCCCACGGCGGTCGTCGACTTGCTGATCTCCATCAACCTGATGATCTCGACGGTGATGCTGATGCTCTCGCTCTACCTGCCGCGGGCGCTCGCGTTCTCGACCTTCCCGTCGATGCTACTCTTCACGACTCTGTACCGCCTCGCCCTGAACGTGACTACGACGCGACTCATCCTGCTGAAGGCGGACGCGGGCGAGATCATCTACACGTTCGGCAACTTCGTCGTCGGCGGCAACTTCGTCGTCGGCGCGGTCATCTTCCTGATCATCACGATCGTCCAGTTCGTCGTCATCGCGAAGGGCGCGGAGCGCGTCTCCGAAGTCGCCGCGCGATTCACCCTCGACGCCATGCCCGGAAAGCAGATGTCCATCGACGCCGACCTTCGCGCAGGCGCGATCGACCAGGATACCGCGAAGAGGCGCCGCAACGAGCTCAGCAAGGAGTCGCAGCTCTACGGAGCTATGGACGGTGCCATGAAGTTCGTGAAGGGCGACGCGATAGCGGGACTCATCATGACGTCGATCAACATCGTCGGCGGCATCTGCATCGGCGTGTTCATGAACGGCAAGGAGGTCGGCTGGGCCATTACGAAGTACGGCATCCTCACGATCGGCGACGGACTCGTCTCGCAGATCCCCGCGCTCCTCGTGTCCATTACATCCGGCGTCATCGTAACGCGCGTCGGAGACGTCGACAACAAGCCGCTCGGACAGGACATCATCAACCAGTTCTTCGCGCAGCCGAAGGCGATTCTCCTTGGCGCGCTGATGCTTGTCGCGATCGGCCTCATCCCGGGCTTCCCGAAGGTCCAGATATTCGGCCTCGCCGCGTTCGTCGCGCTCGTCGGCTGGAGCCTAATGGCGAAGGCGAAGATCGCCGCAATGCGAGCGGCGAAGGCCGACGACCCGCTTGCCGCGGCCGCGCCTTCCGAGGGCAACTCGCCGCGTCCGAAGAAGAAGGAAGGCGACGACTTCTCGATGGTCACGCCGCTTACCGTCGACATCGACGCGGATATCCGCGGCGCGCTGACGTACGAGGCGCTGAACGACCAGATCATGTCCGTCCGCCGCGCGCTGTACAGGGACCTCGGCGTTCCGTTCCCAGGCATCAACCTGTCGCTCAACCCGTCAATCCACGACGGCAAGTACCGCATCCTCGTCAACGAGGTCCCCGTTTCGGAAGGCGTTCTCAGGAAGGGGTTCGTCTTTGCGTTCGAGGAGCCGGAGAACCTGACGGCGACCGGCATCGCATACGAGACGGGCAAGATGTTCCTGACGGGGCACGAGACGTGCTGGGTCAAGGAGGAGGACGCGCCGCGCCTGGCGGAAAGCGGGATTCGCTCCCTCGACCTTGGCGGAGTGCTCACCTACCACCTTTCAAGCGTCCTGCGCCGCTACTCGCACGAGTTCCTTTCGCTCCAGGAGACTCGCATCCTCTTCGACCACATGGAGAAGGAGGCTCCCGAGCTCGTCAAGGAGGTGCAGCGCGTGCTGCCGCTGCAGAAGATCACGGACGTCCTCCAGCGCCTTGTCCAGGAGGGCATATCGATACGCGACCTCAAGCGCATCACCCAGACGCTCATCGAGTGGGGGCAGAAGGAAAAGGATTCGGTCCTTCTCGTCGAATACGTGCGCGCCGCGCTCAGCCGCTACATCTCCTACAAGTTCTCGGGTGGACAGAACATCGTCGCCGCGTACCTGCTCGACCCGTCCCTGGAGGAGAAGATCCGCAAGTCCGTGCGCCAGACGTCGGGCGGAAGCTATCTGGCGATGGACCCTGCAAGCGTCCGCGCGATCATATCCGTCGTCAAGCGCACGATCGGCGACCTCGCGAAGGTTCCCCAGAAGCCCGTCATCATCGTGTCCGTCGACATCCGTCGCTACTTCAGGAAGATGATAGAAAAGGACTACTACGAACTTCCCGTTCTGTCGTTCCAGGAGCTCAGCGCCGAAATCAACATCCAGCCGCTCGGCAGGCTAAAGCTGTAGAGTGAAAATGTAAAGTGTAGAGTCAACGAATGAATTTTCTTCTAAAGATAGTCGAAGGCCCCAACAAGGGGGCGGAGATCGCACTCGTCGAGGGCGTCGCGGTGACGCTCGGCAAGAGCGATGCCTGCGACATTATCCTCGCCGATCCGACGATGCCCGACCAGCCGCTCAAGATCGAGGCGACTGCCGACGGCGTATATGTCGACGGCTCGGCGATGGAGCCGTTCGCGGTCAAGATGGTTGGCGCGACAGCCCTTGCCATCGGACCTGCGGACGCTCCCTGGAGCGAGCTCAGGTGGCCCAAGTCGGAAAAGGCGGAGGAAGAGTCGGCAGGCGACGAAGCGGCACCCAAGGAAAAGACGGAGGAGGCTCCTGCGTCTGCCGAACCCGATCCCGAGAAGAAGGAGCCCGAGAACGAAGAGAAGAAGGAGAGGAAGCGCGGCGGGTTCCTTGGCTGCCTTGTGCTGATTATCGTCCTTTTCCTCATCTTCCTGCTTGGTTTTGGACTGTACTTCCGCGGGAAGGTCAAGGAGTCGGGCTGGCGCGGGGCAATCGACTCCGTCCTGCACCGCGTCTCGCCCGTCACGGCGCAAGTCGTCGACACGATCGAGGAGCAGGTGGTCCAGAAGATCACGCTTCCCATCATTGCGAACAAATACGGACTGGAGCTTAAGGAGGAAGACGGGCGCTCGATGCTGTCGGGCAACCTGAAGACGCGCTCAGAACGCCTCGCCGCCGTCGCGGAGGCGTATCAGGTCCAGCCTGGCGTGGAAGTCGACATATCCGACGACGAGTCGTTTCGGAATGCCGCGGAGGACGCCCTCTTTACGCTGACGGAGGGGCTTCTCAAGGTCGCCTCTGCGACGAACAGGTTCCTTGCCGTGACGGGTGTCTCGCGCTCGCCCATCTCCCTCAAGAAGACGCTTGACGCGCTCACCGTCGACTTGCCGAAGATGCGCGACGTCGATGTTTCCGGGGTGTTGTTCAGTGCGGACGCCCTGACGCCGTCTGAGGCGGCGGAGGCCGAGCAGGGGCCGATGAGCGTCTTCAAGCCGTCCGCCTCGCCGGCCAAGGTCCAGCAGGAGCAGGCGCTCGACCTGCCTGTCTGCGGAATCCTCACGAAGCCCTATCCGTGCCTTGTGCTGAAGAACGGGACACGCGTGCTTGAGGGGGCTCCGTTTGGCGGCAGCACCGTGGAGAAGATCGAGGCTGATTCCGTAACGCTGACGAATTCAACGGGGAGGTTCACATGGAAACCGTGAAACAGCCTTTGATGTTGATGGAGATCGAACGCGAGCTCGCGGGGCCCGACAGGGAGTCTGCGCTGGCGAAGTACGATGCCGTGCTTGCGAAACTCGACAGCCGCCTGGGCGAGGCGCTGAAGGAGGGCCTGCCGCCCGGCGAGTTTACGCGCGTCGAGGCGCTGAGGGACGCCAATACCCTCGCAAGGAAGATTTTGCGACTGACGGCCCGGGTGGGCCGCTAGAAGCGAAGACGGAGCCGGGAGGCGACGTTCAACAACAAAAAAACGAAAGGAAAGCGACATGGGATACGGAGTAACACCTACAGTGGGAGCGCCGGAGCTTCTTAACTTCGAGTCGGGTCCGTATCGCGTCAATGCGACGACGAACGACTTCATCCACACGGATGCAGTCTACAATGCGTTGCTCAACGCGGTCGGCCAGATGGAAGAGCGTCTGAAAGAGTCGCTCGAGAACTACCAGAAGCACCCTGACGTGCAGGCTAACCTGCAGCAGCTTCAGTACGACCTGCAGCAGTGGAACCTCGCGCTGACGACGATGACCAACATCAACAAGAACATGGGCGATGCGCTCAACTCCATCGCGTCCAACTTCCGCTGATGTTTGATCTCGACAGTGAAGAGGCGAGACTGTTGTTGAACGTCGCCCTGATGGCGACCGGGCAGAACCGCTTCAGGACCGCCGCGAAGATCCTCGCGGCGCTCGAGTGGTTCCGCCCGGGAGAGTCGTCGATCGCCGTTGCGAACGCGATTCTACGCATCAGCATGCTGGACTTCAACGGCGCGGTCGAGTACATCGACCACGAGGCTCTGCCGAGGTTTCCCTCATCAGCCATGCTTAAGGCGTTCAAGGGCATGGCGCTGCTGAGGATGAATCGCAATTCAGAGGCGCGGATACCCCTTGAGGAGGCCGCGTCGGACACCGCCGATCCTGCGGCGGCAAAACTAGCAAAGGACCTGCTGATATGACAGAAGCAATGATAGTCGAGGCGATAAGGTCTGCGGGCGCGACCCAGTCGCCGTTGTCCGCTCCGGGCGCCGCGTCGCCCGTGGCCGATCCGGGCACCGTCGCGCGATTCCAGGCCGCGATGGGCGTGGGCTCGCCACAGGCGGTCGCGGCGGTGGACCCCATCCCGTTTGCCTCGCAGGCCGCCGCCTCCTGGCGCTCGGCGCAGGCTAACAACCAGGGTATAATCCACCGGATACGCGCGCTGTCCGAGCTTGGAAGGATGCACGGACCCGCATCGTTAGAGCTCGTCGAGCTGCAGTACGAGGTGATGAACCTCTCGTTCCAGGAGTCGGTCGTCTCCAAAGTTGCCGACAAGGCGTCGAACGCGGTCCAGACGCTGATCAAGAATCAGTAACGACATTGGTCGAAAGGAATGCAAATGAAGCTAGCAAAGCCATTAAGCGTGTTCGCTGCCGCGCTGCTCTTTGTCGGATGCGACAAGGAGACCACGTTGCACTCGGGCCTCGAGGAGCGCCAGGCGAACCTCGTCATGGCCGCGCTTCTTGACGACGGCATCGAGTGCCACAAGTCCCCAGGCGAGGAAGGAACTTGGAACATAACCGTGGTCGAGTCAAAGTTTGCGAGGGCCGTGAACCTTCTCCAGAAGGCCGGGCTCCCCCATCAGGACCACCAGGGAATCGGAGAGGTGTTCAAGAAGACGGGCATGATCTCGTCGCCCAGCGAAGAGCGCATCCGCTTCATGGACGCGCTGGCGCAGGACATCGCGAAGACGATATGCGGCATCGACGGAGTCATCGACGCACGTGTGCACGTAGTGCTTCCCGAGAACGATCCGTTCGCGAGGCACGCGCTGCCGTCTTCCGCATCCGTCGCGATACACTCGCGCTGGGACGCTGACCTGACCGACCTGATTCCTTCCATAAAGGGCCTTGTCAAGAACGCAATCGAAGGGCTTGTCCCCGAGAAGATCCACGTCACGATCTTCCGCGACACGCCGCCGAAAAAATGACCGAATGAGAGAAGAGGAAAGACAGTTTCTGCTTACGACTGCGTGGCTGTTCATGCGACATGGACGCCGCGAGCGTGCGCGCAGCCTTTTCGAGGTGCTTCTCGAGACGGACCCGCGCGACGGCGTTGCTGCCGTGGCGTATGCCGATCTCCTTGTCTCCGAAGGGCTCGCGCGAGAGGCGCTGGACGTGCTGCGGATAGCGGACGTCCCGCCGTCGCTCGAACACGCCGAGGCTGTCCTTGAAACACGGGCGCTGCGTATGCTCGGCCGCAAGGCGGACGCAGATTCGCGCTGGCGCCGGTACCTTGAGTCCAGGAAAGGAGCGTCGCGTCAATGGATAGCGTGATCGACATGAACGCGGCCCGCGCGCTTGTTTCCGACGCTGCGGCGTGGCCGCTCGTCCGCGACTTCCTCTGGGACTTCGCGCCGCAGGTGCACGAAAGCTGGCTGGAGGGGCTATACGTCGCCTCGGACGGAACCCCGCTGCAGTCAGTTCCAAGGGAATCCCCCCGCGTCAAGCGGTTTACGCTCGAAGCCCTCGGCGTCAAGCCGTGCGTCCACACCTTTCCGAAAGACGATTTCAGTCGTCTGCTTCTTCTCGACGGCGCGACCATCTTCGCGGTTGTAAAATGGGCGGGGGCAATCGCATCTTCCGACCAGCTTCGCCGCGTTACCGACGGCGCGACCGTGCGCAGCCTCAAGGCCACTCTCCCCGGCGTATACCCGGATGTGTTCGGGTTCACCGCCTACTTCACCAAGTGGAAAATGGAAAATGCAAAATGCAAAATGGGCGGGGACGTCGTCTGCCGGATTGGATACAGGATTCTTTTCTCTGTCTTGAAAGACCTGCCGCAGCCTCTCCTGCACAGGCTTGAACTCAAGCTGCCGAAAGACCTGCAGGGCGAGGACGACGAGTCGTTCGGCGACTTCAAGTTTTCGACTTTCGACTTCACATTTGTCTCGAAGCTGCTCAAGCTTCGCTTTCCGGAGGCCTTTACGCTATGCTGCTGATAAACAAGAAAGATTTTGCGCTGCAGTCCGACCGGCGTCTCGTGAAGGCGTCGGAGGTTGCGACTGTCTCGGACGCCGCAGAGATAATCGCTGCCGCCGAGGCGGAGGCCGCGCGCATCCGCAGGGAGGCCAAGGCCGCGTTCGAGGCGGAGAAGAAGCGCGGCTACGACGACGGCATACAGAACGGCAAGATGGAGATCGCCATGCAGAAGCTCGATCTTGTCGACCAGTCCGTCGCGTTCATGGAGTCCGTCGAGGGCAAGATGGCCGAGATCGTCATGAAGGCGCTCAAGACGTGCGTGGCGGAGATCGGCGACAAGGAGATGGTTGTCAACATTGTGCGCAAGACGATGAGCGCCGTTATCAGGACCCAGCGCCACGTCACCATCAAGGTCGCGCCTGAAATGGCCCCGACCATCAAGGAGCGCATCTCATCGCTTATGATCACGTATCCGACCGTCGAGACAATCGACGTCGTCGAGGATTCGCGCCTAAGCGGATCGGCCTGCATCCTAGAGACGGAGGCCGGCGTGGCGGATGCGTCCGTCGAGACCCAGCTGGCGGCGATCGAGCAATCCCTCCGGCGTCACGTCAACGGTATGCGGGACTCTTCGGAGAAACCAGAAGAAGGTGGTGATTCGTGACGGGAGTCTTCGACTATATTCCCGAGGTGCTGAACCGCGCCGTGGAGGATGCCCAGCCCATCGACGTGAAGGGCAAGGTCATCCAGGTCGTCGGCACCATAATCAAGGCGTCCGTCCCAGGCGTAAAGGTCGGCGAGATATGCATCCTGCGCAACCCGTGGGAGGGATACGAGGTTCAGGCCGAAGTCGTGGGATTCACGAAGGATGCGGCGCTTCTGACGGCGCTCGGACAGATGATCGGCATTTCGGCCGAGACGGAGGTCATCCCCACACGCCGCGTCCAGATGGTGCCCGTCGGAATGAATCTGCTGGGGCGCGTGCTTGACGGACTCGGCCGTCCCATGGATGCGGACGCCAAAGGTCCGCTTCGCCCCGACGGCTACTATCCTGTCTACGCCCCGCCGCCTTCGCCCCTTGAAAGGACGATCATCTCAAAGCCGATTTCGCTCGGGATAAGGGCGATTGACGGACTCCTCACCTGCGGCGAAGGTCAGCGTATGGGAATCTTCGCCGCGGCTGGCGGCGGAAAGTCGACGCTTCTCGCATCGATCATCCGCAACACCGAAGCGGAGGTGACGGTGCTCGCGCTCATAGGCGAACGTGGACGCGAGGTGCGCGAGTTCATCGAAAAGGACCTTGGGCCCGAAGGCCTGAAGAAGTCCGTGCTCGTCATTTCCACGTCCGACCGCCCGTCCATGGAGCGCTTGAAGGCGGCCTATGTCGCGACTTCCATAGCCGAGTCGTTCCGCGACAAAGGCATGAAGGTTCTGCTTCTAATGGATTCCGTCACGCGTTTCGGACGCGCCCAGCGCGAGATCGGACTGGCCGCAGGCGAGCCTCCGACGAGGCGCGGCTTTCCGCCAAGCGTGTTCTCGGAGCTTCCGAAGCTCATGGAGCGCGCAGGCAATTCCGCCAAGGGGTCCATCACCGCGCTGTACACCGTTCTTGTCGAAGGTGACGACATGACCGAGCCGATCGCCGACGAAACGCGCTCGATTCTCGACGGGCACATCATCCTCTCGCGCAAGCTCGCGCAGATGAACCACTATCCGGCCATCGACATCCTCGCTTCCGTCTCGCGCTGCCAGAGCGCGATCATCCCGAAGGACCACAAGGCTGCCGCGTCGAAGCTGCGCTCCCTCCTCGCGAAATACGCCGAGGTCGAGCTGCTCCTTAAGATCGGCGAATACAAGAAGGGGACTGATCCGGAAGCCGACGAGGCCATTTCTAAGAACGGTTCGATAAACGCGTTCCTCCGTCAGGGACTAGACGAGCGTCCCAAGTACGACGACACCATTCAAAAACTCAAGGCGGCCGTTTCATAATCTATGGCATACTTACTACAGCCACTTCTGAAAATACGCCAGATGCGCGAAGACCGCGCGTCGGGCGAGTTCATTGCCGCGCGACAGGCGCGCGAGGCGGCTGAAGACGCGCTTGCCAAGCGCAAAAAGGACTACGAGCAGTACGAAGAGACGAAGGAAGAGCGCAGGGACAGGATATACGCCGCAATCATCGGACAGACCGTCGGGAAGAATCGACTGGACCTGGCGTCCGAAGGCGTAGCGCGAATCGACGAAGAGGGCGCGCTCAAGCTCGACAACGTCAGGCGCGCCGAATCAGAGCTTAAGGAAAAGGTCTCGCTCGAGACCGCTGCGAGGGACAGGTTCAACCTCGCGACAAAGGAAAGGATGAAGATCGACGAACACAAGTCCATCTGGCTCGCCGAAGAAGCTGCAGAGCAGGAGTTTCGCGCAGAGATCGAGCTGGAGGACTTTACAGGAAGGAAGCAAAGCTTGTGATGATAGAATCCGTTACGTTTGATTGCCTCCAGTCGCCCCTTACGGCTTTCATGCCGCAGGACACTAGTGGTTTGGCGCCGCTGTCGCTGCCGCAGGAATTCTTTGTGCGCAGCGGTAGCGATGACGGGGCATGCGGCAAGACGACGAACGCCCCAACCGAAGAATCCGTCAGCAGATTCCAGAAGGCGATGGAGATGCCGTCACGGGACGTCGCGTCTATCGCCGCGGCAATTGTCGGCATGGCAAAGATTGAGAAGCAGCCTGCAGTGGACAAGAATGTTGTTGTCGACGCGCCAAAGCCGTCGGTCGACGCGCCTGTTCTGAGCGCCGCTGAACCGCTGGCTTGTGAGCCTCGCCAAAATGCGCCGCAGCCGAACGAGGTTCGCATCGACCCTGGGCATCCTCAGCCGATTTTGCAGACTCAGACGATTTTGCAGACTCCAATCGTTGTCGAAGTCGAGGAACAGCCTACGGCGGTTCGACGTGTTGTCCGCAGTGTGCCGCTGCCGACAGTTGTCGAACCCGTCGTTAGCGCACCTCAGCCGACGGTTGCCGAGCCTGTCGTTGGCGCGCAGCAGCCGACGGCGGTCCAGCCCGCCCCTGAGCAGCCACAGACGATTTCTCCGGCTCCAGTCGTTGTCGAGCCAAAGGAGCAGCCTGTTGCGGCAGCGCCAGAGCGCGTTGTACCCAGCGTACCGCAGCCAGTAGTAGCTGAGACTGTTCCCAGCGTACCTCAGCCGACGGTTGCCGAGCCTGTCGTTAGCGTTCAGCAGCCCACGATAGCCGAGCCTGTCCCCATCTCGCCCCAGTCGACGGTTGCCGAGCCTGTCGTTGGCGCGCAGCAGCCAGCGGCGGGCCAGTCCATTCCCGAGCAGCCGCAGACTATTTCTCCGGCTCCAGTTGTTGTTGAGCCCAAGGAGCAGCCCGTTGCGGCAGCGCCGGAGCGCGTTGCACCCAGCGTGCCGCAGCCAGTGGTAGCAGAGACTGTCTCCGGCGTGCCGCAGCCAGTAGTAGCTGAGACTCTTCCCAGCGTACCTCAGCCGACGGTTGCCGAGCCTGTCGTTAGTGCGCCGCAGCCAGCGGCGGTCCAGCCCGCCCCTGAGCAGCCGCAGACTATTTCTCCGGCTCCAGTCGTTGTCGAGGCCAAGGAGCAGCCCGTTGCGGCAACGCCGGAGCGCGTTGCACCCAGCATGCCGCAGCCAGTGGTAGCAGAGACTGTCTCCGGCGTGCCGCAGCCAGTGGTAGCTGAGACTGTTCCCAGCGCACCTCAGCCGACGGTTGCCGAGCCTGTCGTTAGTGCGCCGCAGTCGACAGTGGCGCAGCCTGTGCCTGAGCAGCCCCAGATGACGGTTGCGAATCAAGAGGTTGCCAGGCCCAATGCAGTTGACAAACCAGTCGCAGCCGTCGACTCTGAATTCACGGAGGTCGAGCCAGAGGAATCGGCGCGTGTCGTCGTTGACGTTCGGCATGTCGTTCAGCCGGAAGTCGCGCAGCCTGCTGTGTCGGCAAACGCGATTGCGCCCTCTGCCGTTACGGACCGCATACTGAATGCCGTCGAGACGGTTAATCAGATTTCCGAAGCAGTGGCTGCAAGCATTGAGGTTACTCCCTCGATTATAAAGGGCGAAGGCGAGGTGCTGATTCGTCTCAAGCCGGATGTGCTTGAAGGCTCGGAGATCAAGCTGACGTCGAAGGACGGGACGCTCTCGCTTGAAATCGCGCCAGCGACTCCAAAGTCGGCCGCGGTTGTCGTCGCGAACATCCCGCAGCTTGAGCGCGCTCTTGCCGAGCACATTCCGGCCTTTCGCAGTTTTGTCGTTGCAGTGAAGAAAGGAGCGCCAGATGAAGCCAAGTGAAATCCTTAAGCTCCTCCCGCAGTGGGAGCACGCGTCTTCAGCCGACATCGTCGCGTCACCTGCGTGGTCCGTCCCGTGTCGCATGGGCGAGACGGCTTGCACGCTAAAGGCGGCGGAGGTAGTGCCGTCGGACACGCTCGACGTCTCGATTGTCCTTGGAGGCACGGAATACGTTCTTTCAATAGCGGATTCGCCGGTGTTCGCCGATCTCCACAGCCTCTGGGCGAATCGAGCCGACGTTCCGGAGCCGATTCTTCTTGCGCTTGTCGAGAAGGAGTGCGGGATGCTCTTGCAGACAATCGAGAACGTAGTTCGCCGAGAGCTGAAAGTGCTGGGCGTCGCAAAGGGCAAGAAGGACGAGTCGCTGAGCCTCGCGCTTGACGTTTCGGAAGGCCAGCCGATTTCCTTTATGCTTTCGTCTACGCCGCAGCTTGTCAGGGCGTTTGGGCAGCTCGCCTTCATAGACGTCTCGAACCCGATTGTCAGGGACGCGCGGATAAGCGTCGTTCGAGACATGGCCGCCTTTACGCTTTCGGCCGCGGACATGATGTCCATCGCCCCTGGCGATGCGCTTATAGTTCCAGAATTCGACTCTTCTCCGGCTCGCCTTATAGCGGAGTCGCGGCTTCTTGTGGACGGCAACGGCGTGTCGCCGTATGCCGACGACGGGCTGCTGCACATCGTTGAATCCGCTCCTGGGACGGTGACGCTTGGTTGGCTCCTGGACTACGCCGCTTCCCCGTCGCAGATCCCGTCCGCCGAACCTGGCGAGATCAAGCTTGTCGCAGGCGGAAGGACGATCGCCGTCGGCAAGGTCGAGCGCCTTGGCGGACAGTCCGTCATGAAAGTTGAGTCGAAAGGATAAGAGCCATGTTTCAAACAGATCCTTTTTCGCTCATACTTCTATTTGTCGGGCTGTCGCTGCTGCCGTTCGTGGCGATGATTGCGACGAGCTACCTGAAGATCGTCGTCGTCATGTCGCTGATCCGAAACGCGCTCGGCATCCAGTCGATCCCGCCAAACATGGTTATCAACGCGCTAGCGATGATCCTTTCTTTCTACATCATGGCCCCCGTGATGAACGAATCCTGGACGATCGCAAGGGAGGAGATGGCAAAGAACAGCCCAGGGGTCCAGGTCGCGCCGCCAGCCGGCGGGGCCGCAGCAGGCGCTGCCGCCGCTCAGGGGCGCTGGTTCGAGACGGACGCCGTTGCGAAGGCTGCGGAGCCGTTCCGCGACTTCCTGTCCAAGCACACGTCCGACAGGGAGCGCGCCTTCTTCGTGCGAACGGCCGAGCGGCTTTGGGCCAAGGACGAGAACGAGCTGGCGAAGGTTGACCCCGATAGCTTCTACATCCTCATCCCGTCGTTTTGCGTGTCCGAGCTGACGAAGGCGTTCCAGATCGGCTTCCTTGTCTATCTTCCCTTTATCGCAATCGACATAATCATATCCAACATCCTGCTTGCGATGGGCATGATGATGGTTTCGCCTGTGACGATCTCGCTGCCGTTCAAGCTGCTTCTTTTCGTCATGGTCGACGGATGGACGCTTCTCATCCAGGGGCTTATAAGGGGGTACGCGACATGAGTCAGGCGCAGCTTCTGGATTATGCGCAGACATGTCTGCTGATTGTCCTGCGCCTTTCGCTGATTCCCATCCTCGTCGCAACGGTGATAGGCATCCTCGTCTCGCTTCTGCAGGCGCTGACGCAGATACAGGAGCAGACGCTCGGCTTCGCGGTCAAGCTGATCGCGATATCGCTGACGCTCCTTGCCTGCGCCTCCTGGATGGGCTCCACGCTTCTTCTCTACACCAGGGACATCTTCACACACTTCGCGCTTCTGAGGTAAATGCCATACGTAGAGTTCCATAGATGGATACTGGCGGCGGTCCTTGCGATGGCAAGGATCGGGGGCGCGTTCGCCGTCTGCCCGGCGCTGACTGAGTCCATGATTCCCGGCGTGGCGAGAAGGGCTGCGGTGCTTGGGTTTGCGTGCATCGTCATTCCATTCATCCACGACGGGATGCCCCCGGGCGAGCCGAACGCATGGATGTTCTCCTTCCTCGCTGTCAAGGAGGCCATAATCGGCTTCTTCATCGGCTTCTTCGCGGCGATACCGTTCTGGGTGGCCGAGAACGTCGGCAACTTCATCGACAACCAGCGCGGCGCTACCATGGGCGAAGTCTACTCGCCGCTCTCCGGCGCGCAGGTCTCGACCATGGGCATTTTCTTCACGCAGGTCGTGTCGACCATCTTCTTCGTCAGCGGCGCGGTGTTCATCCTGCTAAGCTCGCTGTACACAAGCTATTCCATCTGGCCCGCCTTCCCCGCCGATTCCTCGTGCGTCGTCCTGCCGACGTTCGCGCCAGACGCTCCCGTGAGGATGCTTGGGGCGCTGGACGGCATGCTGCGCACCACCGTCGTCATTTCCGCTCCGGTCATCATCGTCATGTTCCTCGCTACGGTCGGGCTTGGGCTCGTCAACAGAACAGCGCCTCAGCTCAACGTGTTCTTCCTGTCGATGCCTGTCAAGTCGGCGCTGGGAATAGCGATGCTTGTCATATACATTCCATTCATCCTGGACATGCTCATGTATTCCAGGGAGAGTGCGATCCTCGGTCCGCTTCGCAAAATGCTGGGAGGGTAGCCTATGGCAGAAAGCGCTGGCGAGAAGACCGAGATGCCTACCCCGAAGAAACTGCGCGACGCGCGGGAGAAGGGACAGGTCTGCACATCGAAGGACATCGTGTCGACTGCCATTCTCATCGTCCTCTTCGCGGTCCTTGGCTGGATGGGCATGGCTCTCATGGACGACATGGAGTCGCTCCTGCGCTTCCTGTCCGGCGCCATTTCCGAGAACTCAGAGGGGGCCGTGCTCCAGGCTGGCCAGCTGACGTCGTTCTACATCCTCAAGCACTCCTTCGTCTTCGTCGCCGTCGCCGCAGTGATCGGCATCGTCGGAAACGTAGCCCAGATCGGTTTCCTTTTCACGTTCGAGCCCCTTATCCCGAAGCTCGAGAAGCTCAACCCCGTCGAGGGCGCGAAGAAGATATTCTCTATGAAGAACCTCTTCGAGTTCCTCAAGAACGTCGTGAAGGTCTCGTTCCTCAGCTATCTCCTGTACAAGATCATCTGGGCAAGCGTCCCCGAGCTGCTGACCATGTGCTACGGCACGGTAGACGACATATTCCCGAGCCTCATGCTTATGCTGAAGCGCCTTGCCATATACACCGCCTTTGGCTACATAGTGATTGCTATCGTCGACCGCATCTTCCAGGGACGCAACTTTACCAAGCAGATGATGATGACGAAGGACGAGGTGAAGCGCGAGTACAAGGAGATGGAAGGGTCCCAGGAGGTCAAGCAGGCGCAGAGGGAGTTCCGCAACGAGATATTGAACGGCCCGGAGCCCGCCAAGGCGGCCAAGGAGTCCAGCGTCGTCGTCACAAACCCGACCCATCTGGCGGTCGGCATCCGCTTCAAGGCCGAGGAATCGCCGCTCCCGCGCGTCTGTGCGCTCGGGGCGGGCAAGGTGGCCCGCATCATCCGCGAGACCGCGCTTGCCGAAGGCATTCCAATCATCGAGGACAGACCCCTCGCACGAGCTCTCTATGCCAACGGCAAGATTGGAGATTTCATACCCGATTCGCTGATTGAACCAGTGGCGGAAGTCCTGAAATGGGCCAAGCAGATACAGGACGCACGCAAGGAAGAGGAAGAACTAGACAGCGTGAAACTGGAGGATTTATGAACATAGAAGAACTCTATAGGACGATTGCACCGCGCCTTACGAATTGGCTTGTGGCTTCCGGCAGTTCGTATCACGAGGCGTGCGACATCGTTCAGAACACCTTCCTTAAGCTATGGAAGATGCGTGACGACCTAAGGGACGAGGGCAACGCCATCTCAGGCCTCGCCTTCACCATGGCCCGCAACCTGCGCAAGAACCTCGCGCGTGACAACGCCCGCCTTGCGTTCGTCGGGGAGATGCGCGATTCGGACGAACCAGAGGACGGCTCCCTTGTGGAGCATCGCACGGACCTCCGCCAGGCTGCATACAGAGAGCCTGACAGCAGTGTCGACGTGGAATACCTACGCAAGAGGCTCTCCGAGGCGTTCTCCAGGCTGCCTCCGATCCTGCGCGACGCCTATACCCTTTTCCAGGTCGGCGAGATGTCCGTCCGCGACATCGCGGCGCAGACTGGCGTGAGCGAAAACCTCGTCAAGGTGCGGATCTTCCGCGCCAAGGAGAAGCTCCGCGAAATTCTTTCGGATGTGCGTGTAACCTTTTAGCAACAGCCGTGTATACAAGGCAGATAAGGAGAACTCGAACATGGAGATTAATTTCAACAGCAAGGCAACATGGCATGAACCGATTGGAGCTGGAGTCACTGGCGCGGAAGTCGGGGCGGTCGACTCGTCTCGCGCTCCACAGCAGAAAAGCAGTCTGAAGGTCTCAGTGGAGGCTCGCGACGGGCTTTCGGCCGCCGAGCCCACAGCCAACGTGCCGGACTCCGCCCTGAGCAGAAACGACGACATCGGGAGGCTCGTGAATGCCGCATTCAGCCTACCGGCGCCGCCCATTCCGCAATTCACGGATTGACAGACATTTCAATGAGAAACACGGGAAACAACAAAATGCAGATAGAAAAGACGTCTGAAGGATCAAAACTTACACTCAAGGTCTCTGGAAGGCTCGACACCAACACGTCGCCCGATCTGGAGGCCGCGCTGAAGCTCGACGGCGTGACGAACGTCGTGTTCGACTTCACTAACCTGGAGTACATTTCGTCCGCAGGTCTTCGCATCCTCCTCTCCACGCAGAAGGCGATGATGGCCTGCGGGGGCGAGATGTCCGTCGCGAACCCCAACGCAATGGTGTCCGGCGTGTTCGACATGACCGGGCTCAGCAGCGTTCTCCGCATAGTGTAGCCTATGGCTGTGCGCATGAGACAGAGGTTGTGCATCTACGGCGGGGCGCTGGCGCTCTACGCCGCGCTTATCGCCATTGCATGGATCCTTGGCACCAAGTCGGCCGTGGACAAGACCGAGTCTCAGCTTGATTACGCCGTCAAGGATTTCCACCACACGCTTGCAGGTGCGGTAGACACGATGCTTGGACATGTCGCGCGGACTGCGGTAAGGCACATCGGCTATGCGCACCCAATGTCCATGGAGCAGATGGCGGATGGCGCGAAGGAGCTGGACATCGACGAACTGTGCATTGTCGACCGCGCAGGCAGGGTTATAGCCTCGAACGATCCCCGCAGCATCGACGTCGTTATGGCGGGCGATCCCGTGCTGGAAGAATTCATGCAGCTGACCAACGGCGTCGTTGCCACTGTGTCCCAGCCGTTCCGAGCCCACATCCGCAACCCGAAATTCCGCGCAAAATACCTCGGAGCCCCGTTCCCGGGAGGGGATGGCTTCATCCAGGTCGGGCTCGAGGAGCGCCGCCTTACTCGCATGCTGCCCTCGATCCTCGGGTATATCTTCGACGAATGGCTTCTCGGCAGGACGGGGTTCTTCCTCTGCGCGGACTGCGAAACGGGACGCCTCATCTCCAATCCGTCTTGCCACCGGAACGCCGCGAAGACAATCGAGGAAACCGGCTACGACATATCCGAATCGCGGAAATTCGAGTTCGTAGCGGACGGAAGGGCGCGCGGAACCACTTTCTCGGCCCGTCTTTTCGACGAGGAATGCCTTTGCCGCGCCTTTGTGTTCGCGGGACACCGCTTCGTTGCCGCGCTTCCCATGCGTGAGTATTTCGACACGAGGTCGCTTTTCGTCTATGTCTTTGGCACCGTACTCTTCCTAGTCCTCGCGGCATTTGCGCTTTTCATCGACCGCATATTCCGCGACGCAGACAGGCTCAAGGCCTTCTACGAGGACGAGAAGAAGCACCTTGCAAAGGACATGATGATCGCCTCCAGCATTCAGGAGAGCGCCGTGCCATGCGTCTTCCCCCCGTTCTCCGAGGAGCACAGGATGGACATATATGCGTCGATGCACCTTGCCAGGGACGTCGGCGGCGATTTCTACGACTTCTATTTCACCGGCCCGAACAGGTTCTCGTTCCTTGTCGCAGACGTGAGCGGCAAGGGCGTTCCCGCTGCGCTTTTCATGATGCGCGCCAAGGCGACGATCAAGGGCATCGCCCAGACCGGCCTTCCTCCCGATGAGGTCGCGACTCGGGCGAATGAATCGCTCAGCAAGGGCAACGAGGCCAACATGTTCGTGACCGCTTGGATCGGCGAGCTGGATCTCTGCACAGGCGTGGTGACGTATGTAAATGCCGGACACAACCCGCCCCTGGTCATAAGGGAAGGCGAGGAGAATTCCACTCCTCAATTCGTCCGTGATCGCTCCGGCCTGATGTTTGGCGCAATGACCGGCATAAAATACCGTTCCTATCAGATCAAGCTGAATCCAGGAGATCACCTTTACCTGTATACGGACGGCATTACTGAGCAGCCTGACGCAAAAGGGAGGCTCTTCGGAGAGGAACGCCTGGCGTTCTCCGTCAGCACGATGATCAAGGCCGGGGCAAAGGTCATCGACAACGGCAAGTCACCGCTTCTTGGCGCGGTCTTCGACGCGGTCGTCGCGCATGGCTCTGGGGTGGAGCAGGCCGATGACTGCACGCAGCTCGTCATCAGGTACAACGCAGGTAGACGAATCATGACATTTGCCCCAACGCAGCAGGGCGTTGCCGCGGCGTCGGACTGGCTGGACGGCGTTCTTCCGCAGCTAGGCGCCGATATCCTCGGTCCCGCTATTCATGTCATTCTCGACGAAATCAGCTCAAACATCGTCAGGCATTCGGGCGCGACGAAGTTTGATATCTGCCTGGAGTCGGTGGACGACGCTAAACGACTGCGCATGACGTTTTCAGATGACGGCAAGCCATACGACCCGCTCGCCCACACGGATCCCGACACGACGCTGTCCGCGTCCGAACGTCCGATTGGCGGACTTGGAATCCTGATGGTCAAGAAGATGTCCGATGCGATAGCCTACCGCTACGCCGGACTGCGCAACATCCTCACTATCGAGAAGCGCATCCCCATGCTGTAGCGCAGCCCGAAAGCCACTGGCAAAAAGAGAACGCCCTGTGCCGAATTTCGGCGCAGGGCGTTTTGCTTTGGCCTCGTGCGGCTTGTTAGCCGCGGAGGTTCTGGTGGTACACCGTGTGGAGGAGGTGGTGTGACTTCTCTCCGCCAGGCTGACCAAGGTACTCTTCGTAGAGCTTCTTGATGTCGCAGTTCTCGTGGGAGAGGCGAACGGGCTTGTTCGCGTCTTCCTCGTAGAGACCCTCCATGCGGCGCTCAAGCGCCTTGGCGCGGTTGTCCTTGATGAGGGGCTGTCCGCCGCCGTTGATGCATCCGCCGGGGCATGCCATGATTTCGATGGCCTGGAAGCGGTTGCGGTCGGCGCGAACCATGTCCAGCACCTTGCGCGCGTTGCCGAGGCCGGAGCTGACCGCAACGTTGACGCTCACGCCGGGAGCGACCTCGACCTTGGCTTCCTTGACGCCGTCCAGACCGCGGACCGCGCGGAAGTTGATCTTGTCGCCTTCGGGGTTCTTGCCGGTCAGCATGAACGTGACGGAGCGAAGAGCCGCTTCGAGAACGCCGCCTGTGACGCCGAAGATTACGCCTGCGCCTGTGGATTCGCCGAGGGGCGAGTCGTAGTCCTCGTCAGGGAGCTGCGCGAGGTTAACGCCGGCCTCGTGGAACATCGCGATGAGTTCGCGCGTGGTGACCACGTAGTCGACGTCGCGGACTCCGTTCGGCGCGAATTCGGGGCGCGCTGCCTCGTACTTCTTCGCCTGGCAGGGCATGACGGAGACGACGATCAGGTCCTTCGGAGCGACTCCGATCTTCTCGGCATAGTAGCTCTTCGCAATCGCGCCGAACATCTGCTGGGGCGACTTGCAGGAAGAGGGGATGTCGAGGAGGTCGGGATAGTGGTGCTCGAGGAAGTTGATCCAGCCGGGGCAGCACGAGGTGAGGATCGGGAGGTGGGCCTCCTTCTGCGCCTCGGTGGCATCCTTGCCGGACTGGACGAGCTCGATGAGCTTCTTGACGCGTCCGACGAGCTCGGTTCCTTCCTCCATGATCGTGAGGTCGGCGGAGAAGTCGGTGTCGAACACCTTGTCGAAGCCGAGGCGGCGCAGGCCTGCGACCAGCTTGCCAGTAACGGGCTCGCCGGGCTCGAAGCCGTACTCCTGTCCGACTGCCACGCGGACGGCGGGAGCCGTCTGGACGACAACCGTCTTGGAGGGGTCGTTGATAGCCTTCCAGACCTGGCTGACGTAGCAGTTGCCGGTGATGGCGCCCGTCGGGCAGACGTTGGCGCACTGTCCGCAGAACGTGCACGAGGAGTCCGCAAGCGGAATCATCGAGGCCGTTCCGACCTTCGCGCTGAAGCCGCGTCCGTTGCCGGTGAGCGTGCCGACCGTCTGCACCTTGTTGCAGACCGTCTCGCAGCGGCGGCACATGACGCACTTGGAGAGGTCGCGGACGAGCGCGGGCGATTCGTCGACGGGGAAGGAGTTCTTCTCGCCGAGGTACTTGATGCCGCGTACGCCGAATTCGGCGGCGAGCTTCTGGAGCTCGCAGGCCTGGTTCTTCGTGCAGGTAAGGCACGCAGTCGGGTGGTCGGAGAGGAGAAGCTCGAGGACCGTGCGGCGGGCCTTGAGGGCGCGCAGCGAGTTGGTCCACACTTCGACGCCGTCGCGCGACAGCGGTGTCGCGCAGGCGGGGACGAGCATCTTCCTGGGTCCGCGGATGCCGGTAGCCTCGACGAGGCAGAGACGGCAGCTTGCGGGCTTGTTTGCCGTTCCGCAGCCGACGTCGGGGCAGTAGCAGAGCGTCGGGATGTGGACGTTGATTTTGTTTGCGGCGTCAAGGATTGTGGCGCCGGCGGGCACTTCGACCTTGGTTCCGTTGATGATTACAGATACGTTTGCCATTGCTGGAGCTCCTTGCTTATTCCTTGACTATCGCCTTGAACGGGCATGCCGAGATGCACGCGCCGCACTTGATGCACTTCGTCTGGTCGATGACATGCTGCTTGCGGACCTCGCCCGAGATCGCGCTGACGGGGCAGTTGCGGGCGCACTTGGTGCAGCCCTTGCACGCGTCGGTGATCTTGAGCTTGAACAGCTTCGTGCACGTTCCGGCCGGGCACTTCTTGTCGCGGACGTGTGCGATGTACTCGTCGCGGAAGTAGCGCAGGGTGGAGAGAATCGGGTTCGGCGCCGTCTGCCCAAGGCCGCAGAGCGCGGTGTCCTTGATCGTCAGCGCGAGGTCCTCGAGCTCTTCGAGCATCTCCTCGGTGCCCTTGCCGTCGCAGATCTTCTCGAGCATTTCGAGCATGCGGCGCGTTCCGATGCGGCACGGCGTGCACTTGCCGCACGACTCGTCCTTCGTGAACCCGAGGTAGAACTTTGCCATCGCGGGCATGCAGTCCTTGTCGGAAAGCACGATCATGCCGCCGGAGCCCATCATCGAGCCGATCTTGCCGAGGTTCATGTAGTCGATCGGCGTGTCGAGGTTCTCGGCCGTTATGCAGCCGCCCGAAGGACCGCCGGTCTGGACCGCCTTGAACTGGTGTCCGCCGGAGATTCCGCCGCCGATGTCGTAGATGATCTCGCGCAGAGTCGTTCCCATCGGGACTTCGACGAGGCCGACGTTGTTGATCTGTCCGGCGAGCGCGAACACCTTCGTTCCGGAGTTGCCGCTGACCGTCTTGACCCAGTTGCCGTTCTCGTCCTTCTCGATGACCCAGTTGCCGATCTTGGAGTACCATTCGGCTCCCTTGACGAGGATCACGGGGATCGAGGCGTAGGTCTCGACGTTGTTGACGTTCGTGGAGCAGCCCCAGTAGCCGCCGCCGATGTTGGCTGGGAAGGGCGGCTTGGTCGTGGGCTCGCCGCGCTGGCCTTCCATCGAGTGGATGAGGGCCGTCTCCTCGCCGCAGACGAACGCGCCAGCGCCGAGCTTGATCTCGATGTCGAACGAGAAGTCCGTCCCGAGGATCTTGTCGCCGAGAAGGCCGACTTCGCGCGCCTGGTCGATCGCCATCTGGAGGCGGCTGACCGCGAGCGGGTACTCAGCGCGGATGTAGACTAGGCCGTGCTTGGCGCCGATCGCGTATGCGCCGATCGCCATCGCCTCGATCACGCTGGAGGGATCGCCTTCCATGATGGAGCGGTCCATGAACGCGCCGGGGTCGCCTTCGTCGGCGTTGCAGACGATGTACTTCTCGTCGGCCTTTACGCCCGCCGCGATCTTCCACTTCAGGCCTGTCGGGAAGCCCGCGCCGCCGCGTCCGCAGATGCCGGAGTTGAGAACCTCCTGGACGACCTGCTCGGGCGTCATCGTGGTGAGCGCCTTGGCGAGGCCCTGGTAGCCCTTGTTGGCGATGTACTCCTCGATGTCCTCAGCGTCGATGAGGCCGCAGTTGCGCAGCGCGATGCGCTGCTGCTTCGCGTAGAAGGGCATCTTCGCGTAGTCGTGGATGGCCTCCTTGAGCGTGGGCTCGACGTAGAGAAGGCGCTCGACGGGCTGGTGGGCGACGATGTGCTTCTCGACGATCTCCTTCGCGTCCTCGGGCTTGACCTGGACGTAGAAGACGTTGTCGGGCATAACCTTGACGATCGGACCCTGCGCGCAGAAGCCGAAGCAGCCGGTCTGGATGACTCGGACGTCGTTTTCAAGTCCGGCGGCCCTGATGCCCGCGCGGAGGTTCGCCATCAGCTCCTGCGACGCGGAGGCGTGGCAGCCCGTACCGCCGCAGCAGAGGATGTCCTTCTTCTGAGAGTCGATCTTGCCTGCGACGAGGCGGAGGGCGAGCTTGCCCTTGGCCTTCTCGTAGGCTGCGTCGAGATCCTGCTTAGTCAAAATCTTGTTCATTGCCATTGTCCTTTCCTCTCTCAGCCTTTCGCCTTGTATTCGTTGATGATCTGGACGGCCATCGCCGGGGTGACCTTGCCGTAAACCTTGTCGTTGACCATCATGACGGGGGCGAGGCCGCACGCGCCGACGCAACGAAGGGCGGAGACCGAGAACAGCCCGTCTGGCGTCGGGTTGGTATCCGCCTTGACGCCGAGAACGCGCTCGATCTCCCTGAGGACGCCCTCGGAGCCCTTGACGTAGCAGGCCGTACCGAGGCAGACGTTGATGACGTACTTGCCCTTCGGCTTGGTCGTGAAGTAGTTGTAGAAGCTCACGACGCCGGAAACAGCGCTCTCGGGAAGCCCCATCTTCGAGGCGACGTGCTGCTGCACCTCGCGAGGGAGATACCCGAATATGTGCTGGGCACGGTGGAGAATCTGGATGAGCTTGCCGCGACGACGTTCGTCGGCCAGGTTCAGGCCAAGCGAATCAATGAATTCGTCGAGTTGGGCGAATTTTTCGGCTGCTGCCGCCGAGAGAGCTTGATTGCACATGTTGTTTCCCTTATTGAGTATTTGCAAATCGATATAATTATCTCATATTTGGGGGCTGTTAGGCAAGGTTAACTTGATAAAAATTTGCGGCAAGCTAGATATCGGGCTTCGTCTTGTTCTTTTGCGCGGGTTATAGTATAATAGGGGAAAAAGGAGGAAATCTATGTTTGGTTTTACAAGGTCCGGGATTCTTTCGGCTGTTGTCTTCGTTTGCGCCTGCATCGCCAATGCCGCGCCGATTGTCACTCCCGCCGAGAACGGGCCTTATGCCTATACGCCGGGGACCAGCGTCTCGCTCGACACCGATTTCGCCGGATACAAGGCGGCGGGGCTGCCGAAGGGATGGAAGTGGAATTCGTCGACTGGACGTCTTACCGGAAAGATGGGCTCGACCTTCACCGTCACCTTCAAAAAGGGCACAAAGACGGCTAAGCTGACGGTCCGCGCCGGGGCGAAGCCTGTCCTTTCAATTTCCGCCATGGACCCCGGCACCGTCACGTTCAAGGGTGCCGGCGCATATCCTGCCAATACCAAGGTCAGCATACTCGCCTCGCCGAAGAAGGGATACGCCTTCGCAGGGTGGTACACAAACGACGTCCTCTTCGCCGCAGGTCCCAGCGCAAGCGTCGTCCTTCCGGAGGAGGGACTTGAACTTGTCGCCAGCACCATGCCGCTGGAGGAGGACTACTTCACGGTTTCGCCGGACGAGTTTGAGCTCGAGCCAGGCGAGGCGATTGAAGACGGACTCCTCGTCTCGTGCGAAAGCGGAACCCCGTACACCCTGTCGGCGAGCGGGCTTCCCAGCGGCATACGGCTGGCGAAAAACGCCGACGGCGACTACGAGTTCCTGGGGACTCCGAAGAAGGCCGGCGTGTACTACGCCAAGATATCGGGAAAGAACAACGGCGGGTACAAGATGTCCGCAGCGGTCAAGTTCACCGTCGGAGATGCGGAGGAGACCTTCGCGGAGAACGATGACTTTGATATTTCCGGACTCGGCGACATGCAGACCGGGGAGGATGTATCCTTCCTTATCCCGATTCCAAAGGCACTTTCCGTCGGCACGGTGAAGTCCGTCGCCGTCTCGGGACTTCCCAGCGGACTGTCCGCTAAGTATCCCGTCAAAGACGAGGACGAAAATCCCTGCCTGAAGATATCGGGGCGCACAATGGCCGCCGGTTCGTACAAGATAACCGTGACCGCCACGTGCACCAACAAGAAGACGGAAAAGAGCCAGGCTCGTTTGACGGTTACCGACCGAGGGTCGTTCTATCTCGACGCGGGCCTAGCCGAGGGGAGCGAAGGACGCGGAAGCGTTTCTGGTGGCGGCGTGTATCCGATCGGACAGAAGATCAAGCTTACAGCCAAGTCGTCGGCCGCGAAGAAGTACTTTTTCGCATACTGGGAGTCGGACGGGGACGAGGATTCGCCCGCCCTCGCTTCCGAGACTTATACGTTCGACTCCAAGGAGGTATTGGGTCCTGTCAACGCAACGGCCACGTTCGTCACAAAGGCCGAAGACACTATCGAGCTTTCGGTCGACGGTGCAATGGTCGCCGACGAGGCTGGCGCTTGCGTTCTTGCAGAAGTTTCGTCTGTGACGAAGCCTACGGTAAAGGCATCCGGACTGCCTGCCGGCGTCAAGTGGAACGCGTCGTCCCTGAAGCTCTACGTCTCCGACGCAACCAAGCTCATCCCAGGCACGAGCGTGGTCACGCTTACGGCGCAGAATCTTTCCGGCAACACCTCAAAGGCGAAGGTAAACGTCATTGTCCCCAACATCACGTCTGCGGTGGACAACGAACGGCTTTATCTCGACACGAGCGACGAGGGGTATTCGCTAAACGCCGGCGTAAAGGTCAGCTATTCGCTTCTGGACGACCTGGAGATCGAGGTCGCCTCGGGATGGACGCTGTCGATAACGGGCCTGCCTTCGGGATGGTCGTACAACGCCACGACGAAACGCATCACCGGCACCACGACGAAGGTAGGTCCCGTAACGGTGACCTTCACTGTGAAGAAGGGCAAGGTGACCGACAGGGCAACCGCGACATTCAACCTCCAGGGACTGCCCGACGAGATCGTCGGCTCGTACTACGGTTCCACAGTGACGTCGTATCCGAAGGGAAAGGGCACGGAAGACGGCACGCTTGCGATGACCGTGATGGCCGGCGGAAAGATAAGCGGCAGCTACAGCGTGAGCGGCGACAAGACCACGTTCTCCGCGACAGGCGTCGTGTACGACGAGTCGAAGGGGGTCTACAAGGCGACTGCAACGGGCAAGGTTGACGGAAAGAAGAAGAAGTTCACCATAACTCTGGATCCCGAAGGCGAGGCGACTTTCGCAGGCACGATATCGTCCTCCGAGAAGATCAAGTCCGAGTACGTGCTCCGAAATCCGTGGAAGAGCCCCGACGTAGACAAGTCCGAACTCCCCGTCTTCAATGGCTCGTTTTCGGCGTCCGTTTCCGGACTGTACGGCACCTGGCACTACAACAACCAGAAGGGCAAGCTGTCCCTCTCCTTCGGCGCGAACGGCACCGTGAAGGCGACTTTCAAGACGTCGAAGGGAAGCGTAACCGGAAGCATGCAGATCACAAGCCTCGATTCCGAAAACAAGGGCTTCCTCGTCGTTGGCATCCCGCCCGATTCGAAGAAGAAGGTCTGTGGACTCTATGGATACGTCCGCTTCCGGCTTGACGTGGACGGCGAGAACCAGGTGACTGGCGTGACCTTGGCCGACTACCCCTGGTCCGCTTTTGGATGGCGGTCTCCGTCGGAAGAACCTTACGGCGTCTGGTTAGACGAAATGGGGGGCGACTTCTAGAAATACGACGGCACGGCCCTTAACAATCGCATCGACGTCGAGACGCTCGTCTTTCGAAGACAACAATAACTTGACCGGTCTTATCGCCCTGCGCGCTGTCAGCGCGTAGGTTTTGCCGGAAGCGCTTTTACGCGGTAGAAGCCAGCCTCTTTCTCCGCGCGCGGAGAACTCGCCTTGAGCTTGAACTTCGCATCGGTCGCACGCATGAACGAATCGACGTCGTTGGCGAATGCGCTGGCGTCTCCTAGCGCGTCCGATACTTCGTAGCCGTACCATAGCCCTTTGATGGCATTTTCGATGGTTATTGTAACGGTTTTTCCGTTGGCTTCATCGACAAATACGACAGCTTCTTCGCCGGACGCGGCGCTTTGGTCGTTTTGCAGAATCGCTGGCGCCGGCACTTTCCCTGAATCGATATCGACCGCAAGAGTGTATATTCCAGAAACGGACGAAGGATTCGCTACTACTTTCAAATACGACGCGTCAAGTCCCGATTTTTCATCTTCTTGCGTCAGGGTAGGCTTGATCGCTTCGGCGTGTGCGTCGGCTTCGGCCTGGCTTGCCGCGGCGAATTCGATCGTATCGGGCGAATCTGTGACGACAGCGCCATGCAATACGAGGCGTGTGCCATCGCTACTGTCGATTACAGTTGCCGCGGCAGATTCCACAAACTTCGCATTGCCGATTATCACCTGATCGGTCAATTCGCTCTCGTGAGCGGCAACATATCCGCGCCTGTCGGCGACGACGTAAATGCAGTCGTTCGAATCGCATACCGTTCCTGCCGGAAGCGTCCAATCAATGCCGTGCCTGAGCGTCCATCCGCTCATATCCACGACTTCGCTGTTCCCGTTAGATATAATCGCCACGCCATCGGCTATCCGCGAAAGATCAAGCGAAATCTTCGCCGAAAGAACCTCTATTGCGCTTTGCGCTTCGGGGATGCCGGCGTTGAGGCTTGAGCCATAGCCAATCTCTTTCGCTGTATTGGTAATCGAATGGGTTATATACAAGTGCTCGCGGCGCGGAACGACATAGTTGTCCCAAATATCCTGAATGCCAGCGTCCATATTGGCGGGACGGTCCTTCCAAACATCGATTTTGTCGTCCGTCGAATCGTTTGGCCACTCCTGCTGGTCAAGTGCCGCGTCCGCGCGCATCATATTCGCCAGCTCTCGCATCTTGGCCATGAACGGGACTTCGCTTTCGGGCGTGCCGGGTTCTTTCAATTCGGCGTCCATCAGCGTTCTAAGGCGGCGCAGATAGAGGCGGCGGAACTTTTGCGACTGCCAGACAGCTTCGAAGCCGTCATTGCCGTTATTGATTGTCGATGTCATGTCAGTAGATGAATAGCAGCGCACGCGATTGCCGCCGTAGAACGGATGCGACTTGAACCAGTCGTTTGTGGAGAAGAGTCCGTCGCCGCCGACATTTGAATCGCGGTAATATTGCCCTAAGGAAAGATTGAAATCATATCCAAGCGGCATCCAAGTATCCGTTCCGCGAGTGCCGCCCGACGAATGCATTTCGGCATTGTCGTAGTAGGCGCAGACATTCGCCCATACGTCGTCCATTTCCTGCGTGATCCTCGCCGAGGCGAGATAGTTGATCCATGCGGGGAGATTGAACTTCTTGACGACGAACTTTGTGAGCGCGGCGATGTTCTCCCCGCCGCTTTGCGCGCCGTTGTCGTACAGGGGCTTGCGAAGTTCGTTTTGCAAAACGGTTATATTCGACTCGTCTTCGTCGTCCGGCGTCTTCTTTTCGATTCCGCCGGCGGTCGTCGATGAGCCGCTTTTCATGGTGCCGACGTTCTTGTAGGAGTAGCCGTATTTGTCGAGGCCGTAAACATCTTCGATGAGTTCGTCGGTGAACCGCTCGGAATTGAACGCGAGTTGGTAGAATTTGCCGTTCAAGTTGCATCTGACCGGGAAATCAAACGGCACGAGGTTGCCCATCTTGCGCCACAGCCAGAACGCAATCATCTGGCGCATGTAGCTCGGGTCGGCGAATTCGCTGATAAGCGAAGTCTTGCGGATTTCCTCTATCGTCTCGCCGGTAACGCAATCGACCATCGTCAGTGGATGAGCCTTCGCGAACCTCAGGCCGTGGCTTTTCTTCGTAAATTTTGCCGAAGTGTTGCCTCTGAGGTCGATGCGAACGTAGTCGTAGTAGTTAGATGTCGAACTGTCGTAGATTGCGACGCGGGCGTTGTTCTCGAGCGTTTGATCTGAAGCATCTACATCCATCTGCTCAAGGCTTTCGCTATCCGCGAACATGTGCCAAGTCGGAAGCGTCGCGCTTTCGAGTTCAGGGGCCTCGACTATGGTGCCGTACCACTCGTATCCGTCATCTGGGTTGTTGAAGCTGGGCGAAGTCCATTCCACTCCTTCGCCGTCGGTAATCAGCACCTTCCACTGAATGAGGTGGCCTGCGGCAGGCAAGTAGCTCGCCGGTATCGCCGCCGTATACTGATCTCCCCACGCCTTCTTGTCAGTGGACTTTGTTGTCATGGTCACGACATTAGTTGTCAATGTTGCATCGTCCAAATCCTTCCGATAGACGAGTTTGATGGATTCTATCTTATCTTTTGTGCGCGGCGAGAAGGTTCCATTCGGATTCATCACAGGATTGATAGGTAGCGTTATCGCATAATCCTCGCCAGGTTTTGCAGGCGGAACAGGGCGAGCGAATTCGTTGGCCACGTCCGTCTTCTTGAGCGAAGAAATTTCATAGAGCGGGCCGACATTCGGGCCAATGCGCTTCAGCCTGTCCGTAGACGTGTTCGCCCTGCCGCGTGTCGGCGTGGGACACATCCAGCGACGAGTGCCTTCGCCTTCAGCCGCATCACCGACGATAATCGACCATCCCTCGGGCAAGTCGCTGGGGATTACGACGGTATCGACAACATTGGTCGTCGCGGCATTAGGCATGTAATACAATCTCACAAACGGCGATTTCTTGGGATTCACCTTGTCGCCCCAGACGAGTATGTTGCCGTAGTCCTTGAATATCTCAGGCTTACCCTTGAATTTGCCATTCTCAAACGCGCTATCTTTCTGGCTCTTGCTGTTCGAATAGCGTTCGGACGTGTAGAATATCGCACGGCTGCGCGGCGGCACAAGGCGGGACGGGAAGTTGCCAAAACCCGCCGGATCCGTCTTCTTGCCGCGATTTACGCGGATAAAGCGGTAGTCCGCCAAGTCCGCCCACTGGTCGGACGTATTCTCTACCTCTACCCAGCCGGATTCAAGTCCGTTCACGTCCATCCCCTCCAATGCGCCGCGATTTAGCGCATCCGTCGGCTTTGGCATGATTTCGCTCACGCGAAGGACGCTTGTAGAGGCGACATCCGTCTTTGGCGGGATCGAGCCCGTATCGCGATAAAGGCCAAAAAGCGCAAGGCGCGTTTCAAGGTCTTCGTTCGCGAAGTCGTCCAGCACGTCAAACGCGGCTAATATCGCCGAAACCGAGCCGGAAACGGTCGCGGAGCTGTCGAAGTCGGAATGGACGGCATATATCTTCGCGCCTGTGAGAGGATATGAGTTCGCGTCGGCGCTGCCGAAGGTAAGACTTTCGGACGGCACGTAAAGATTGTCGTTTCCGGTCCACTTGATGCCGATATCAGACGCTATCTCTACCCCGTCGCAATAGAATCTTCCGCCGCTGTTCGCGTCATAACGTAGCGTCCATACATGAAGCCCTGTCATATCCATGACTCCAGAACTGATAGAAGAAGCCGTCTTCGCCTTGTTGCCGTAGTAGAGCGTGAACGTCCCGTCGCCGTTGGCGTAGATGAAGATAGGATATCTGCTCGTTCCTTTTGCATCGACAAGCCCCATCAATGCGCCTTCGCCTGATTCGGGCAAGGACGCCAGAGCACTCATGACAACGATATTCGTCGAGCCGAAATCAAGCGATTCGACAATGCCGGTCTCGCCAATAGTGATACTGGGTATTTCTTCGCCTTGCGCTTTCGCGCTTGCGGATGGGAAGCGCCATGAAACGCGGCTTTCGGTCGAAGAAGAAGGAATGTACGTCTCCGGCTCAATGTCGGTCAATTCGAAATCCTTCAGCCAAACGGCGTCATCGGCTTTAGGCGATACGTCCTTGTTATCGGCGGGATTGTTCATCGCGAAATGCTGCAAGAAGACAAATGTGACTTCGTGCATGCCTTCGGGGATTGAAATCGCTGCAACCGTCCAGTCGTTCGTGCACTCGGTTTGTGCAAGAACCGGGGAATCATCAAGGAGCACGTCGAAATGCGAATAGTTGTCGCCCGCGAGCATTGCGCCGCCAAAATAGGACTTGTGCTTGAAAGTCATTCGTTTCGGACCTGCTATGGTCGCCTTGAGCGGAGTCGCGCATGGATAAGTGTAATCTGTCTGGTTGTAGCTGCGAATGAAACCATCACCATCAACATACCAAGGATACTTCTTGCTAGTCTGCCATGTCACGCCATCAAGCTCAATGCCGGAGAAATCTATAGCCGAACCTTCTCTCCACTTGGCGACTTCGCCGCAAGTCTCCTTCAAGACCCTTGCGTTGTTGTTTGTTTTGTCGCCGAGCACAAAGCCAAATTCTTTGGACGTGGTGGAGAAATACGGCGAGGGATGCGCATATACGCCAGTGCCGTCAACATCATATGCCATTATCGTATGGCGCTTTGTCGTTCCATCCATGAAGTAGTATCCTCGCCCGTACTCGAACGGCGAATTGATGGCGCTTTGTTGCCTTGCGTGTCCGCAGCCCATGTTGTGGGCATTCTCGTGTATCATCGTGTGTTGCGTGCCCGTATCGACGGCGCTGATGCTGCATACGCTGAAGGCGCAATCGTGCCTGCTTGCGACGTCGGTGTTGTGCGAAAGCGGGATGCTGTCGCCAAGCGTGGCACCGCCAGAGGCATTTACGAGAAGCGTCACCGTATCGGCGCCGTATAGTTCACGCGCCGCACGCAGCGTGACGAGAGGGCCAGCGCCGGAGACGAGTTTGCGGGAAACGGATTCAACCGTTGGATAATTCGCATCGACCTTGCACGTTCCAGCGAGGCGATAAGAATAGAACCTGTCGAGTTTGTTCGTGACAAGAACGTCGTTCATCTTGTCGATCTGGGTCTGTGCGAACGCTTCAAGCGTCACGCCCTTGTTCGTCACGTACGCTTGAGCTCCGTTGTCATACGCGACGAGGATATCCACCACCGCAGGCGTCGCGGGCGGCGCGGGGTCGGGGTCTTCTTCCTGGTCTTCCGACGGCGCGGCTACGCCGTCCGCCGTTTGGTTGGCAGGCAGGTATGAAAGCTTCTCGGCTATCGTCATGTCGTCGTAGGCGGCGTCGAAATTGAGTGACGCCATCACGGCCGCCTCGCTCACGCTGCGGGCGTCCGAGCCGAGCTCGATATGCGACGCATATACCTTGAAGCCGGAAATCGGATTCTCGTTGTCATCATAGGATGTCGTCATCTTGTTCCACGGGCCGCGACCGAAAACCACCTTGTTGAAAACATAACATGAATTGTCCACGTATCCATAAGATGCCGTCAGAATCTGTACGCCATCCTGGTAAAACCCAAACCCCTCGCTTTTACGGTATTCAAGCGTGTAAAGATGGGGGCTTTCAACAGATGCATCCGGTGAATTCACGCGAGAATAGTACACCGTATTGACGTACCCGTTGCGGCTGAACGAGAAGTAGCCGTCCCCGTTGTAGTCTATCTGCCCCGGATACGAGTAGCCGTCCGTTTCGCTTTTCGCCCATATTCCAAAGAGGCATCCCGGCTTGTCGGCGGGGAAGGAGGCGACGACGGAGACGGTGATGGAGTCGGCGGTGTCTGGCAGGTAGGCGTCCAGCAGCGAATTGTCCATCGAGAAGCCGCCGGAGACGGCGTTCGGGAAGATTGCCGGAATCGCATTCGTCGGCGAGTTGTTCTGGATAAGGTAGTTGTAGGCGATGCCGCTCGTGCCTGTCATGTTCGGCAGCGGCAGGCTACTGTTCGCCTTGAGAATGCCGAGACCGCGCAGGACGAGTCCGGCAAACGGATATTGCGGCGTCGCGTCCGCCGTGGCGCCGATAGCGAGCTTCAAAACGGCCTTCTGATGCCACTTAAGCCCCGTCGCCCAATACGCAGGCTTGTCATCGACAAATGCCCACGTACCACCATAATCGCCGTAATTGTAGCCGATCTTGATCGTGTGGCGTCCGGAAACCAGCGTTACGGAATTGGTAATGTTTTGCGTGTGATTATTGCCATTGTAGAAAATATCCAGAACGCCGTCGGCGCGCCTCACGCAACGCACCACGTTTGTGTCCGCCACAATCCACGAGCATATCGTCTGCTCGGTTGCGTTTTGCGTCTCCGGGATTTCGACGTCCAGCGTAAACGCCACCGCTGTATCGACAATGGAATCTACGACAAGCGGATTCGAGCCTACCGCGACCGCGCCATATGCGACCGTTGCATCATCGGGAATTTCGAGCGCCAGGCTGTCATCTACGCCGACGATGGTTATCGGATCCTTCGCGTCCGCCGCATCTACTACAGTCGCGCAAAGTACGCCGTCGGCATTCTTGGCGAATTTCCATACGAGGCCGCTTGCAAGGGCGGGCATCAGCGACTTGTCTATCTTCACTATTCCCGACAAGTCGTCCTGCGCTGCTATCAGCGGATAGCTTTTGCCAAGTTCAAAGTCTGCTACACCTGTCAGCCTGAATGCGACATTTGCGAGCGCGACTGAATTGGAGACGGCGAGAGGCGCCGCCGCAGACGACGCGGGCAAATCGAGTATTGCGCCTCTTGCAAGTTCAAGTTTTGGAACGACCAGGGACTTGCCATCCTCGACCTTCAGCGTCGCTCCGCTTGAGACTATCCAGTTGGCGCAGTTCGTCGTAGTCGAGTTATAAGCAATAGTAAATGTGCCAGCGCTTATCGTGTTCGTTCCAGTATGGAAAAGTTCGCGCTGGAATCTTGCCTCGCCTTGTCCTTTCTTGATGATACCTTTCTCCTTATCAGTGCTGATATTGATAGTGAGCGTCTTGCCTTCGCTGACAGTGAATGTCGAATCGCCTTCAATGAGGTAGATTCTGGCGCCGCCATTGGACGTCTTGTCCGCTATCGTTGAATCGTCCGTAGCCGTGACATCCACTGTACGCAACTCATAAGCGCGACCGGTCAGGTTTACATCCACATTGCCGCCATTGAGCACAAGTGGACGGTGAGTTGATTCGAGTTTGTCTATCTTCAGCAGTCCGCCCTTGTTTACCGTCACGGGGTTTGGATTGGAATAGCCCAGCACCCAACCGGGCTCAAGGGACAATATGCCGCCGGCGTCAATCCTCAACGCGCAATTTTGGAGCGTAGCAATGCCGTCATAGCTGTTCGCGCTTCTTGTTACACTCAATGTGCCGTTGGAGATTGCAAGCGTAGAGCCTGTCGCACCCTGCGCGAGATATTTGTTCAGCGTCACGGTATTTCCTTCTCCCGGCGAAAGCACGAGCGTCGATTCGTCGTGCAGCTTCCAGTTGTCGAAGGAATAGTTCGTCCCCGCGAGGACAGTCTGACCGATTACATGGAGATTCGTTGCGTGGAGAGATTTGTCGGACGTGACTATTTCCATTGGCGTCGCTCCGCCCACGAGCAAATTCGCCAAGTCGATGTCTCTATCGACCGCAATACTGCCGCCAATGTCGATAATCGCTGTCTTGTCGGCGCTCGTATTCCAATAGGACGGATACAGGTCTTTCCCATCCTGGTCATTCCAGTCTCCCCATGCCCATGTGTCTGACTGCGCCCCAAGCCATGCATACTCGCTCAATTTCACAGCGGCGGAATACGTCTTTTCCGCGACCGCGCCCAGCGTATGTTCATCGACGACGGCAACGGCATTTACGGTGACGGAACCACTCTTCAATGTCAAAGGCTCGGTGTAGAGCTTGGATTCGCGCGTCGGTTCGCTGCCATCGGTCGTGTAGCGAATTTCGTAGCCGCCGAGATTTGAGAGCGTAATGCGATACGCTTCGCTTCCCGACGGCGAAAACGTCACGTCGCTCGGAAGCGGTATCGTTGTATCGTGCCAGGCGGCGAAAGCGGCGCACGTCTCGCGCAGCGCCCTCGTGCAGTCGTTGGAAAGAACGGTGCCGATCACAGTCCCTTGATATGTGTAGTCCGGCGACGAGAAATATGGGATTTCGCGATATCCCGTGTAATTAACGTCCTGGTCGTAGGCCATGATTGTGTGGTAGGGCATATTGTCGTCCTTGCCCCAGAAGTTGAAGCCGTTGGAGTAGTCGAACGTGCCGGGTTTCGTCCAACCCGCAAGCGTCGGACTGTGCGCTAGCCCCATGTTGTGGCCGACTTCGTGCGATAGCGTGTATTCGAGGTCGACGGACTGAATCGCGCAGCACGAATAGCACCATTGCCTGTAGCCGAGCCAGGTGCTGTAGCTCGTGCCGTGCGTGATATAGCCGATTCCCGTCGTTCCCCAGTCCTTGCCGGTATCAATCATCAGCGAGACGAGGTCCGCGCCGCACGCCGCACGCCGCTCTTTGATTGGCCCGTAGGGTCCGTCGCCGGACTCCGCGCCTGCCTTGACAATCCCGAGGATGTTTCCATCTATGACCGTATAGGTCGTCTCCACCGTCATCACATCGACGAGGCGATACCAGAAGTTGGTGTGAAGTCCCGTATTGACGAGAACGGAGTTCATCTTCGCAACCTGCTGAATCGCAAAATTGGTTATGCTGCCGGAATACATCGATTGCTGCTCGACCCAGGCGCGGGCGCCGTTGTCGAATACGAGCATTATATCCACGCAAACGGGCGCGCCGTTTGGCGCGACGATGTTATCGTCGAACGGATTGCCGACTGCGGCGGTTGAAAGCGAAAGCGGCTTCTTGACGGTGGCGGTTGATTGCTCGTCGATCTCGATATCAGGCGCTTCAATTTCGATACATCCGCCGCGCCCGACATTGGAAAGCGATATTTCTTCGGCGCTGAGGGTTCCATCGCGGCTAACGACCCTGCAAAGCATGTTCCGCGCGATATCGCGCACTTCCAGGAACGAGTGCGACCCGTCGATAACGGCCGTAGCGACGCGAACGCCGTCGCCGAGATGCGCGGCGAAGGAGCGTCCGTTTCCAAAGGACGGCAATTCGTCCGAGACGGTCAATGTATAGGTGACCTCTGCGGAGACCTTCAGTTCGATTGTATCGCCTGCTGCGAGGGAAGCCGGCATGAGCCCGGCGGCGCTTGGCGAGGTGCAATCGACAGAATGGACCGCCGCCAGACACAATGTCGGCAGCGCCACAATCGCGGCAAATATTTTGTGTCGCATCATTCTCCCCTTTTTATAGATGAAGATATATTACATCATCCACCTAGTATGGTATCATATTTCCCCGCCCCGCGCAACCGTCACGATTTTGATGCGCTCAAAAATTTCCTTACTGCCATCCGTGGCGTTATCTAAAAAAATTTCCAAAATCCCGCTCTTGCCATTTTGAAGCGGAGTATGGTATAACCCGACTTTGCCACTTCAATCGCCACAATAAGTGGATTCCAGTCAATATTCCCCATTCCCCGTTCCCCATTTCCATGTTGCTTGCGTGTAAGGGCTTGGCTTCGTTCGGGGCAACGGTCCTCGCCTTTTGATACGGCCGATTTGCGCGCTGCCGTGCGTGGTCCTCCCCGGTCCATAACCGGCTTCTCGCCAGTGAGTCAAGCCTTTGCGGTCAAGCAGGAATAATGACGTGGATCAGTCGAAAGAACGGCCAAACTTGCAGGGGGTTGCGTCGCTCGGGCTCTTGCGACTTTGCTTCGCAAAGCTCCTCGCTTCGCTCGTCGGCCAACCTGACGCCTTCGGCGCAGGCGAATCCCGCGACGGAACATGGGATGGTAGGAGAGTTGTTTACGAAGAGCCAAAATTCGTGTATATTCGTGTCGGGCGTAGCCCGGTTCGTGTCGCGGGGCTTGCCGAGAACCGAAGGTTGGAATGGCGCGGCGGCGTTTGACGAAGGTCGCGCGTAGGGGAACGGAGAATGGGAAAGGGGAATGGAGGACAACTGCGACCTTCAAGTCAAGACGGCGACGCGCCATTCCAGCGGCGGAACGCCGCTCGGCAAGCCGCCGCGTTTCGTGGTCGCGCGTAGCTCCCTCCTCCCTCTTCCCCATCACCCATTCCCCGTTCCCCACTTCCCCATTCCCCATTCCCCGCTCTTGCCATTTTGAAGCGGAGTATGGTATAATTGCACTGTCTTGCGGGGAACTGCATGACAAATTGATCTTTTCAATACTCCCGGGTGCTCGACGGCCCGGGACCGGCGGCACGCGAAATGCGGAGTCCGCCAAGGGCGGGTGGCAACATCCGCCTTCAGGCTGAATGAAAAGGATTGCCATACAAGCCATGAGTTTGGCAATTTGGATTGATTCTTCATGGCGAATGAAAGGTTTTGGCATGGCAACTTTGTCAATGTTTTTTGGGATAATAATCAAGATGTACAAGGAGCGCGATGGTAGGCATCATCGTCCGCATATCCATGCCCAGCATGCGGACAAGACGGCTTCTTTTGATCTTGAAACCAGCGACATCCTGGCAGGAGAGATGGATAAAGATGATGTCGACCGGATTAGAGGATGGATGAGCATACACAGAGAAGAACTGTTTGCCAACTGGAAGTTGCTTGGGGAAGAGGGGACGTATTTCAAAATTGAACCCCTGCGTTGAGTAAGGAGTGCTCGCATGAGTGTTTTGCATCAAGTTGTAAAGGCTGAGCCGGTTGACGATCGGCATGTCAGGGTGTCTTTTGAAAACGGTGCAGTCGGAATCTTCGACTGCTCTCCGTATTTCAAGGATGACTACTGGGGGGCTCTGCGCAATCCTGCGTTTTTTGGACAGGTGCGAGCAGAATGCGGTACACTTTGTTGGCCGAATGATATTGACATAGATCCCGAAGAAATATGGGAAGATTGCGAATTTGCAACTTCGGTTCATAAGTAGCATCAGCGGTGTTTGAGGCGAAGGCGCGATGCCAACGGACTCAAAAATTTCCTTACTGCCATCCGTGGCGTTATCTCAAAAAATTTCCAAAATCCCGCTATTGCCATCTTGAAGCGGAGTATGGTATAACCCGACTTTGCCACTTCAATCGCCACAATAAGTGGATTTCAGTCAATATTCCCCATTCCCCGTTCCCCATTCCCCGTTCCCATGTTGCTTGCTTGTAAGGGCTTGGCTTCGTTCGTGGCAACGGTCCTCGCCTTTTGATACGGCCGATTTGCGCGCTGCCGTGCGCAGTCCTCCCCGGTCCATAACCGGCTTCTCGCCAGTGAGTCAAGCCTTTGCGGTTAAGCAGGAATAATGACGTGGATCAGTCGAAAGAACGGCTAAACTTGCAGGGGGTTGCGTCGCTCGGGCTCTTGCGACTTTGCTTCGCAAAGCTCCTTGCTTCGCTCGTCGGCCAACCTGACGCCTTCGGCGCAGGCGAATCCCGCGACGGAACATGGGATGGTAGGAGAGTTGTTTACGAAGAGCCAAAATTCGTGTAT
>SUWC01000022.1 GCA_015061665.1 Lentisphaerota bacterium
ACTAGACGCGCCACGACCATTCGGATTGGACACTGCGCTGCTGGCTGCTGGTTGCTGAGACACTTCCAACGCATTAAAAAACGATCCAGGGGCCCCGAAGGGGAAGGATCGGCTTTTAATGCGTTGGAAGTATCCAACTCTGGTAGCTATTGCGCGGTGAAACGGATTTATGATATAATATGAAATTCCGGGCCCAAAGACGGGTCGGACGCGGCAGAAAACCGCGATCGCAACAAACAACAACAAAGCAAAGTACAGGTCGGTATGGCAATTCGCAAACCCACGGCTCCCTCTGAGCGTTCAGCGGTAATGGCCGAAATGCTCGCGGGTGCGGGCGAATCGAAGTTCAAGAACGGCAGCCTCGTCGAGGGCACCGTCAGCGCTGTCAAGGACGGCGATGTTTTCATCGACATCGGTTACAAGAGCGAGGGTGTTGTCCCCCTCAGCGAATTCGGCGAAGGCGCCGAAGTCAAGGCTGGCGACAAGGTCACGGTGATGCTTGTCCAGCTTGAGAACGAAAAGACCGGAATGGTCGAGCTTTCCAAGCGCCGCGCGGACGACAAGATCCGCTGGGAGAAGATTCTCGAGCGCTACGTCGAAGGCTGCGTGGTCACGGGAACGATCAAGAGCGCCGTCCGCGGCGGTCTGCTCGTCCAGGTTGACGATGTTGACGCGTTCCTTCCCGGGTCGCAGGTCGAGGTCACTCCCGTCAAGGATCTCGAGCCCTACGTCGGCCAGACGTTCGACTTCAAGGTCATCAAGATTTCCAACGAGAGGCGCAACCTCATCGTCTCGCGCCGCGAGCTCATCGAGGGCACGCTCGCCGAGAAGAAGGCGGAGCTCCTCGCGAACCTCCAGAAGGGCGCCATCAAGAAGGGCCGCGTGAAGAACATCACCGACTTCGGCGCGTTCATCGACCTCGACGGTCTCGACGGCCTTCTCCACATCACCGACATGAGCTGGGGCCGCATCAAGCACCCGAGCGAGCTTCTCAAGGTCGGCCAGGAGATCGACGTCATGGTTCTCGACGTCGACCGCGAGCGCGAGCGCGTCAGCCTCGGCCTGAAGCAGACCACCGAGAATCCCTGGAACACGATTCAGGACCAGTTCCCCGTCGGCGCCCGCGTTTCGGGCAAGGTCGTCAACCTCGCCGCGTACGGTGCGTTCGTCGAGATCGCCCCCGGAATCGAGGGTCTCGTCCACATCAGCGAGTTCAGCTGGACCAAGCGCGTCGCCCGCGCGAGCGACATGCTCAACATCGGCGACGAAGTTCAGGTCGTCGTTCTCTCCGTGGACGTCGAGAACCAGAAGATCGCCCTCGGCATCCGCCAGACCCAGGCCAACCCGTGGGATACGGTTCAGGACCGCTTCCCTGTCGGCTCGAAGGTCAAGGGCAAGGTTCGCAACTTCACGGCGTACGGCGCGTTTGTCGAGCTCGAGGAGGGCATCGACGGCATGATCCACGTCAGCGACATGAGCTGGACGCGCAAGATCAACCATCCGTCCGAGTGCCTGCAGAAGGGCCAGGAGGTCGAGGCGGTTGTTCTCGACGTCAACGCGCAGGATCAGCGCATCTCGCTCGGCCTCAAGCAGGCCCAGACCGATCCGTGGGACGACATCGCCAAGAAGTTCCCCGTGGGATCCGTCGTCAAGGGCAAGGTTTCCAAGATCGCCTCGTTCGGCGCGTTCGTCGAGCTCGAGGACGGCGTGGATGGACTTGTCCACATCTCCCAGATCAGCGACCAGCGCGTCGAGAAGGTCAGGGACGCTCTTGAGGTCGGACAGGATGTCGAGGCTCGCGTCGTCAAGGTTGACCGCGCTGAGCGCCGCATCGGCCTTTCCATCCGCGCGATGGGCATGACCGACGACGAGATCCGCAACCTCGAGGCCGATTCCACGGGCGAGACGGCTCCCGTCTCCGCCAAGACAGCGGGCAGCGAGAACCTCGGCGGACTCTCCGCCGCGTTCGACAACGCCTTCGCCAACGTCGAGTGGCAGCCCGGCAACTAAGACAACCAACCTACAGACGAAAGGAACACTAAAATGTCCAGAGTTTGCGAAATATGCGGAAAGGGACCTTCTGTCGGCAATGTTGTCGTCCGCAAGGGCTCCCCGAAGTACAAAGGCGGCATCGGTCTCCACACGACCGGCATCACCAAGCGCCGCTTCCTTCCTAACCTCCAGTCCGTCCGCACGGTGGACGCCAACGGCAATACCAAGCGTATGACCGTCTGCACCCGCTGCATCAAGAACGGCAAGGTCGCGAAGGCAAAGTAACCAGTTCTCAACAAAACACAAAACAAACAAGGAAGCAAAAAATGGCAATCAAGGTTGGCATCAACGGCTTCGGCCGTATCGGACGCATGGTTTTCCGCGCTGCCGTGGAGAACTTCGCTAACGACATCGAGATCGTCGGCATCAACGACCTCCTCGATCCCGACTACCTCGCGTACATGCTCAAGTACGACTCCGTTCATGGCACGTTCCAGAAGGAAGTCAAGGTCGAGGGCAACACGATGACCGTCGACGGCAAGGCTATCCGCCTCACCGCCGAGAAGGATCCCACCCAGCTCAAGTGGAACGAAGTCGGCGCCGAGATCGTCGTCGAGTCCACGGGTCTCTTCCTCACGGACGAGAAGGCCCGCATGCACATCCAGGCTGGTGCTAAGAAGGTCATCATGTCCGCTCCTTCCAAGGACGCGACCCCGATGTTCGTCTACGGCGTCAACCACACGACCTACGCCGGTCAGGACATCATCTCCAACGCCTCCTGCACGACGAACTGCCTCGCCCCGATCTCGAAGGTCCTCAACGATACCTTCGGCATCAAGCGCGGTCTCATGACGACGATCCACGCCGCCACGGCGACGCAGAAGACCGTCGACGGTCCGTCCAAGAAGGATTGGCGCGGCGGCCGCGGCATCCTCGAGAACATGATTCCGTCCTCGACCGGTGCTGCCAAGGCTGTCGGCAAGGTCCTCCCTGCCCTCAACGGCAAGCTCACGGGCATGTCCGTCCGCGTTCCTACGTCCGACGTCTCGTTCGTCGACCTCACGGCCGAGCTCGAGAAGCCCGCGACGTATGAGGAAATCTGCGCTGCCATGAAGGCGGCCAGCGAGAAGTGCGTCTGCGAGGGCGGCCTCAAGGGCATCCTCGGCTACACGGACGAGGCTGTTGTCTCGACCGACTTCCGCAACGATCCTCGCACCTCGATCTTCGACGTCAAGGCCGGCATCCAGCTCGACCCGACGTTCGTCAAGGTCTGCTCCTGGTACGACAACGAGTGGGGCTACTCCAACAAGGTCCTCGAAATGGCTCGCGTCATCGCGGCCAAGTAATTCGGCAAAACCGAATTGCGAATCTGAAGAACCCGTCGCATTCCGGCGGGTTCTTCGGTATCATTCAGCGGCTTTGGCGCGCCTGCGCCTTTGCCGCTGCGCTTTTTGCGCCGCCCGTTCTTGCATCGGACAAGACGGAGGTCAGCTTTCTTTTCTCGTATAATCCGGACCGTCCCGAAGATCCTGTCACGCGGCGCATCCTTCAGCTCGCCGAGAGGGACGGCGATTTCGTCCCCGTAAACTGGGGCGGACTTATCCTGCCAGGTGCCGGAGGACGCGCGACTTTCATGCTTGCGCTCGCCGGCGGCACGGCGCCCGACGTCTACAAGGCTTGGTTTCACATACTTCGACATGACGTCGCGCAGGGGTTCGTTTATCCGCTGGACGAATTCTTCCCCAAGGGCGAATACGACAGAATCTCGTCCTCCGGCGATCTATGGGACAGGGTCAGGGCGTTCGATGGACACATCTGGGCCGTCCCGACAGCGGGAACCGCCTACTACGGCATACTCTACCGCAAGGATTTTGTCCGCGAGGCAGGGCTCGACCCCGAGAATCCGCCTCGGACCTGGGACGAGTTCCGCGACTGGTGCGTCGCCCTGACGAAGCCTGGGAGGCGCGCGTTCGCCATAGAAAACCGTCCGTGGGGATTCCTTCCGTGGGTGCAGTCCGCAGGCGGCGACGTTATCCGCATGCGCGAGGACGGGGAATGGGAGGCTTCGTTCGACGCGCCCGAAGTCATACGTGCGGCGGAATACCTCCAGAGCCTCGTGCGGCTCGGCGTTGTCATGGGAATGCCTACCTTGTCGTTGGCGGATGAAATAGGTCGTCTTTTCTCGGGCGGGGAGATCGCTGCGGCTTTCGGGGGCGAAGACCTTGTCCTCAGGCTCACTCAGACGCTCGACTTTCCTTCTGATTTGATCGGCATCATGCCTTTCCCCGCGGCGGAAAAGGGCGGCAGGCGCGTCCTTCAGGCGCACAGGCATTTCTACGCCATGAGCGAATCGTGCGGACACCGTCCCAAATCCGACCGCGACATCGTGTTCAGGTGCATGCAGACGATGTCGTCCACCGAACTTGCCGATGACGACATTCGACGCAGCGTAGCAGAGGGAAGGGCGATGTGGTGCCGTCCGTCAGACCTCGTGCGCCTTGGATTCGCAGAGGAGGCGAAGTCCATCCCCCCTGGCGCGCGCACCATGTACGAGGAGCTCGACAGGGGCGAGATCGTTGCGGTCACCGAGCCGTGGGTCGGATTCTGGCAGGGCGCGAGCGATCTTATGCAGCGCAAGCTGCTCGGACTTCTGCTTTCCGACGCGGGGCCGTCAATGGACTGCGCAGCCGCGCTCAGGAGCATCAATGCGGACGCCAACCGCGGGCTTATGTTCGAGAGCGACAAGTCGAAGATCGAGCGCGCGCGTCCTTATGCCCGGGCGATTCTGGGGGCGTTCCTGGCATGCTGCATCGTCGCGCTTGGCATTTTCCTTCGTTTTCACCTTCGCTCGGGCAAGAAGTTGGAACGGCGTTCGGGCAACCCGTCTGCCAGACGCAACCTGCGTCTCTCCCCCTGGGTGTTCCTCGCGCCAGCGCTTGTCTCCATCCTGGTATGGAGCTACTACCCTCTTGTGAAAGGCGCGGTGATGGCTTTTCAGGACTACAGGATCGTCGGCAGCGCATCTTGGGCGGGGCTTGACAACTTCATCCGCGTTGGGACGGACCCCGGCTTCTGGACTGCGTGGTGGCGTACGCTGGAGTATGTGTTCATCACGCTTCTGCTCGGCTTCCTTTCGCCGATTTTCCTCGCGCTCATGCTCTGCGAGATTCCGCGCGGCAAGGTGTTCTTCCGCTTCCTCTACTTCCTGCCGCACCTGACGAGCGCGCTTGTCGTGACGCTCCTCTGGAAGCTTATGTTCGACCCTACCGAGAACGGCATTCTCAACCAGATCCTGATGTCCGTCGGCCTTTCTCGCCACGCCTGGCTGCAGGATCCTGCGTGGGCGATGGTCTGCTGCATACTGCCTGGCGTCTGGGCTGGCGCGGGCATAAGCTCGCTCATCTACATCGCGGCTCTTTCGTCCCTCCCGCAGGACTACTACGAGGCGGCGGCGATTGACGGCGCGGGCATATTCGGGCGCCTCCGCCACGTGACGCTGCCCCAGCTCGCCCCGCTCATGGTCATCAACTTCGTGGGCGCCTTCATTGCGGCGTTCCAGGGCATGGGGTCGATTTTCCTGCTCACCTTCGGAGGCCCTGGCGATGCGACCCAGGTGCTTTCGCTGGCGATCTGGAAGGAAGCGTACAACAACCTCCGCTTCTCGACGGCGACGACAATGGCGTGGTTCCTCGGCGTTGCCCTCATAGGCTTCACCTATCTCCAGATCAGGTTCCTGCGCCGCGTTGAGTTTCGCCGCGCCGCGGCAGACTGACGGGGGGTAGCGAAATGGGCTCCGATTATGGTATAATGCTAGAAAACAGTCATGGAGAACAAAATGACAATACGCGATTTTTTTGAAGGCAACGCCCAGAAGCACGGCTCGAAAAACGCTTTTACGTGGTGCGAGGACAAGGAGTGGCGAACGCGCACCTGGAAGCATTCCTACGACCGCGTGAATGCGATCGCCGAGGGCGCTGCGCGCCGCTTCTCCCTTGTGCCGGGGGCTGACAACGCGGCGATCATCCTCAGCAACTCGCCGGACTGGATCGAAATCTACCTCGCCCTCGCCGGCGCCGGCGTTTCAGTCGTCCCGATGGACCCCAAGCTGCGCGAAGAGGAGATTCAGTACATCCTCGCCGACGCCGAGGTCAAAGTCATCGCGACTGACAGGGCGCACCTGAGGATGATGATGAAGCTGGTCTCATCCCTGCCCAAGCTGCAGCATATCGTCATAACCGACGGCATCATCTTCGACGGTCAGAAGATCGGGCACGTCAACGTGACGGACATCAACAAGCTCCTTGAGGAGCCGGTCAAGGGCTGGTACGCGGCGCACAGGCCGTCCGACGACGACGTGGCGTCCATCATCTACACATCCGGCACGACCGGCAAGCCGAAGGGCGCGATGCTCACCCACAGGAACTTCATAAGCGACGTCGAAGGCGCGATCGCGGTCCTTGGCGTGCCGGTCACGCCTGCGGACTCCCTTCTCGTCGTACTTCCGCTTTTCCATGCGTTCAGCTTCTCGGCCAACTTCATCGTCTCGCTCGTCGTCGCTGCGGAGCTCAAGTTCGTCGAGTCGCTCCGCACCGTCGGGCGCGACATATCGATACTGAGGCCTACCGCCATCATGGCCGTGCCGCTCCTTGCCGAAAAGCTCCACGACAAGCTCGAGGAGGGCATCAAGGCGTCCAAGGCCGCCCAGTTCCTCCTCAAGATCGGCCTCCGCGGGCTCGTCTGGCATTCCGTGCGCATGAAGCTCGGCGGGAAGCTCCGCTTCATCATTACGGGCGGCGCGCCGTGTCCCAAGCACGTTCTCGAGGGCTTCAGGAAGATACACGTCAAGTTCATCGAGGGCTACGGACTCACCGAGTGCGCGCCGATCGTCTCCGTCACGGACTACAAGACGAATAAAATCGGCACGATCGGGCTTCCCTGCAAGGGCATCGAGGTGCGGCTCGCCGACAAGAACGAAAGCGGCGTCGGAGAGCTCCAGGTCAAGGGTCCGAACGTAATGAAGGGCTACTTCCACAACGAGAAGGCCACCGAGGAGGCGTTCGACGGCGAATGGCTTGCGACGGGCGACCTTGCGTCCATGGACGAAGAAGGCTACATCACAATCCGCGGGCGCAAGAAGGCCCTGATCGTAAACCGCGAGGGCAAGAACATATATCCGGAGGAGGTCGAGAACACCGTCTCCAAGGACCCGTCGGTTCAGGACATCATCGTCGTCGGCTATACGCAGGGCGGAATCCCCGGCGAAAGGGTGGGTGCGATCGTATATCCGAACGAGGACTGGTTTGCCGAGCAGAACGGCGGAAAGAAGCCCGACTGGGACGAGATCGAGAGGACCGTCTCCAAGCGCGTGAAGGAGAAGTCGGCCGAGCTGGCGGACTACAAGCGCATCCGCAAGGTAGAGGTCTACCACGAGCCGCTCGTGCGCACCAGCGTCGGAAAGGTCCGCCGCGTCGCGTACAAGGGCAAGCTCGACGAATAGCGCGAGTTCCCTCCGAGGTTGCTTTTAGAGACCATTTTTTGATATACTTTACCCTCTAATGGAAAAAGTGGATATAGCGATGGAGAAGGCGGCGGTTCTGACCGACGCGCTTCCTTACATAGTCGACTTTCGCGGCTCTGTCGTGCTTGTGAAGATCGGTGGCTCGGTCATGGAAGTCGAGCGCAACCTCGACTCCCTCATGAACGACGTCGCCTTCATGCGCGCTGTCGGGATGAAGGTCGTCATCGTTCACGGCGGCGGCAAGGCGATTTCCAAGGCCATCAAGGACTCCGGCCACGAACCGCTCTTCGTCCAGGGCCAGCGCGTAACCGACGAGCAGACGATGGAGATTGTCCGCAGGACCCTCAACAACGTCGTCAACACCGATCTCGTGCGCCGTCTCCAGGAGAAGGGCGTCAACGCGCGTCCGCTGCACGGCAACTGGATGTTCGGCGCGAGGAAGATCGTCGAACCAGACCGCGGCTACGTCGGCGAGGTCGTTTCGGTCGACTTCCGCGCGGTCAACGAGATGCTGGACGCGGGCATCATTCCCGTCGTCACGCCTCTTGCGACCGGCATTGCGGACAACCACCTCTACAACGTCAACGCCGACATTGCGGCGGCTGCGCTCGCGAAGGCGCTGAAGGTCAGGAAGTTCGCGCTTGTGTCGGACGTCCCAGGCCTGCTGCGCGACCCTGAGGATCCCTCGACGCTCCTTTCGACCCTGCATCTCGACTCCGTCCGCAAGCTCAAGGAGACGGGCGTGATATCGGGAGGAATGCTCCCGAAGATAGAAAGCTGCGAGGACGCCATCCGCAACGGCGTAAGGAAGGTCCATTTGGTAGACGGGCGAATGGCGCATTCGCTCTTGCTTGAAATATTCACGCGTGAAGGCGTGGGAACGGAGATAACGGAATGAGCAACAAGACAACAGAGATACTTGACCTCTACAAGAAGGTCATGATGCCGACATTCGCACCCTCGGTGGTGCTGGCAACGGGCAAGGGCGTCACGGTTCGCGACGTTGACGGGCTCGTCCTCTACGACTTCACGAGTGGAATCGGCATCCACAACGTCGGCTATTCGCACCCGAAGGTGGTCCAGGCGATCCAGGAGCAGGCCGCTGCGCTGACCCACAGCTCAAACCTCTTCGCGACCGAGCCGCAGGTAAAGCTTGCAGAGAAGCTCGTCGAGCTCTCCGGGCTCGGAGGCAAGGTTTTCTTCTGCAACTCCGGCGCCGAGGCCAACGAGGCCGCGATCAAGCTCGCCCGCAAGTGGGGCAACGCCAACGGAGGACGCTACGAGATCGTCACCTTCAGGCGCGGCTTCCACGGACGCACTCTCGCGACCGTCACGGCCACTGCCCAGGCGTGGTGCCAGGAGGGCTACGACCCGCTTCCCGTCGGCTTTGCGTACGCCGACTTCAACGACCTTGAGAGCGTCAAGGCCGCGATCAGCGACAAGACGGTCGCGATCATGCTCGAGGCCATCCAGGGCGAGGGCGGGGTTACGCCGGCGACTGACGAGTTCATGCGCGGCATACGCCAGCTCTGCGACGAGAAGAACCTCCTCATGATCTGCGACGAGGTACAGTCCGGCATGGGCCGCACTGGCACTTGGTTCGCGTGGCAGGGCTACGACGTCAAGCCCGACCTCTTCACGCTCGCAAAGGCGATCGCAGGCGGACTTCCGATGGGCGCGCTCGTCTCGAACGCGAAGTTCGCTGACGTCTTCACGCCCGGCTCGCACGCCTCCACGTTCGGCGGCAACCCGGTTGCCGCAGCTGCGGCGCTCGCCGTCATCGACGTGATTGAGAGCGAGAAGCTGCTCAAGCGCGCGACGGAGATCGGAACTCTTTTCCGCGAGGCTCTCCAGGCCGAGGTCGACAAGCACGACAAGCTGCTTGAGGTCCGCGGCAAGGGGCTTATGCTCGGAGTCGTCGTCGACGGCGATCCGAAGGAGGTCGTCGAGGCGCTCAAGGCGCAGGGCATCCTCGCGCTCACGGCAGGCGGCAACGTCGTACGCTTCCTTCCGCCCCTCGTTCTCCGCGAGGAGGACCTCGAGGAGGCGATTGACATGATGTCCGACGCGTTCGACTGCGTATTCGGGGAGTGAAAATGACAAGCAACGCCGAAAGGCGAAAGACGACGGTAAATGTCTGAACAACTACGTACACCGCCGAACAACACCGAAGCCGAGCGCGCAGTGCTCGGCTCAGTTCTTTTGGATGCATCGGGGCGCAGCGGAGACCGCGTGATGGATCTCTGCCTGACCGGCGGAATCGTCCCCGAATCGTTCTTCGACCCGCGCAACAGGATCGTCTACTCGACGATGCTCGAGATGAACCGCGCGGCAAAGCCTCTTGACGCAGTCACGCTAATAGCCGAGCTTCGGCGTTCCGAACGCCTTGACACCGTCGGGGGCGTGGGATACGTCCAGAATCTCGTCGACATGACGCCCACTACGGCGCACGCCGAGTATTACATCTCGCTCATGCGCGACAAGCATCTTCGCCGCCGCATGATCGAAAGGGCGTCCGAGACGATCGAGAAATGCTTCAACGAGGGCGACTACCCCGACCCCGCCGCAGTTCTTGGCGACGCCGAGAAGGGCTTCCTAGAGATCGGCGCCAAGGGGGCGGATACCATGCCGTGGTCCGACGCGGTCTCGCTCAGCTTTGAGCGCCTGAACGCGATGTTCGACTCGGACGGCAAGACCCTCGAGGGGCTGCCGACGGGGCTTACCCATCTGGACGAGAAGCTGCAGGGACTAAAGCCGAGCGAAATGATCGTAATCGCGGCGCGTCCTTCCGTCGGCAAGACCTCGCTTGCGATGAACATAGCGGAGTCCGTCGCGCTCGGGCTGGACATGAACAACGCCATGACGACGGGCCCTGACGGTCGACGCGGCGTGAAGCGCCCTGTCCTCATCTTCTCGCTCGAAATGCCCGTGGAGGCGCTGACGAAGCGCATGATCGCGGGACGCGCCCACGTCAACACGTGGAAGCTGAACCGCGCGCTCTGCGCAAAGGCCGAGAAGGCGATGCTCACGAACAACCTCTTCGTCGCATACGAGGACCTCAAGAACGCGCCGATCTACGTGGACGACACGGCCGGGCTGGATGTGATGGATCTCCGCGCCCGCGCGCGCCGCGCTAAGAAGGCGTACGGCATCGAGCTGATCGTCATCGACTACCTCCAGCTTTGCAAGTGCAACGAGAAGTCGAAGCAGTCCCGCGTAATCGAGGTGAGCGAAATCTCCCAGCAGATCAAGGCGATGGCCAAGGAACTGAAGATTCCCGTGATCGTCCTTTCGCAGCTCTCCCGTGCAAACGAGCAGCGCGGCGACAAGTTCGAGCGCCCGAAGCTCTCCGACCTCCGCGACTCGGGCGCGATCGAGCAGGATGCGGACGTCGTGTTCCTGCTGCGCCGTCCATCGCGCACGCCGACCGACCCTGATTCGGCCGACCTCCGCCTTGCGATCATCGACGTCGCCAAGAACCGCAACGGCGAGACGGGCGAGGTCAAGGTCAACTTCGACCGCGAGTTCACGCGCTTCTCGGACCGCGAGATACCCCGCACGGAGGACAACAACTTCCAGTCCAGCGAGGACATGGATCCGCCTCCCACCCAGACACGGCTGGCGATGAACGACTATCCGGAGGTATGAAGGACGCCAGCGGACATATCTGCGCACCAGGCGACTGGACGGTCAAGGGCGTCAACAGGCGAGCGATGCTTCGCGCCGAGCTGGAGTCGTTTCTCCGCGAAAAGCTTGATGCCGCGCTGTCCGTCGAGCTGTTCGACACTGAGTCGTCGAAGGACGTCTTCCGCGCCGTTCGAGGCGACGGCGGCCTGATGTTCGTCAAGGTCGTACGCAGCGAGCAGGCAGCCAGGCTGAAGGCGCTGTCGGAAAAGCTTGCGCAGCCTTTCGTGGCGAAGGTGTACTGCGTCTTCCCGTGGCGCGACGGCTGGTGCGTGGTCTGCATGGAGTGGCAGAGCGGGCGCCACATCCCGCTTGAGGACCTGAACGAAGGACAGCTTCGGTCGCTTGCCGACGTCCACCTGCGCCTTGTCGCCGCGCTGAAGCCTGAATTGGAGCTGCTTCCTCCCAAGGACTACGCCGAGGTGTATGATACGATCGCGGACTTTGCGCGCAGGCATCCGCTTGCCAGGCCGCTGCTTAAGCCTCTTCTATCCATTCCTCCGGCGGACAGAATCGCGCCGGCTGAGCGCCTTTGCTCGATACACGGCGACTTTCATTACCTCAACTATCTTTTCGAAGGCGACGAAATCTCGGCCGTGATGGATTTCGACAAGGTCAGGCGCGACCTGCCGGCCTGGGATATTGCGTACAACCTTTTGCGCCGCTACTACAAGGGGCGCCTTGACGCGGCGAAGACGCAGGCGCTGGACGAAAACGTCCGCAGGCTTGTGTCGCTTCTGCCGTATTCGGGGCAGGACTGGAAGGTCGCGCTGAACGACATCCGGCTGCTTTTCGCCGCGCGCAGGCTGAAGGCTCATCCGAAGTCCTTCTGGACGGCGTTTCTCGTCCGCTCGCGCGACAAGGCGCTGCGCCGCGTCGTCGAACGCGTCCTGCCGTAGGCAGCCTTGAGATTTCCTTGGCGCCACGGCGTCAAATCGTCCGTGAAAAATGGTATAATTCACTCTATGAAACTACCAGAGACATTCGCAGGCGCGACGTTTGACAGCCGCGCCGTCAAGCCGGGCATGCTTTTCATCGCGCTGAAGGGCGAGAAGGCTGATGGACACGACTTCATCCCGCAGGCGCTGGCCGCTGGAGCCAGCGGCATAATCGACGGCTACGACGAACTCGCCGAAGCGGCGCGCGCCTATCGCCGCACGCTCGCGGCCAAGGTCATAGGCGTGACCGGAAGCGCAGGCAAGACTACGGCAAAGGAAATGCTCCGCGCATTCCTCTCCCGCATCGGAAAGACGCACGCGACGGACAAGAACTACAACAACCACATCGGCCTCCCGCAGACAATTCTGAACTGCCCGCGCGACGCCGAGTTTCTCGTCGTCGAGATGGGCACGAACCACCCTGGCGAAATCGCCGCGCTCTGCGACATCGCGGAACCGGACGCAGGGCTAGTGACATCGATCGGAACGGCACACCTGGAGTTCTTCAGGACGCAGGAGAACATCGCGCTCGAAAAAGGCGAGCTTCTGCGCCGCGCCCGCGAATTCGCCGTAGTGTCGTCGGAATGCGACCAGCTGGAGACGCTGCGGCGCCTGCGTCCCTCCGGACTCGCCGTCGTCGATCCCGACGTCAAATGGATTGAGGACGCGCTCTCGGAAAACCTCCCTGGCGCCCACAACGTCTCCAACGCCGCGCTGGCGTTCGCAATGGCAGCGCACTACGGGCTGTCGAGGGAAGACGCGGCGGACGCTCTTCGCGGACTCGTCCTGCCTGGGCAGCGCTGGAAGGTTCTCGCAGTCGGCGGCGCGACCATCGTCAACGACGCGTACAACGCCAATCCGTCGTCAATGTCCGTCGCGCTTGACACATTTGCGCAAAAGTACAGCGGGCGCCGCATCGCGGTTCTAGGCGACATGTTCGAGCTGGGCGAAGCGTCCGAACGCCTCCACCGGGGGATAGGCGCGAAGGTGGGCGGCATGCTCGCGAAGGGCGAGCTCGACTTGCTGCTGGCCGTCGGCGAACAGTCCTGCAACTGGATGGCGGGCGAGGCGGAGAAGTTCGCCGACGCGCGGCAAATCTGCCGCGTTGCCGATGCCGCGGGCGCGAAGGCGGCGCTTTCGTCGCTTCTGCGCGAAGGCGACTGCGCGTTGCTCAAGGCATCGCGTGGAATGAAGCTGGAAAGCGCGATACCAGAAATGCAGTAGCGGAGGAAGGAAAATGGTCGCAAAACTCCTGATTGACAAGAAGCGCGAGGGCAAGGCCCTTGGAACTGCGGAAATCCGCGAATTCATCGAGGGCTTTGTGTCTGGCTCGGTGCCTGACTACCAGATGAGCGCCATGGCAATGGCAATATGCTGCCGCGGCATGACGGCGCGAGAGACGTCAGACCTCACGGACGCCATGATGCGGTCGGGGCGCTGCCTTGACTGGCCGGGGATTCCCACTGCCGACAAGCACTCTACGGGCGGAGTCGGTGACAAGCTCTCGTTCATCGTCCAGCCTCTCGCCGCAGCGTGCGGCGTATTCGTGCCGTCACTCACCGGGCGGGGGCTTGGCATTACCGGCGGAACAGCGGACAAGCTGGAGTCCATCCCAGGCTACAACGCAGGGCTTCCACTTGACGAGTTCAACGACGTCGTCCGCTCCACAGGCGTCTCCATGACCGTCCAGACAGCCGAGATATGCCCTGCGGACAAAAAACTCTACGCTCTGCGCGATGTCACGGGAACGGTTCCGTCAATTCCGCTTATCACGTCCTCAATACTGTCCAAAAAGCTCGCCGAAGGCGCGGGCACGCTCGTCTTCGACGTCAAGTGCGGCTCGGGCGCGTTCATGAAGACGCCCGAGGAGGCTACGGCTCTCGCAGAATCGCTCGTTACAGGCGCAAAGGCAGCGGGACGCCGCGCAGCGGCGCTTGTGACGGACATGAACACGCCGCTTGGGCACGCCGTGGGAAACGCCAACGAGGTGGCGGAGGCTCTCGCGATCCTCGACCCGTCAAAAGGCGCGCAGACGAAGTCAGCCGAGAACGCGCTGGAGATATCCGTCGAGCTCGCGGCGCTCATGGTCTCCCTTTCGCTCGACCTGCCGATGGACGAAGCGCGGCAAAAGTGCCGCGACAAGCTTGCCGACGGGTCTGCGCTTGCAAAGTTCAAGGCCATGATCAAGGCCCAGGGCGGTGACCTGGACCGCTTCGATGCGCTCATGCGCAAGCCTGTCCACAAGTTCCGCCTGCTGGCGATGAGGTCTGGGCACGTAGAATCCATCGATGCGGAGAAGGTGGGGCGTGTAGCCCTGTCGCTTGGCGCGGGAAGGATGAAGGCGGACGACAGGATTGATCCGCTCGCCGGAGTGACGATAGCTGTTTCCGTGGGCGACCGTGTCGCGGTAGGCGCTCCGTTGGCCACTTTGGTGACGACGTCAACCCCAGACATCCTTGAAAAGGCCGCCGCAGAGCTGCTGAAGGCGTTCACGATCACGCAGAATGGCGTCCAATCGCCGCAAAATCCCATCATAAAGCGCATAAATTGAGCATTTTCGCGCCAAAGGAGCCACAGATGAAAAAAGTGCAAATACCCCCTTGCGCGCGAATCAGCGATTATGATATACTATATGCCAATGAACCAAATGACACGTTCGGGCGTGGCGCAGTGGTAGCGCAGTTGACTGTTAATCAATTGGTCGCTGGTTCGAATCCAGCCGCCCGAGCCAATCAAAGAAGAAACCCCTGTGAAACGGGGTTTTCTTTTTTTTTTTGTGAAGCGGGAGGGCCGACCTCCTTGTCGGCCACATCCCGTAGGGAGCGTGAAGATTACTTGCCGCCGTAGAGGGCGAAGGCGTGGGGCTTGCCGTCGCGACCGCGCCGCCAGTATGCGACCGAGCTTCCCTTCTTTCCGCGCAGCTCGAGCGTATACTCAACTCCTGCCTTGAGCAGAGGACGCTTCGCCTTGTCGATTGCCAGGCCTGCCGTGCCGTAGCCCTGCGGAATGTAGTCCACGCCCACGTCGAAGATCGTCTTGTCGCCTTCGCGAAGGACGATGGAAAGCGGATTGTCGCTGTCCGTTCCGTCACCGTCGGTCAGGTATAAGTCGATGCGCGCAAGGCGCAGGTCGGAGGCGAGGGTGAACTTCTCGGACATTGCGTCCTTGCCGCCTTTCATGTTGAAGCCGTCGCATTCAGGCGCGTCCATGAATGGGTTCTCGGCTGATTTGAACGCGGGATCCTTTCCCCACTCCACGAAGGCGCTGATGTTCCTGCGCGGTTTCGGCGAGACTGCGATTTCCGCGAACTTGAATCCGTCCTTTTTTGCGGAAGGCTTGCCGACTGGCTTGAACGACTCCGCGTAGGCGCCCTTGGAGGGCGGTGGAAGGTCGAGTCCCTCCTCGGTCTGGCAGAACGGCTTTATTGGTCCGTTGGGGGAAATCTCAACCCACTCGGCCGTCACGCAGCGGCGTCCGCACGCGCCTCCGACGCCATTGAGCTTGAGGGTCGCGTTGTGGTAGAACAGGATGTCGCGTCCCTTGAAGTGCACGAGGCCTGGGTGAATCGTATAGCTCCACTTGGCCTCGCCGGTTATGCGCCCGCGGTAGGTCCACGGACCCTCCGGGCTGGGCGCGGTCGCGTAGTCCATGCTTTCGCCGTATCCCTGGTGGGCTCGGCTTGGGTAGATGATGTAGTATGTGCTGCCGCGCTTGTCGAGCCAGGGGCCTTCGGTGTAGTTGGGAAGGGGAATGACGCGTATTTCGCCATCCTTCTCTAGCATGTTGGCGCTGAGCTTGACTATGTAGCAGACGGGGTTGCCCCAGACGAGCCAGCTAGTGCCGTCGCTATCGACGAAGACCGTCGGGTCGATGTCGTTGCCCCAGTAGGGCGAGGGCGTATCCGTGTCGACGATCACCGGTCTTTCCTGCGCCCTCCACGGACCGAGCGGCGAGTCCGCGATCGCGACGCCGATGGACTGTGCGCCTGGCGCCCTCGTGTTGATCATAGTCGCGTACCAGTAGTACTTGCCGTTCTTCTTGACGACTTGGGCGGCCCATGCGCTTTTTTCCTTGCCAAAGGGGAAGTCAAGGGGGCTGAGCAGCACGCCGTGGTTCGTCCACGTTTTCAGGTCTTTTGTGGAATAGCAGACCCAGTTCGGCATGTTGAAGAGTTCGCCGTCCTTCGCCTCGTCGTGTCCTGTGTAGACGTAGAGCGTGTCGCCTTCCGCGAATGGCGCCGGATCTGCGGTCCATCTGTCCGTGAAGAGCGGGTTGGCGGCGTTTGCCGCAGTTGTCGCCGCAATTGCTGCGACGGTTAGCATTTGGATTGTGGTTTTCATAGTTAAACGCATTCTACCAAAAATGCCCGTTGCCAGCCATTACCCAAAAGGATGATGGTAGCTAAATATCTAGCCCTAGCCAACTTGGCGGCGAGGCTAAACTGACTGGGGGAAGCCCCATTTCCCATTGGCTGTTTCCACAGTTCCACAATTCCACAATACATACTTGACCGTGTGGGTCCTTGACGGTAAACGACGATTAATGGTAGTATATAAACTGTTTGCGAGAGCGCAGAAGTTAGGAAGAAGGAAATGAAGAGACTTTTGACAGCTACGTTTGCGGTTGTGCTTGCCGCTGTTTCTTTTGGCGCGGTGCGTACGAACGGTGTCCTGGTGGCGAGCCACAGGGCGGACTGGAAGCTCGCGCCGGAGAATTCGCTTGCCGCGCTTGAAAACGCTATCCGCTACGGGGTCGACATAGTAGAGACGGACGTTCGGCGCACGAAGGACGGCCATCTTGTGATTCTGCACGATCCTCATGTCGCCCGTGTGACTAATGGACAGGGGTATATCGCCGACATGACGCTTGAGGAGATAAAGCGGCTCAACCTTCGCGACGCGCTCGGCCAGGCCACGATGGAAAAGATACCGACTCTTGAGGAATACTTTCTCTCCGCAAAGGGCAGAGTGCGGCTCTACCTCGACAAAGCCGGACAGGACGGCGGCGCGCTCGTCTCGCAGATTCTCGAACTCGCTAGGAAATGCGGAACGCTGGAAGAGACGGTGTTTGTATTGGATTGGCCATACGAAAGGTCGCGGGCGGTATTTGGCAACGACCTTGAGAAGGTGCTTTACTGTCCGGTAATCGAGGATAGGATCGAAAACCTCGATGCGTATGTCGACGAGTGGCTGGCGAACTTCAAGCCGTTCGCGTTCCAGTTCCGCTTTGCCTCTACCGATACGCGTACGTTCGCGCTCTTGCCGAAGGTCCTTGCGAGCGGCTCGCGTGCGTTCGTGGCGGCGACTTGGCACAACCACACGGCAGGACACGACGACCGCGCGTCGCTTATGGGTTCGCCGGATGACGGCTGGGGCTGGCTAGTAGCTAACGGCTTCACCATCCTTGAAACCAACTTCCCGCGCGAGATGAAGTCGTGGCTGGAAAAGGTGCGGCTACACAATGTTGCAGACGATCCATTTCAGTCACGTGACCGCTCGGGGGATGCAGAACAACGATCGCGTCTCGCCGAAATGACAGTAATACAGGACGAACGACTGAATTAGGGGACACGATGGGATCGGACCCCATCGTAACACTGAAACGAGGAACTCTTTCGTACTGTCTCAAAGCGGCGGGACGCACCCCGCATTGAGCCGCCTTCGGCGCTCGCTTCGCTCGGGGGATATTCTTCCCCCAGTCATCGCAGATAACCGCAGTCTGCGCAAAGCGGTTTTGTCTTGTATGGTTTGGTTTTCAATCCTTTCTGCAATTGCATCATCACGTCTGTCCGTTCCGCCGGAGGGCGTGTCGTTCGGCGCTCGGCCGCAGTCGACGCGGCAATAAAGCGGATAAAGGGTCGGGAGGATATTGGAACTCCGACGGCTGGCAAAGAGGCTTCACTAACGTTGCGCCCTCTGCTTCGCGCAGTTCAGCCGCATGAAATTCGCGGCGACAGCTTTGGGGGTCTGGGGGCGGTGCCCCCAGATAAAGAAAACATAGTAGGAGGTAATAATCGCGGTTTCGTGGCGCGAAGCTGAGGCGGAGTGGTAACGGAGCCAATTTTTTCAACCGTCGGAGTTTCTATTTTTGAGATTTTCTCCCAAACTCCAGGACTCCCAATAGCGAAAGCAACCATCATAGTTACCCCAATTTACATTCCCGTGCGGAGCGCGAGCGCGAACTGCGAAGCAGCCGCCAGGCCTCGCGCGACGGAACCCCTTGATAGTAGCAGCCGCAGGATTTAAGGGGTTAGGCGACAGGCAACGGGGGTGAAATTCTTCAATAAGCAGATTTTGCGCCAAAAGACTACATATTGTAGGTTGTAGGTGCGGTGTTGCACAAAATATTCCAAAGTTAGAATAGACTCACTTGACCTGCGGGACCTGTTTTTGATACAATACCACGCAACAAGCAACAATAGATTCACAAAGGAGGTTTTCAGCTATGACAACAGATGCATGGAAGGGATTTGCCCCGGGCCATTGGATGAAGGAGATCAATGTCCGCGAGTTCATACGCCTCAACTACACGCCTTATGATGGCGGACCAGAGTTTCTGGCGGATGCGACGGATGCTACGGACAAGCTGTGGGCGAAGCTTCAGGACCTCCAGAAGCAGGAGCGCGCGAAGGGCGGCGTCCTCGACATGGATACCGACATTGTCTCGTCAATAACCTCGCACGCCCCCGGCTACCTTGACAAAGACCTCGAAAAGGTCGTCGGGCTTCAGACGGACAAGCCCCTCAAGCGCGCGTTCATGCCATACGGCGGCATAAGGATGGCGGAGGAGGCCTGCACGACGTACGGCTACACGCCGAGTCCGCTTCTCCACGAAATATTTACGAAGTACCACAAGACCCACAACCAGGGCGTGTTCGACGTGTACACGCCGGAAATGAGGGCTGCGCGCAAGTCGCACATCATTACCGGGCTCCCTGACACGTACGGACGTGGACGCATCGTCGGAGACTACCGCCGCATCGCTCTTTACGGCGTCGATGCGCTTATTGAGGCCAAGCAGGCTGACATGGTCTATGCGGGCCACGGCTCCATGCCGGAGGACGTCTGCCGCCTCCGCGAGGAGGTTGCGGAGCAGATTCGCGCGCTCGGGCAGATGAAGGTCATGGCGCAGAGCTACGGCTTCGACATCTCCAGGCCCGCAGCAAACGCGCGCGAAGCCGTCCAGTGGCTCTACTTCGGCTACCTTGCCGCCATCAAGACGCAGAACGGCGCCGCGATGTCCATCGGCCGCATCTCGACGTTCCTCGACATCTACATCGAGCGCGACCTCAGGAACGGCGCGATCACGGAGACCGATGCGCAGGAGCTGATCGACCATCTCGTCCTCAAGCTCCGCATGGTGAAGTTCGCCCGCATCCCCAGCTACAACGAGCTCTTCTCCGGCGACCCCGTGTGGGCTACGCTTTCCATCGCCGGACTCGGCAGCGACGGACGCTCCATGGTGACGAAGAACGACTACCGAATCCTCCACACGCTCGAGACGATGGGTCCGTCCCCCGAGCCGAACATGACGGTCCTCTACTCCCACCGCCTTCCGAAAAAGTTCCGCGACTACGCGGCCAAGGTCTCCATCAAGACGAGCTCGGTGCAGTACGAAAACGACTGCGTCATGCGCCGCGTGTGGGGGGACGACTACGCCATCTGCTGCTGCGTCTCCGCGACGCAGACGGGCAAGGAGATGCAGTTCTTCGGCGCGCGCGCGAACCTCGCCAAGTGCCTGCTCTACGCCATCAACGGCGGAATGGACGAGAAGAGCCACGTGCAGGTCGCGCCCGAATATCCACGCATCACGTCGTCCGTGCTCGACTACGACGAGGTGATGAAGCGCTTCGACGTGATGATGGACTGGCTTGCGGGACTCTACGTCCACACGCTGAACCTGATCCACTACATGCACGACAAGTACTACTACGAGGCGGCGGAGATGGCGCTAATCGACACGAACGTCCGCCGCACTTTTGCGACTGGCATCGCGGGCTTCTCGCACGCCGTCGACTCGCTCTGCGCGATCAAGTACGCCAAGGTGCACGTGATCCGCGACGAGAGCGGACTTGCCGTCGACTACAAGACGGAAGGCGACTTCCCGCGCTACGGAAACGACGACGACCGCGCTGACGAGATCGCGATCTGGCTGCTCACGGAGTTCATCAGCAAGATCCGCGGACACCACACCTACCGCAACGCCGAGCCTTCCACGTCGATCCTCACGATCACGTCGAACGTCGTCTACGGAAAGGCGACCGGCGCTATGCCGGACGGACGTCCCGCGGGCGAACCGCTCTCGCCCGGGGCGAATCCGAGCTACGGAGCGGAGAAGTCGGGTCTTCTCGCCTCGCTCAATTCCGTCGCCAAGCTCCCCTACGAGTACGCGCTGGACGGAATTTCCAACACGCAGACGATACATCCCTCCGCGCTCGGCAACAACGACGAGGAGAGGGTGCAGAACCTCGTCTCGGTGCTGGACGGATACTTCGACCGCGGAGCGCACCACCTCAACGTCAACGTCTTCGGCGTGGAGAAGCTCCTCGACGCGCAGGAGCATCCGGAGAAGCCCGAGTACGCGAACTTCACGATCCGCGTCTCAGGCTACGCGGTGAAGTTCATCGACCTCACGCGCGAACAGCAGAACGACGTCATCAGGCGCACCTGCCACAAGGCCATGTAGGACGATGGCAGCCGGAAGGATACACTCGTTCGAGACGTTCGGGGCCGCCGACGGCCCTGGCGTTCGGTTCATCGTGTTCCTTTCCGGCTGCGGCTTCCGCTGCCTCTACTGCCACAACCCCGACACGTGGGCAAAGCCGCCCGCCTTCGAGATGTCCGCAGAGGACGTCCTCGCAAAGGCCCTGCGCTACCGCAGCTACTGGCGTGACGCGGGCGGCATAACGGCGTCAGGCGGCGAGCCGATGCTGCAGAGCGAGTTCGTCGCCGAACTTTTCGAGCTTGCGCACAAGGCTGGCGCGACGACGTGCTTCGACACGTCCGCCTGCGCATTTCCGGCGGACGGCGATTTCGCGTCCGTTCCGCGCGGCGATGCGATCCGGAGGATGCTGGACGCGACGGACACCGTTCTTCTTGACATAAAGCACATTGACGACGCGAGGCACCGTGCGCTGACGGGATGCGGAAACGCCGCGCCGATTGCGTGCGCAAGGTATCTCGCCGAAATCGGCAAGCGCGTCTGGATAAGGCATGTCCTTGTGCCGGGCTGGACGGATGGCGAGGACGATCTCCGCCGCCTTGGCGATTTCATACGCTCGCTCGGCAACGTCGAGCGCGTGGACGTCTTGCCGTACCACGTGCTGGGAGTCCACAAGTGGCGCGACCTTGGCCTTCCGTACGCGCTTGAGGGCGTCGACCCGCCGACGGATGAATCGGTTGCCCGCGCGCGGAAGCTTCTTTCCCTACGGCCAACGCATTAAAAGCCGATCCTTCCCCTTCGGGGCCCCTGGATCGTTTTTTGATGCGTTGGCCCCTGTTTCTGAATGACATGCAGCAGAAAATATGATATTATAAAAAGATATTTAAACCAAAAAAAGGAGAGATGTACAAATGATCAGAAGGGGGACTGTTTCACTGGCCGCATGTGCGGCAGTGTGTGGAATCGCGGGCGGGCTTAACGCCGACGAGCTCGCGCTTGGGGTAAGCTACGAGGGCAACGAGATACGTCTCTATTCCAGTCCGCTAGCCTACGAGGTGCTGAAGGACGGCAAGCCGATGGTCGCAAAGACCGCCATCGGAATGAACTTCGACGGCGTTAGGTGCGATGGCGCAAAACCCGTTTCGAAGGAGACCAAATCGCTTTCCGGCAAGGTCGCGACGCCCGTCTACAAGAAGAGCAGCGTCGACCTTTCCGCCAATGAAGGCTATGTCGACTTCGGTGACTTCGGGATTCGCCTTGTAGCCAGGCGCGATGGCGTCGGCTATCGCTTCGAGACGAAGAAGCCCGTCACCGTCGTGTCGGAGTCTGCGTCGCTGACCATTCCGTCCAAGGACGCGCGCTGCTGGTTCAACCGCACATCCGCGACCGCGTGGGGCTGCGAGGAGACGGTTCCTGAGTTCGCCGACGCCGGAAAGCTTCCCGCCGACGCAGGGAAGATGTACTACCTGCCGTTCGTCTACAGCGTCAACGGAAGGACAGTCGCCGTCACCGAATCCGACGTCAACGACTATCCGGTCTGGAATTTCAAGAACATCGAGCAGCTCGCGGAAGGGACGCGCCTCGACGCGGAGATGGAGCGCTATCCGAAGAAGTCCGTCCGCCTTGGCGGCGGCTGGGGCAAGGACAAGGAGATGGAGACCGGCGGACGCTGGATCGGCATCAAGGAGCATGACGACTTCCTCGTGAAGACGACCGGCCCCAAGACTTTCCCGTGGCGCACGTTCATACTCGCGGACAAGCCGGCCAAGCTTGCCGAGGCGGACATCGTCTTCGCGCTTGCCGCGCCTCAGGACGAGGGAACGGACTACAGCTGGGTCAAGCCCGGCAAGGTCGCGTGGGACTGGTGGAACTGCTTCGACAACATCGGCGATCCCGAAGGCTGCACGACGAAGACGTACGAGCGCTTCATCGACTTCGCGGCCAAGACTGGCGTAGAGTATGTCATCTTCGACGAGGGCTGGAGCGCCGCGCTCGACATCTGGAAGTACAGCCCGGTCGTAGACGTTCCACACCTCATCAAGTACGCCGAGAAGAAGGGCGTCGGCATCATCCTCTGGATGGCGTGGGCGCAGATCTACGGCGAAGAGGAGCGTGTCGCGGAGCACTTCGCGAAGCTTGGCGCCAAGGGCTTCAAGGTCGACTTCATGGACCGCGGAGACGCGCGCGTCGGGCAGTTCCTCGTCGACTTCGCCAAGGCCTGCGCGAAGCACAAGATGCTCATCGACTACCACGGCGTATATCGTCCGAACGGACTTCACCGCCGCTTCCCGAACATCCTCAACTACGAGGGCATACACGGCCTTGAGCAGATGAAGTGGGCGAAGCCCGACAAGGACATGGCCCACAACGACGTGGCGTGCTGCTTCCTGCGCATGACTGCCGGTCCGATGGACTATACCCCCGGCGCGATGCTGAACCAGCCCTACGGCAAGTACTCCGCCGGCGAGAAGGCGCACTTCCCCGGCTCCGTCGGCACCCGCTGCCACCAGATGGCCATGATGGCCGCCTACGAGGCTCCGCTCCAGATGCTCAGCGACTCGCCCACGAACTACGAGAAGAACATGGAGTGCTTCGACTTCATGTCCAAGGTGCCAGTCGTGTGGGATGACACGGTCGGGATCTCGGGCTGCCCTGAGTCGATGGCCGTGCTCGCGCGCAAGGCCAGGGACGGGTCCTGGTACGTCGCGGGCCTCAACAACAAGACGCCAAAGGCGGCGACGTTCAAGACGTGCTTCCTCAAGGATGGCGAGTGGACCGCCGAGATCTTCCGCGACACGGCGGACGGCGATGTCTCGCCCCAGAAGTACATCCACGAGACCAAGACCGTCAAGGCCTGCGAGGAGCTTTCGTTCGACATGTCCGTCGGCGGAGGCTTTGTCGTGAAATTCGTCCGCAAGTAGCGGACGAATTTTCCAGAAAAACAAGAAGTGCGGCTTTTGAGTCTTGCTCAAAGCCGCACTTTCTGTTTGGCGGAGAGAGAGGGATTCGAACCCTCGGTACGGGAGTTAACCCGTACGACGATTTAGCAAACCGTTGCCTTCAGCCACTCGGCCATCTCTCCAATGGTTGAAAACGCCGACTATTATATCATATCTTCTTTTCGCCGTCAACGAAGACGGCTACGGGTTTCCAAGTTTTCTTGTTGATGACGACAAGATCCGCGGCGTAGCCGGCCTCTACCTTGCCGAGGGTGTCGCCCCAGCCGAGCTCGATCGCCTGGTTCCAGGAGGTCGTGCGGACGAGGTCCTTGAGCGGGATGCCAGTGATTTCATGGACGTTCTTGAGCCCGTTGCCCATCCACAGCGTGGAGCCTGCGAGGTTTCCGCCCTTGACGAGGCGAGCCTCTCCCTTTTCGAGCTTGACCTCGAGGCCGCCCATCGAGAACGCATAGCCGTCCTTGCAGTGGGAGCAGCGCAGCGAGTCGGTGATCATCTGGACGTGCTCCAGGCTGCGGCGCGTGAAGATGAGGTTCAGCATGTCGGGGCAGAGGTGTATCTTGTCGCAGATGACCTCCGTGTTGAGGTCCTCGACGAGGAATCCGGCGCCGACCATGCCGATTTCGCGGTGGTGGAGGGGCGTCATCTGGTTGCAGAAGTGCGTCATGTGGCGGAGCCCGTTCGCGTAGGCGGGCTTCAGGTCGGCGAACTTAGCGCCGGTGTGTCCGCAGCTCGGAACAACGCCGATCTTGAAGCAGTCCTTGGCGAACTTGGCTCCGCCCTTGGCTTCCACCGCGTAGGAGATGAGCTTGACAGGGTAGACCTTTGCGATTGCCTTGACTTCCTTGATGTCTGGTACGCGGACGAACTCGGGGTTTTGGGCGCCGCAGCACTTCACGTTGATGAACGGTCCCTCAAGGTGGATTGCAGGCGTCTTCGCGTAGGGCATTCCCGCGTCCGCGTAGGCCTTGGCGTTCTTCGCCGCGGCGACGAGCTCCTCGTGGGAGACGGTGAGCGTCGTGGGGAGGAACGTCGTTACGCCTTCCTCGAGCTTGCCCTTGGCGATCTCGAAGATGGCCTTCGGGTCCGCGTCGCAGAAGTCGAACGTGTTCGCGCCGTGGGTATGCACGTCGATGAAGCCAGGCATGACGTACTGTCCCTTCGCGTCGATGACCTTTGCCGCGCCCTTGGTGGAGACGGCCTTGCGAGTCGAGACCTTGGCGATCTTGCCGTTTTCGATCACGACGGTTGCGTTTTCGACATCGACGCCCGGTGAAATGACGTGGGCGTTCGCTATGATCGTCTTGCTCATTGTTTGTGCTCTCCTTGTTTGGTGTTTAGCGTCCGACGGCCTTGCGGTAGCGGGCGATAAGCTGGTTTGTGGAAGCGTCGTGCTTTCCGGACGGCTTCTTCGCCGTGAGGTCGCTGAGGACTCCCTTGGCGAGGACCTTGCCGAGCTGGACGCCCCACTGGTCGTAGCTGTAGACGTTCCAGATGACGCCCTGTACGAAGACCTTGTGCTCGTAGAGCGCCACGAGCGCGCCGAGCGTCTCGGGCGTGAGCTGGTCGCAGAGAAGGGTGTTCGTCGGCTTGTTGCCCTCGAACGTCTTGAAGGGGACGAGCTTCTCCGGCACGCCCTCGGCGCGGCATTCCTCGGCCGTCTTGCCGAACGCAAGCGCCTCGGTCTGGGCGAAGAGGTTCGCCATCAGCTTGTCGTGCAGGTCGCCGATGGGGTTGTGCGTCCTTGAGCAGCCGATGAAGTCGCACGGGATGAGGTGGGTTCCCTGGTGGATGAGCTGGTAGAACGAGTGCTGCCCGTTCGTGCCCGGCTCGCCCCATTCGATCGGACCGGTCGAGTAGGTGACCTTCTCGCCGTTCTTGTCCACGCACTTGCCGTTGGACTCCATGTCCATCTGCTGGCAGTACGCGGGGAAGCGGCTGAGGTACTGGTCGTAGGGGAGGATGCAGTAGCTCTCGGCGCCGTAGCCGTTGTGGTAGAGGATTCCGAGGAGCGCCATGATGACCGGCATGTTGCGCTCGAAGCGCGCGGTGCGGAAGTGGCGGTCCATCTTGTAGTAGCCCCTGAGCAGCTTCGCGTAGTTGCGGCGCCCGATCGAGAGCATAAGCGAAAGGCCGATAGCGGAGGGAAGCGAGTAGCGTCCGCCGACCCAGTCCCAGAAGACGAACATGTTCTTCGTGTCGATTCCGAAGTCGGCGACCTCCTTCGCCGCGGTGGACACGGCGACGAAGTGCTTCGCGACGGCCGCCGCGGCGTCCTTCTTCGAAAGGCCCGCCTTGACCGCCTGGGCGATGAACCATTCCTTCGCCGCCTCGGCGTTGGACATCGTCTCCTGCGTCGTGAACGTCTTGGACGCGATGATGAAGAGCGTCTGGTCCGCCTTGACTTCGCGCAGCGTCTCGGCGAGGTGCGTCGAGTCGACGTTCGAGACGAAGAAGAACTTCATCGAGCGCTTCGTGTACGGCGTGAGCGCGATGTTGGCCATTACGGGGCCGAGGTCGCTTCCGCCGATTCCGATGTTGACGACGTACTTGATGCGCTTGCCGGAGAAGCCTTTCCACTTGCCCGAGCGCACGGTGTCGGTGAAGTCGCCCATCTGGTTGAGGACCTTGCGGACGTCCTTCATCACGTCCTTGCGGTCGACCATGATCTTGGCGTTCTTGTCGCAGTTGCGAAGCGCCGTGTGGAGGACGGCGCGCCCCTCCGTGACGTTGATCTTCTTGCCCGTGAACATGTTCTCGATTTCCTCCTTGAGGTTAGCCTTCTCGGCGAGCTTCAAGAGGGCCTTCATCATCGCCTTGTCCACGCGGTTCTTTGAGTAGTCGAGGAACCAGCCGGCCGCCTCGAGAGAGAATTCCTTCGCCCTGTCCTTGTCGGACGCGAAGAGGTCCTTTATAGTCACGTTCTGGTTCTTGTCGATGAGCTCATCGATCTTTTCCCATGCCTGCTGATCCATGTTTTTGTCTCTTTTCTTTTTAATAGCGGCTTGCCGCATAATCAGTTTACTTGCCAATATTCTACCAAAAGTCGCCTGCGGTGTAAATGCGCCTGCCACTAGACTTCCATCCGTGCTTTTGGTAAAATTCGAGTATGAAGAACTATCTTGCAATAGACATCGGGGCGAGCTCGGGCCGCCATATACTCGGAACCGTCAAGGACGGAAAGATCGCCCTTGAGGAGGTTTACCGCTTTGACAACGGACAGGTCCGCAGGAACGGACACGACTGCTGGGACATCGAGGCCCTTGTGGCGAGCGTTAAGGCAGGCATCGACGCGGCGCTGGCGAAGGGCCCCGTCGAATCCATCGGCATCGACACGTGGGGCGTCGATTTCGTCCTCCTCGACGACAAGGGCGAACTAGTTGGCGACGCCGTAGCGTACCGCGACGCACGGACTGAAGGCGCCGACAGGGAGATCGAGGCGCAGGTGATGTCGTTCGAAGACCTCTACGCCCGCGCCGGCATACAGAAGGCGCCGTTCAACACCATCTACCAGCTCTGGGCCCTCAAGAAGGAGCATCCCGAGCAGCTCGAGAAGGCCGCGAGCCTTCTTATGGTGCCGGAATACCTCAACTACAGGCTGACCGGCAACATCGTCCACGAATATACCGATTCCTCCACTTCCTCGCTTCTCGACGCGAAGGCGAAGGACTGGGACTTCGACCTCATCGACAGGCTCGGCCTGCCCCGCCGCATTTTCGGAAAGCTTGAAATGCCGGGGGCGACCGTTGGCGAATACAAGGGCGCGAAGGTCGTCCTCCCTGCGATGCACGACACCGGCTCGGCATATCTCGCCGTCCCCGCTCGCGACGACAACGCGGTCTACCTCTCCAGCGGAACGTGGTCTCTGCTCGGCGTCGAGAACATGGAGCCGATCACCACAAAGGAGTCCTGCCAGGCGAACTTCACGAACGAAGGCGGCGCGTGGGGACGCTACCGCTACCTCAAGAACATCATGGGGCTGTGGATGATCCAGTCCATCCGCCGCGAGCTGAACGGCGTCAGCTACGTCGAGGGCAAGGCGGGCGATGCGACTGCCCAGGCTCTCGCCGCGCTTTCCGACTACGAGAAGGGGCGCAAGTATTCGTTCGCGGACCTCGAAGGCGCTGCGCGCGCATCCTCGTCGTTCCGCACGACGGTCGACGTTCTCGACAACCGCTTCCTGAGTCCGGCCTCGATGATCGGCGAGGTCGTCGGCGCGGCCGGCGCTCGCGGCGCGGCGCCGACGACTGTCGGCGAGGTCATGCAGTGCGTCTACCTTTCGCTCGCCGAGTGCTACGCGAACCAGATACGCAGCCTCTCGGCGATTACTGGCAAGACGTACACGTCCGTCAACATCGTCGGCGGAGGCTCGAAGGATACGTACCTCAATTCGCTTACCGCCGCTGCCACGGGACTTGAGGTCTTCGCCGGTCCCACTGAGGGGACCGCCATCGGAAACCTCATCGTCCAGATGATCGTCGGCGGCGAGTTCGCAGATCTCGCCGAGGCAAGGAGGGCGATCGTCCGCTGAACCAAGCCGAGGGGCAACGACATGGGATTCTTCAAGGCATACGACATGCGCGGCACTTTTGCCGCGGACTTCGACCTTGGGCTTGTCCGCAGGATCGGACGCGCCCTGCCGAAGGTAGTCACGCCCGGCGGGGAGCATAGGCGCTGGCTCGTCGGACGCGACTGCCGCGCCACGTCGCCGGACGTCGCGCGCGAACTGAAGGCGGGCCTGGCAGAGTCCGGCGCGGAGGTCACGGACCTTGGACTCTGCACGACGCCGATGGTCTACTTCTTCACGGCCGAGGGCGGATTTGACGCGAGCGTAATGGTCACGGCGTCCCACAACCCGCCGACGGACAACGGACTCAAGGTCTCGTCCAGCGGCGCTCGCCCCGTCGGCTACGCCGATGGACTGAACAAGGTCGAGGAGATGGTCGCAGGCGAGGCGCAGGACGTCCAGCCTTCGCAGGCGGACTCCGTTGCGCCGAGCTGCGATGAATCCGCCCTCGCACGCTACATCGCCTGGCAGCGCGAGGCGACGCCGGACGACGCCTTCGCCGGGCTGCGCTACGCAGTCGACTGCTCGTGCGGAATGTCGTCCATCTTCGCGCGCGAACTCTTCCCCGGCGCGATGTTGCTGAACGACAGACTCGACGGACGCTTCCCCGCGCACTCTCCGAATCCACTCAAGGCAGACGCGCGCGAGCAGGTCGCGAAGGCCGTGAGGGAGAACGGACTCGACTGCGGCGTGATCTTCGACGGAGACGCCGACAGGGCGATGTTCGTCGACGAGCGTGGCGAGTTTGTCCAGCCGGACTATTTGGTGCCGGTCGTGGCGCGTGCAACCAGCGCAGCTAAAAAGGCCAGATGCTCTAGCGGCGTCCCGACGAAGATCATCCACGACATCAGGACTTCGCGCGGCGCAATCGAGGCTCTGAAGGAGGACGGCTTCGAGCCGGTGATGGTCCCTGTCGGGCACGTGTTCGCAAAGCGCGCGCTGCGGGAGGTCGGCGCGCTCTGCGGCGGCGAGCTTGCGGGGCACTACTACTTCTCGGAGTTCCATGGATGCGATTCCGGCGTGCTGGCCGCGCGCCGCATCCTCGCGGAAATCGCGCGCGCAAAGCGCGGCGGAAAGACGTTCTCCGAAATGATGGCGCCGATATCGGGTCGCTACGCGAATTCTGGCGAGGTAAACTTCCGCGTCGAGGACAAGACGGCTGCAGTCGAGCGCGTGCTCGAGGCGGCCGCGGCGAATCTGCCGCCGGAGGTGTCGCGCAGCAGGATGGACGGCATCCGCGTCGAGTATGCGCAGGGGTGGTTCAACCTGCGCGCGTCGAACACCGAGCCCTACCTGCGGCTTGTCGCCGAGTGCGACACGAAGGAGCGACTTGCGGAGTGGATGCGAATTCTGACGGACGCCATAGAAGGGAAGACGGCTTGACCATGACGGTAGATTTCCATGTCCATTCCAACGCAAGCGACGGAACGATGTCGCCGTCGGAGCTTGCCGCCAGGTCGGCAGGGTTCCGCGCGATGGCGCTGACCGACCACGACAACTGCGACGGCGTTGCGGAGTTCATGGGCGCGGCCGCAGAGCACGGAGGAATGCGCGTTGCAGGCGTCGAGCTGTCCATCGAGGCTGGAAAGGGATTCGACAAGTTCCACCTGCTTGCGCTCGGCGTAGACATACGCAACGAGGCCCTCGGGGCGTTCCTTTCGCGGATATTGGAGGGACGCAACGAGCGCAACGTCAAGATCGTCGAAAACTTCCGCAGAATCGGGATCCCGATGGAGTACGGAACGGGGCGCGCACACGAGGACGTTCTCCTCTACGCGCACGGAGACGTGCTTGCGAGGCCTCACTTTGCGCGCTGGCTGATGGAGCACGGCTTCTCGTCGTCCGTAAAGGAGGCGTTCGACAGCTATCTCGCCCCGTATTCCCCAAGGGAGACGCGATGCTACGAGGAGCGGTACCATCCGTCGCAGGAGGAGACGTTTCGGATCGTCCACGGCGCGGGCGGAATATGCGTAATGGCGCACCCGAAGCACTGGAAAAACGAGTGGAAGTCCGCCGGACCTGATTTCGCCTCCGCCGAACGCGAATTGGCGAGGCTGAAGGAGGCGGGGCTTGACGGACTCGAGTCGATGTACGAGGCGAACACAATCGAGGAGGACATCGGATTTACGCGCATCGCAAACGCACTGGGGCTGCTGAAGTCCGCAGGCAGCGACTTCCACGGCGCGAACAAGCCGACGATAAGCCTCGGCATGAAAGTGCCCGACGACTTCATTGCGCCGCTGCTTGAACGGCTTGGCGACTGCGTCGGCGTTGTGGGCGGATGATTTCAAACCAAACAAAGGAGACACAAAAATGAACCAAGCGGAGAAAGAGCGTCTTGCAAAGGTCGGAAAGACCTTCAACGCTAAGAAGTACATCGAAAACGAGATCAAGGCGATACGCGAGCAGGTCGGCGACAAGAAGGTCCTCCTCGCGCTTTCCGGCGGCGTCGACTCGTCCGTCTGCGCGGCGCTTCTCTACAAGGCGATCGGCAAGCAGCTCGTCTGCGTGTTCGTGGACCACGGCTGCATGCGCCTCAACGAGGGCAAGATGATCAAGAAGGTCTTCAAGGGACAGTTCGGCGTGAACCTCATCGCGCTCGACTGCGAGAAGCGCTTCCTCGACAAGGCGAAGGGCGTGACCGATCCCGAGACGAAGCGCAAGATCATCGGCGGCGAGTTCATCAACGTCTTCGCCGACACGGCGCGCGACCTCCAGAAGAAGTACGGCAACATCGATTTCCTCGGACAGGGCACGATTTATCCCGACATCATCGAGTCGGGCGTCGGCGGACACAAGGCCGTCAAGGCGCACCATAACGTCGGCGGTCTCCCGAAGGACATCCTCTTCAAGGGACTCGTCGAGCCCGTGAAGTACCTCTACAAGGACGAAGTGCGCAAGGTCGGCAAGCTCCTCGGCCTCCCCGAGGAGATGGTCATGCGCCAGCCGTTCCCGGGACCGGGCCTCGCGGTCCGCTGCATCGGCGAGCTCACCAAGGAGAAGCTCGACATCCTCCGCCAGGCCGACTTCATCTTCCGCGACGAGATGCACAAGGCGAAGCTCGACAAGAAAGCGCAGCAGTTCTTCGCGATCATGACGAACGTCAAGTCCGTCGGCGTCAAGAACGGCGCGCGCACGTTCGGCTACGTCATCGGCATCCGCGCGATCTCGACGCAGCAGTTCGTCAAGGCGGGCATCGTCGAGCTTCCGTTCAAGTTCGTCACCATGGTCGCTGAGAAGATCGCGACGAAGGTGAAGGGCGCGAACCGCGTCGTCTGGGACGTCACTCCGAAGCCTCCGGCAACGATCGAGTGGGAGTAAGTCCTGTTCTTTCGCAACCAAAGGGCCGATGCGTCGTCATGATGCGTCGGCCCTGATTTTATCCTTAAACAAGGAGAAGGGTTGCAAGGCCAGCGACGAGGCAGTACGGACCGAAAAGCCAGAACCAGTCGCCTTTGAGGGCCTTGACCAGAAGGGCGAGCGAGAAGTATCCGACGAATCCGGCAAGCACTGCGCCGTAGATCGTGAGCCCCCAGGGAACCTCGGCCGTCGCCGCTTCGCCTGCCTCGCCAGCCGCCTTGATGCACTTCAGAAGCTCTAGCATCGCCGCGCCGCCGATGAGCGGGGCGGACATCAGGAACGAGAACTCTGCGCTCTTCGCGCCGTCGACTCGTCCCGCGCGTGCGCTTGCGAGCGTCATGCCGCTCCTTGACACGCCGGGGAGAAGGGCGACGGACTGCCCGAGCCCCATGAAAAACGCCCTTGCCCAGGAAACGTCTTTTGAGCCCTTGGGCATGTAGCGCGTTCCGATAAGCACGGCTCCCGTGAACATCAGAAGCGCGCCCACCATCTTGGCGTTCTCGAACATCCCCTCGAGGAAGTCGTGGAAGAAGAGGTACACGACGACGGCGGGCAGTGCGCTAAGCGCAATCTTTCCCAGGTATTCCCATGCCTCGCGCCTGTGCTCCCATGTTGCCGAACGCCAGAGGAGTCCGCGCACAAGCCGCGAAATGACGATTCTGTAGTACGCGAAGATGGCCGCTAGCGTGCCGAGGTGCAGGAAGACGTCGAGCCGCAGTCCTCCGTCCTTCATGCCCAGCGCGTGCTGCGCGATCACGAGATGCCCCGAACTTGATATGGGGAGGAACTCTGCGACGCCCTGGAGCGCGGCGAGGAACGATACCTTGAGGAATTCGATCATGGCGTCAGATCCGTTTGAAGATGAGCGACGTGTTCACCCCGCCGAAGGCGAAGTTGTTGGACATCACGTACTCAGTGTCGATAAGGCGTCCTTCGCCCGTTATGTAGTCGAGTTCACCGCAGGCGGGGTCGGGCTCGGAAAGATTGAGCGTCGGATGGAACCATCCAGCGTTCATGGCGTCGACGGCGAGCATGGCTTCGATTGCGCCGCAGGCGCCTAGGGTGTGGCCGATGTAGGACTTCGTGGACGATATGGGCGCTGCGAACCCAAGGGCGGCGCGCGTTGCGTTCGTCTCCGCGATGTCGCCCGCCTTCGTAGCCGTGCCGTGTCCGTTCACATATCCGATTGCCGACGCCGAGATCCCGGCGTCCACGAGCGCGCCCTTGAGGCAGGCGGACATCGTAGCCGCGTTTGGGTTCGTCACGTGCGTGCCGTCCGTGTTCTCGAAGAACCCGACGACTTCGGCGAACATCTTCGCGCCGCGTGCCTTCGCGTGCTCGTATTCCTCGAGTATGAGGGTGCCCGCGCCTTCGCCGATGACGAGTCCGTCGCGGTTCGCGTCGTAGGGGGCGGGCGTCGTCTTGGGGGCGTCGTTTCTGAGCGACGTCGCGTAGAGCACGTCGAATATCGCTACCTGCGTCGGCGAGAACTCCTCCGCGCCGCCCGCTATCATGACGTCCTGGAGCCCGAATTTAATCAGCTCGTATGCGTTGCCGACCGCAAGCGAGCCCGAGGTGCACGCCGTGCCCGTCGGCACTAGGCGCCCGTGGGTCTGGAAGTGGACCGACAGGTTGCAGGCGGTCGTCTGCGGCATGAGCTTGATGTATGTTCCAGACGTGACGTTCTTCAGCTCGTGCGTCGCGAGAAGCGAAAGGAAGTCGAGGTGGGGCGGAATCGCGCCCGAGCAGCTGCCGTATGCGACGCCGCAGCGTCCTGACTGCAACGTGGCCGCGTCGAGCCCCGCTTCGGCGACGGCGTGCTCCGTCGCTGCGAGCGCGTACATCGCGACGTCGCCCATCGTGCGCGTCGTCTTGCGCGTCCAGTGGGCGGGACGCGTGAAGCCGGCCTTCGACCCAAGGCGCGTGTTGAAGCCCTTGAAGTCGGCGAGTTCGGGAACGGACTCGATGCAGTTCTCGAAGGTCTTCAGGCGCGCGAAGGCGGACTCGGGCGTGTGCCCGAGCGCGCTTACGCATCCTCTGCCCGTGATTACGACTCTTCTCATGCGGGCTTGTAGGAGTCCTTGAGGGTGACCGTCCTGTTGAAAACGGGGGCGCCGGGCTTCGAGTCGTATTCGTCGGCGACGAAGTAGCCTGTGCGCTCGAACTGGAAGCGCTCGCCGGGCTTTGCCTCGCCGAGAAGCGGCTCGACGTATCCCGAGACGGTCTTGAGGGAGTCGGGGTTCATGTACTTGAGGAATCCGTCGCTGCCGTCTTTGAGCGGATTCTTCTCCGTGAACAGGCGCTCGTACAGGCGGAACGTCGCCGGAACGCCGCTCTCCGCGTCGACCCAGTGGATCGTGCCCTTGACCTTGCGCCCGTCGGCCGCGTTGCCGCCCCAGCTCGCCTCGTCCCACGTTCCGTGGATTTCGACGACCTTGCCCTGCGCGTCCTTCGTGCAGCTCGTCGCCTTGAAGATGCAGGCTCCGCGCAGACGCACCTCCTGCCCCACTGCCATGCGGAAGAACTTCTTTTCGGGGACCTCCATGAAGTCAGCCCGGTCAATCCAGATCTCGCGTCCGAACGGGATCTTCCTCGTCCCCGCGCTTTCGTCGAGCGGGTTGTTAGGGAGCTCGACGTCCTTCGCCTCGCCGGCCCAGTTGTCTATCACGACCTTGACGGGGTCGAGCACGGCCATGCGGCGCGTCGCGGTCTTGTTTAGCTCCTCGCGGACGCACCACTCGAGAAGGGCGGGGTCGCTTTCGCTTTCGACCTTCGTGACGCCGACGCGCTCGCAGAACTCGCGTATCGCGCCAGGGGTGTAGCCGCGCCGTCGCATTCCGCAGACCGTGGGCATGCGCGGGTCGTCCCATCCGGCGACGTGCCCCTCCGTGACAAGCTGCAGGAGGAGGCGCTTGGACATGACAGTGTAGGTGATGTTGAGACGGGCGAACTCGCGCTGCTCGGGACGGATCTTCACTCCGTTGCGAACGACTAGCAGCCCCATTTCGTCAAGGCGGTCGACAACCCAGTCGTAGAGCGGACGGTGCACCTCGAATTCCAGCGTGCACATGGAGTTCGTCACGCCCTCTAGCGCGTCCTCGATCGGATGGGCGAAGTCGTACATCGGGTAGATGCACCACTTGTCGCCGAGATGGTAGTGCGGCACGTGGCGTATGCGGTAGAGGACAGGGTCGCGGAAGTGGATGTTGGGCGAGGCCATGTCGATCTTCGCCCTGAGGCACCATTCGCCGTCGGCGTATTTCCCCGCCTTCATGTCGCGGAAAATCTCGAGGTTGCGCTCCGGCGTCGTGTCGCGCGAAGGGGAGGGAATGCCGGGCTTCTCGGGGACTCCGCGGTGGGCCTTCCACTCCTCCTGCGTCAGGTTGCAGCAGTAAGCCTGCCCCGCCTTGATGAGGTTTTCGGCAATCTCGTACATCTTGTCGAACATGTTGGAGGCGTTGTAGAAGCCCGCCTCCGCCCCGTCGCCCTCGCCGGACCACTGGAAACCAAGCCAGCGGATGTCCTTCTTGATGTTCTCCGCGTATTCGTCGCTTTCCTTGGCGGGGTTCGTGTCGTCAAGGCGGAGGTGGCACTCGCCGCCGAACAGCTCCGCCATGCCGAAGTCCACGAAGACGGCCTTTGCGTGGCCTATGTGGATGTAGCCGTTCGGCTCGGGCGGAAAGCGCGTGACGACCTTGCCGCCAGTGCGGCCCTCGGCCACGCCTTTTTCGATCCACTGCCTGAGGAAGTGCCTAGAAGTGTCTGATTCGTTCATCTTTTCTCCGACGTACTTGAAAAATGTGCTTTTTATATTATACCATAAATGGGGGTAAGGCGTATGGTACGATACAAAAAAAGGCTCCGGCGGTTGCCGGAGCCTTTTTCCTGTTGCAATGCAAGTCAGAGGATTACGCCTCGGGCTTCGTCTTCTTGAGACCGAGACCGCGGCTTCCTTCCTTCCACTCTCCGCGCTTCTGGAGAAGGTTGACGCGCTCGAAGCGCTTAAGGACATTGCGCCTTGAAGTGATCTTGCTGGTACCCTTGAGTGATGGATGCTGGCTCATTGTTGCTTTTCCTTTCGAAATTTTGAAGCGATATTATATCATTTTTTCGTCAGGCTTTCAACTGCCCACCCTCACTTTTCTTCAGAGGCCTCTTCCGGCGGGGGAATGAGGGCCTTGAACTCGTCCGCCGCCTTGACGTTTGCCGCGCGGATGAGACCGGAAAGGTACTCCTGGATCTTGCCGCCCTCGGCCTGGTTGCGGAGGTAGTCGACGACCTGCTTGAGTTCGGGGACAGGGCGCGCCTCGTCGGTCTTGATCAGGATGTGGCTGGCGCGCACCTTCTCGGGTTCGGCGGGCGTGTCGTCCGTCGCCTCCGTTGCGGGCGTCTTGGCCGTCGTGAGGATGAGGTGGTAGCCGAACTGCGTCTTGACGGGCTCGGAGATCTGACCGACCTCAAGCGCGAAGGCGGCCTTGTCGAACTCTGGGACCATCATGCCGTGCGTGAAGTCGCCGAGGTCGCCTCCCTTGGCCTTGGATGGGCATGCGGACTCCTTCTTGGCGAGTTCTGCGAACTTCTCGGCCCGCTTAGACTCCTCCGTCGCGTCGAGTTGCGCCTTGAGCTCCTGAATCTTCTTGAGCGCCTCCTCGGGTCCGGCGAGCTTGGAGTTCTGCTCCTTGATGCCGTCGATTATCTTCTGCGCCTCGGCCGTGTAGTCCGTCGTGTCCTTGGACGTGACCTCGCCCTTGATCATCTTGTCGATCAGGACGCCGTTGCGGAAGCTGGCGAGCGCGGTCTCCTTGCCGAGCGGGGATTTCTCGGCGGCCTCTTCGATGGACTTGGGAGCGCCGGGGCGTCCCGCGAAGCCCTTGACGATCTCCGCCTCGCGCTCCTTGAGGTCCTCCTCCGTCGCTTCGTAGCCGAGCTCCTTCGCCTTCTTGACGAGGACGTGCTCGGTTATGAACTCCTGCGCGAGGAGCTGTGCGATCCTCGTCTTCGCGAATTCGCGCTGCTCGGCGGGGATGTTCTCGCCCTGCGCTTCGATGACCTTCGCGACGTTCGCGTCGATTTCGCCGCGCTTCAGCTCGGCTCCGTTGACGGAAATCACGACTTCCGCGGGGTCCTTCTTCGACTCGTCCTTCGCCTCGGCCTGGACTGACTGAACCGCCGCAGGAGCCGAAGCCTCGGTCTTTTCCTCGGCCTTGTTGCACTTGTCGCAGCATCCCGCGATCACGCTGGCGGCGAGCATTGCCGCGCCCATCATGTTGATAGTTGCCATTTATGTTGCCTTTTCTTTCTGTTGAGAAATCGACTTGACGACAGCCCGCCTCCCGTTGAGGGGACAATCCAAGTGGAAATCATAGAATACACCAATTACCCTTGCCGCGTCCAGTAGAATCTGAATGTTTTTTTCGGCACGCGGATCCCTCAGGCACCTGGTCACTCCCTCCGAAATGGGTATCTTTCGCTCTCCGCGCAAGGCGAAAACACCTGATTCCGCCTCGATTTCGGGGTAAAGTCCCGATAATTGGAGAGCCGAAAGCTCGAAGGCGACGAGTTCCGCCGCGAGCGCCGCGCGGTCGGTTTCAGGGCCTTGCGCGGCAATCGACGCGAGCGCGTCGAGGGAGCTGTCGAGCAGTTCGAACCACTCTCGCGCCTCCTCGCCCGACGGCGCGAGCTCCCCCGCAAGCGAGCGGAAGTGGTCGGCCGCAAGCAGCGCGGGGAGGCATCCCCTGAGCGCGTCGCGAGTGCGGACGGGCGCGCATTCCCTGAGGGCGTGCAGTTCGTTCCTCGCGCGCAGATAGTAGACGATGTCGCACTTGTAGTTGAGGTCGTACTGCCCCAGGAAGGCGCTTTTCGGCCTGACCGCTCCCTTTACGACGGTGGAGAGGCCGCCGAACGGGGCAAGCCACTGGACGACGTGGCTGGTCTGCGACCACGGGTGGATTCTGAGGCAGATCGCCTCCGTCTTTGCCGTCTCGCCCGCCATTCGCTAAACTACGTCGCCGAGGAGCATGTGTCCCGAGACGGACGTCACGCGCATCTTCACGAGGGACTTGCGCTTTGCCGTCAGAATGTGGGCGTTGGCTCCTCCATCCGGGTTCGCCACGCACCAGAGGTACTGCGAAGACCAGCCCGCGATATGCCTTTCGTCCTCCACGACCATCTCGACCGTCTTTCCCGCGAAGGAGTGCGCGAAGCGTCCGCGTTCGGCGTCCGCCTCCGCCGCCACCTGGTGCGCGCGCTCGCGCCGCACCTCGCGCGGGACGGAGTGGGGCATCTTCACGGCCGGCGTGTCGGGGCGCTCGGAATATGGGAATACGTGCGCCTTCGAGAAGCGCAGCCGCCGCATCACGCCGAGCGTCGCTATCATGTCCACCTCGCTTTCGCCCGGGAAGCCGGTCATGAGGTCGCACGCGATCGCGACGTCGGGCATCAGTTCGCGCGCCTTGCGCACGATCGACTCGACGTCGTGGATGGTGTAGGGACGCTTCATCGCGGAGAGGGTGCGCGTGGAGCCGGACTGCACGGGCAGGTGCAGGTAGCGGCAGACGTTGGGGTTCGCCGACATCACGTCGACTATTTCGGAGGCGATTGCACCTGGCTCTACGGAGCCGAGCCGTATCCTGCACGGCGCGTCGGCGTTCTGCGCGCCGAGCTCGGCGAGGGACGCGACTAGCCGTGGGAGGCGCGCGCCGCCGTCGAGGTACTGCGCCGCGTTGCACCCCGTTATGACGATCTCGTGGTAGCCCGACTCGATGAAGCGCCTGGCCTTGTCCATGACTTCGTCGAATGGAACGGAGACGGACTTCCCGCGGAACTGCGGGACGATGCAGAAAGCGCAGGCCCCGTTGCATCCGTCCTGTATCTTCAGGTACGCGCGCGCCGTGGAGACGGGAACGGCGTCCGTCCCGGAAAGCGACGCGGGGAGGAAGGGCTGTGGCTTCTTCGCCTCGGGAAGGCAGCCTTCCACGACAATGCGCTTGTTGGGGTATTTGCGCCTTATGTGGGCGATGACGTGCTCGCAGTCGCGCTGGGCGCGGGAGGTCACGGAGCATCCCCGCACCACTATGAGGTCGGCGTCCGCATGGGACGCCGTGGTGGTCCATCCGCTGGCGATGAACTGCGCCTCGCGCTGAAGCGCCTCCGCGCGGTTGAGGCGGCAGCCGAACGTCTCGAAGCAGACTCTCACTTTGCGACCTCGGGGAGGATGAATATGAGCGCGACGTTCGTCGCGTTGAAGAGCGCGTGGTTGAGGATGGGCGACCACAGCCAGGAGGTGGTCTTGTACAGCCAGCACTGCGCCATGCCGAACAGGAAAAGCGCTATGAACGCGTTGTTCCATCCGAGGAAGACGAGGCGCCCGGTCTTGAACAGCTTCATGACGTCGTAGTAGTGCGCCATCGAGAACAGGAAGGAGGAGATGACAGCGACTATTATTGGATAGAGGATGAGGAAGTAGATGAGCTTCGGCAGCAGCAGCTCTCCGCCCTTGCGGGGCACCTTGTAGAGGAGGAAGCGGAAGATGAACTCCTCCATTATCGGCGCGACGACTATGACGGTGAAGAGTATCTTTACTAGGTTCCAGCCGCGCGCGCCCTTTACGAATGCGACGGACTGCTGGACAGGCAGGTCGATGCCGAAGAAGTGCTTCGCCGCCAGTTCGGTGAGCCAGCACGCCAGGATTACAGTCCCAAATATGAATGGCCACGCCAATATCGTTTTCTTAAGAGATGACATAGTCAGTACATTATACCATAAACCGTGCGAGAGCTGCGAATGAAGGGTACTGTCCCCGTGTGGTTAGGCTGCACCTTTGGAGACGCGGCTTCCAGCCGCGTATAATACAGCCCACTTACAATTCCAACGCGGCTGGAAGCCGCGTCTCCAAATTATCCCTCTTCCCCCACTTCCCCCTCTTCCCCCACTTCCCCCTCTTCCCTCTCCCCCGTTCCCCATTCCCCATTCCCCGTTCCCCATTCCCCATTCCCCGTTCCCCATTCCCCGTTCCCCATGCTGCTTGCGTGTAAGGGCTTGGCTTCGTTCGTGGCAACGGTCCTCGCCTTTTGATACGGCCGATTTGCGCGCTGCCGTGCGTAGTCCTCCCCGGTCCATAACCGGCTTCTCGCCAGTGAGTCAAGCCTTTGCGGTCAGGCAGCAATAAGGTCGTGTCGCAGTCGAAAGAACGGCTAAACTTGCAGGGGGTCCGTCGCTCCGCGACGGACCTAGAAAGGTCGTGTCGCAGTCGACTTCCAAGTCACTCCCATTCGCCTTCCCTCGCGCGCTCCCGATTTATCTGATTCTGCGCGAGTGCTGTGAATGAAGTGGGAGCCGTGTAGAACATGTAGAACGTGTAGAAGGGGTTGGAGAGTGGCCGTTTGACTGGGGGAAGCGGCGTCTCGCCGCTTCGTGAAAAGGTCGTGTCGCGTTCGACTTCTAAGTCACTACCCATTCGCCTCCCTCGCGCGCTCCCGATTTATTGATTGTGGGCGAGGACTGGGAATCAAATATCTTCGGTTGAAGGTCTCACGCAGAGATACAGCCCCTTTGAAGTGGTTTGTCGATTGCTATCGATTATCAGTCCTTTACAAGGCTTCTAGGCATCTAGAGCTTATAGCTCCGCCATCTCCCAAGAGCATGCCTTGCGCCTAGATGCGCTGCTCAAGGTGAAATCGTGCAGCGAGTGCGCGACGGCTACTCCGTGTTGTCTACGAAGCTCGGGCGCGTATCCGCATTTGGTTTCCCGCTCCTTGCTATTATGGGTTCAGGCCATACTGTTCAGTTGTTGGGTTTGCGCATTATGCCTTGCCGACTCAAAGCGGATATGTGTTTAGGTAAGTGTGCCGTGAGTTTGGTAAGCGCTAATATCCCCGTAGCTTAATAAGCCATAAGCTCTCGCAAGCGTAAACAGAAAGCAAATCGAAAGCTCACTTGAAGCCCAACATCCCGCGCGGGCTCGATGCCCGTGCGCAACGAAATAATATCTCGGGCGCGAGCAGATGTGAAGTGAGATGTTCGTCAATCTCAAGCAAATATAAGCGCCGCGTCCTGTCGCCTATTTCTATTATTATAGGTGAAGCTAGCGGCCAGCTAAATCATAGCGCGAAGCTCCTATTTTTAGCGGAGGGGTGGCGGGAGCGGGGTGTGCCGAGTGAGACGCGCGCAGGCTTGAGCCGTATTAACAACGTTGCACGCAACCACAGATCATCGCTGAGGCTTGACTGACTAAGCGAAGCTTCTTGTCTTGAGCTAGAAGGCTCAAAGACCTGCGCGGTCGAGACCGAGGCAGCAGCCCCGGACCGCCACCCCGTAGCGAAACATCCGCCTCCGTCTACGGCTTGACGCCGACGGGGTTTACCTGCACAGGCACGTTGGTGTCTTCGCCCTTGTTGTCAGCCGCTTGCGTGGTCTGCGATATGACCGCGATGCCGGGGATGCCGAAGGCGTAGACGCCCATGGTCTGCGTCTTGTCGCTGGGCGTCAGCGAAGAGCATCCGCTCGCCGAGAACGAGACGATGCCGCCGCCGACGGCCCCGATTATCACGGGCTTGAGCGCGTTCCATATCTGAATAGCCAATGTCTTCC
>SUWC01000134.1 GCA_015061665.1 Lentisphaerota bacterium
CTCACAGGAAGGAGATACCGATGACGCCAGTTTCACACGGGAAGCCGTGTGCGGGAAATCCGCACGCACGGTTTGATGAGGGGGCGTCCGCATCGGAGAAACCGAGGCGGAACGCTCTACTCCACAATATCGTCTGAAAAATGAAGAAATATCATTTTATAGACGGTTATTTGCAGTAAGACAAGGCGCAGATAGTCTATAAAATGACATTTGTCATTTTGAAGACGAATTGTGATTGACGCGTTTCTCCCCCCCATCAAGGGATGGCGCGTTGGCAAGGCCGGGTGTAGAATAGTGGCGTAAACTTATGAAAGGATTGTTAAAAAAGACTGCGTGCATCGGCCTCGCAAGCGTTCTGGTTGCTGCTGGAGATGCGGCGAACAGCGCACAGACTGCGGCAATTCCTTGTTGGGAGGATCCGGCGGTCAGTCGCGTCAACACTCTTGCTCCGCGTGATGAGCTTGTGCCGTTCGCGAACGAGACTGCGGCCAGAGCGTGGGCAAATCTCGAGAGACCCCGTGAAGATTCGCCTTATGTCATGTCGTTGAACGGCGATTGGGAATTTGAATGGCGGGCGAGACCGGACTCCGCCGCGGTCAGGCGAGGCAGGATCGCCGTGCCCGGATGCTGGCAGCTGCAGGGCGATTACGATCCCCCGATCTACACAAACTACACATGGGAGAGATGTCGGCTATGCGGAGGATTCGCGCATGCCTGCGGAGTTCGACGTCACGCCTTACCTGAACAAGAACGGAAACCTTGTCGAGGTCTCTGTCTATCGATGGTGCGACGGCTCGTATCTGGAGGATCAGGATTTCTGGAGACTCTCCGGCATCTATCGCGATGTGTGGCTTCAGGCGGAAGGCATCGACACGCCGCACGATGTCAGAGACGCTGAACATCTGCCGCCGGTTGCGGATCCGGAGAAATGGTCGCCTGAGAACCCGAAGCTCTATGTTCGCACCTGGCAGTCCGCAAACGGCGACTGGTATGCATGGGCGGACGGATACCGCGACATCGACATTTCAAATTCTGTTGTTTACGTGAATGGCGAGAGGCTCGTTGTCAGGGGGGTCAACCGGCACGAGATGTCCCCCCGCGGCGGCTATGCGGTCACGCATGAGGAGATGGAGCGCGATGTCAGACTCATAAAAGAATATGGGTTCAATGCGGTAAGGAATTGTCACTATCCGAACGACTCGTACTGGTATCGCCTGTGCGACAAATACGGGCTGTTGCTTGTCTGCGAGGCCAATGTGGAGTGTCACGGCTCCGGGCAGGGGAACGCGCGTCGGTCGCTCGCCTGCCGAAAGGAATGGCGCGGTTCTTTCGTGGAGCGAGGCGTCAATATGGTGAAGACCTACCGTCATCATCCGTCGATTTATTTCTGGAGTCTCGGAAACGAATGCTGGGAGGGCGAGAATCTTCAGGCTGAATATGACGCGATCAAGTCTATAGACGAATCCCGTCCGGTTCAGTATTCAACAGACAGGCCGGTGCCCTATTCGGACATTCTGGCTCCGATGTACTGGCCGGCGGCGAGGTGCGAGGGATATGTGACGAACGCGCCGCCGAAGCCGCTTGTCCAGTGTGAATATCTCCATGCGATGGGCAATGCGGGCGGTTCGCAGGAATCGCACTGGGAGCTTGTCGCGAGAAACCGGCATTATCAAGGCGGATTCATCTGGGATTTTGCAGATCAGGCGCTTCTCGGTGCAGACGGGAACCTGAAGTACGGCGGCGATTTCGGCGACAGTCCCAATGACGGCGGCTTCTGCTGCAACGGGATTTTCGACGCCTTCCGCCGTCCGCACGGTTCTGCGCTGGAAGCACGGGCGCTGAATCTCGGAGCCTGTTCGCTTTCCCTGCCGAATGCGCCTGGTGCGACGCTGAGTCAGTCCGCATCTCTCCGCGCACGCACTCGAGGCCGGCAGATCGGGGACATCGTGTTCAAGCCGAACTTCTATCGCGCGCCCACGGACAACGACAGGGGCTGGAAGATGCCGAGCGTCTGCAAGATATGGAAGAATGCGACCGAAACGGGGAAAGTCCCCGATGGTTGCACAAGCGATATCGCGACGCAGGAGCTGCCAGATGGATCCTTGAAGGTCGAATGGCTGTTCGTCGCGGCGGAGGGATTGCCGGACATACCCCGCGCGGGGCTGACTTTCCGCGTTTGCGGCGGCACGAACACCTTGGTGCGCTGGAGGGGGCGCGGGCCGTGGGAGAACTACTGCGACCGCAGGGCGGCGACGAATGTCGGCGAATGGCAGATGAGCGTAGCGGAGCTCAATCCCAACAACTATGTCATTCCCGGCGAGCAGGGATACAGGACGGAGACGACACGACTTGAAATCGGCACGTTGGCTGTTGAAGCGGCGGATGGCTCGTCCTTTGGCTTCAATGTCTGGCCGTGGACGCAGCAGGACCTTGAGCATGCGCGTCATGTCGAGGAACTGCCGGAGCCTGACGGAACGCTCACCGTAAATATCGACGCGGCACAGATGGGCGTGGGCGGTGACGATTCATGGAGTGCGAATGCCAGAGCGCTGCCGCAGTTCCGCGTCCATTCCGGACGCAAGTACAGGCTTTCGCTGATTCTGCATGAAGAAGAACCCTGAATCTGTCTTGCGGGGGATGCGCCATCCCCCCATCAAGGGATGGCGCGAACGCGAGGTTGGGTGTAGAATAGTATTGTAAACTTAAGAAAGGATTGTCAAAAATGAAAGCCGGATCAATCATTCCAATTCTCGTTGCACAGATACTTTTCGCTGGAGGTGCCCTCGGCGCATCCGTCGGCAACGGCGCGACGGACGAAAACGGATTGATTCCATATGTCTGGTGGAAGTTTGACGGAGATTCAACCGAACACGGCTCCTTTGCTACCGAAGCCGCCATCGAAGGCACATACGTTGTTTCGCAAGGTGGGTTTGCACTTAAGCACACGGGGAAGGGCTGGGGCAGCGGCATCGGGACGGAGGACGTGTGGGGAGGCTGGACTCTGACTGTTGTGGCGAAAGTGACGTCAGTCGATAACGGAGTAATATTTGGACTTGGCAGTCGCAACTCGACTGACGGTGCGAAAACGCGGGGGATCGCTCTTGCTTCAGGCGGTGCAAACAAGGTTACGGTTTCTCCTTTCTTCGGAACGGCCGCGCACAGCGATTTGATTGAGGCGGAAGTGGAGAATGCATCAGACGCCTATCACTTCTATGCCGTGACTTTTGTTGGCAGCTCGAAGACAGTGGCGCTTTATGTCGATGGCGAGCTGAAGGACTCAGCGCAACTTGAGTCCGAGGTCGACCCTGTCGAGGGGCATTGGCAGTTCGGAAGCATTAATGGCAATGTCAACAACACGGGATTGAGCGAGCAGAAAAACCAATTTTTTGACGATGTGCGGTTTTACCGCACTGCGCTGACGGATGTGCAGATTGCCGCAATCGCCGCTGCTTTTCCCGCATGGACAGGCGCAAAGGCGATTGAGGCGGGCGAGACATGGACTCTCGAGAAAGATGAATCCCTCGACACGCTTTCCGTAGGTGCAGGTGCGACGATTGATCTAAATGGTCATGACCTGAGGATCGGCAGCGTGCCGGACAATTCTTTCTCGGCGGATAAACTCTATATCGTCACAAACTCAAACGACGAGACGACTGGCACGGTTACGCTCGGTCTCGGCAACGGCACGCTCGGTTTCAACAAGAACGCCATTCTCGGCGGCAACCTCAGGTATGTGATGGTCGGCACGAACCAGACCTACTTCAGGCAGAACAACGAGAAACGCGATAATGCACTTGTCGCCAACACGCATACGGGCGGTACGGTACTGAATACCACAAATCAGATTCGCTTTTACACACCAGACAGTTTCGGGTCGGGGGATATCGTGTTTGGCAACGGGGCACACCTTTCCAAGACATCTTCAAATGCCTCGGGCGGGACTGTCGGCAACAACATTCGCGTCGAGGCGACGGAAGATCCCGCGAAACTTAACATTGATCAGCAAACCTACTCGTTCAATGGCACGCTGTCCGGCGATGGCACGCTTGAGGTTAACTACGGCCATACGCCGACAGTCAACAACAACATGAATCTTTCGGGCTTTGGCGGCACTCTCTACTGGAATATGGGAAGCAGAGGAGAAAGCTGGCGCGGCCCAGACGTGGGCATGGGCACGGGCGGAGGTTCGCTGAAATTAGGCAACAATACGTCGATAAAGCTAAAGCCGATGATCGGCAACAACGAGTCCAAGCCGGATGTCATCGAGTACGGAATGCTCTCGACCGAATCAGATGATCCGGAAGTGGACAACGCTGACACAAAAATCACTACGCAGATTTCATATAAGACGGTGATTCTGCGCGTCGGGAGTTCGGGGGCAAGCGGGACGTACGCCGGATCGATCGCGGAAGAAACAGCCAACAGCTGCAAATTTGCCATCGACAAGGTTGGCGGGGGTGTATGGACGCTCAATGGTGCAAGTATCGCCCATCGCGGCGATACGACGGTGCGTGCCGGACGATTGAATGTCGACACATCGGGATGGGGGACGTCAAAGGTCACCGTCGAGAACGGGGCGACTCTCGGGGGAACGGGTACGTTGTCAACGGCGACTACTGTGAAGACGGGCGGCATCCTCGCCGGTCCGTTGAAACTGACGGGTGGCGTGACATTTGAGGATGGTGCGGTGATTTACGGAGACGCGGCGGCGACTATTACGGGCGATGTCGATCTCGCGGGCACTGTCGTCGAAGTAGATGATGTCGATGCCGTCACGGACGGCCAGGTGTTTCTGACCGTCAACGGGACGGCGACCGGCAAGCCGTCCGTTTCCGCGGCCCTCGCTGCTGTAGAGAAGTACAACGGCAAGAACGGCAAGTGGGGAGTGAAGTCGACGACCGCGAACGGCGTTACGACCTATTCGCTCGTCTGGAAGCCGACGGGGCTTATGATCATCATCAGATAATTTCGCGTTAGAAGGATGCTGCTGGCAAGGAGGTCGAGCAGAATCCAAAACACCACCTTCAGGTGACGCTCCCGACTGTTTATGATACAGGAACGTATCTGTATCCTATGCCATGTACGGCCGCGATGCATGAGGCGTCTGCACCGAGTTTCTTGCGGAGGAGCGCGAGTCGCTGATCGAGCGTTCGCGTCGTGCCGTAGTAGGACACGCCCCAGAACCGGTCGAGCAGGTCGTCGCGCGTGAATACCTTGCCGGGATTTTCCGCGAAGAGCCTCAGGAACCCAAGCTCGCGCGGAAGAATCCTTTGGGATGTTCCGTCGGAGGCGGTAATTGTAAGCGTGGAGGCATCTACCGTCGAAGAGCCAAATGCGAACACGCCGGCTCCAGCTGGAGCCGCAAGTAGCGCGCGGCGCAGAAGGGCGGCGATGCGTGCGATAAGTTCGGCGATGGAGAACGGCTTGGTCAAGTAGTCGTCTGCCCCCGCCGAAAGCCCCTCGACCTTCTG
>SUWC01000135.1 GCA_015061665.1 Lentisphaerota bacterium
ACGCTGGGCTATGGGCCAGCGATGTCGGCACCAGTCCGCTTGCGCGCAACTTCCTCGGACAAAAGAAGATGCCGAGCAGAAACGACAGTTATGCCACACTCTTCGAGAGGCGTTTCAAGTCGCGTTCCTTCATTGCGGTCCTTGCGTGCCAGTCGTATCGTGCGAAGCACGGGAAGCTGCCGGACTCCCTTGATGAGCTTGTTCCGGAATTTCTTGACGAAGTGCCTCTCGATCCGTATGACGGCGAGAAGTTGCGCTGGAATGCCGAGAAGGGCTACTTCTGGACAAAGGGCAGAGACGGAAACTTCGACGGCGTTGTTGAATTCTATCCGGACGGCAAACCACACTGGAAGGAAAGGAACTACCACTGGGTCCAGCTCGTGAATCTTTAGCCTCCCGCGTCGCATTCGCCGCGGATTTGGTATAATGTCAAAAGAATGAGTGAAGAGACGAGACCGATATGCCATGTCGTCGCGGGGCCGAACGGCTCCGGAAAGCTAAAGGTTGTGAGGGATGCGCCGCGGGCGGAGGGAATGATGTACTGATATGCGCGTGAAGCTGATACAGCCGCTTGCGGCGACGAGGCCGATGGACACCTCGCTAAAGGCGAGGATGGCTCCGCATCTCGGGCTTCTTACGATAGCTCGCATAGTCGAGGACTGCGGACATGAAGTCGTCGTCGTAAACGAGAACTCCGCCCCCGACATTCCGTCGGCAGGGTTCGATCTCGTTGGAATATCCGCGAGTATCGATGTCCTTGATCGGGCCCGCGTTCTGGACGGCGAATACCGCCGACTCGGCGTTCCAGTCGTGGTCGGCGGAATCGGAGTTACGTCCAATCCCGACCTTGCATCGGAGATGTTCGAGACGATCTGCATTGGACCAGCCGAGGGCCACTGGCGCGACGTGCTGGGGGATGCCGCCGCGGGAAGGCTTCGCCGGCGGTACGAGACGCCGATGTCGTTTTCCGGTGAGCGGCTTCTCGCGCCGTCCTTCCGGTCGGTGGACACGCGCGGATGCCTGTACGACAACGTCATCGCGGCGAGCAGGGGGTGTCCGTTCGCATGTGACTTCTGCTACAACGCGGCGGTCCGGCGGCACGGCGGCGGATATGTCCACCGCACGGTCGAGTCGGTCGCGTCCGAGGTGCGTTCGAAGGCGACGCGCCACATAATGTTCATCGACGACAATTTCATCGGCAGCCCCGCGTTCACGCGCGAACTACTCGCTGAGCTCCGTCCGATGCGCCTCAAATGGAGCGCTGCGGTGTCGGCGAACATCCTGGATATGCCGGACCTTCTCGATTTGATGGCGGAGACGGGGTGTCAGAGCCTTTTCATCGGCTTCGAGAGCGTCAACCCCGATTCGCTTTCCGGCGTTGGGAAGGGGCAGAACAAGGTGTCTCGGTTCGAGGCCCTCGCAGAGGCCCTGCATTCGAGGGGAATCATGGTCAACGCGAGTTTCGTGTTCGGACTGGACGCGGACGATCCATCGACATTCGACCGGACTGTAGAATGGGTGGTCGCCAACAGAATCGAGACCGTCACTTCCCACATCGCGACGCCATATCCGGGCACGCCTTTCTACGACAGAATGCGCAGGGAGGGGCGAATAATCGACAACGACCTCTCGCACTACGACACGGCGCATGTCGTGATCCGCCCGAAGAACATGACGCCTGAGGAACTCTACGATGGCTATCTGCGCGTATACCGTGAGGTGTACACCCTCGGCAACATCTGGCGGCGTCTGCCGCACGCGCGAAGCCAGCTGATGCCGTATCTCCTGTTCAACCTGTTCTACCGCAAGTGGGGCGCGGCATCGGAGCGGCTCGGACGCCTGATTGGGTTCGACCGCGTCGGCGCTCTCGCTCGCCGCGCGGCCTACTTCATTCGCTGAAGTCGTGCAGCGTCATCGAACGCGGCGCATCCGCCGCGGATTTGGTATAATGTTGCTTATGAAAAAATTTAGAAGAGAGATTCTGTCCGCGTGCATCGTCGGCGCGCTGTGCGCATGCGCGGCGAAAGGCGATGGATTTCGCATAGAGGACGGCAAGATCGTCGTCGATTCGCCGTTTGACCTTGAGATCGGATCGCCCGAGTATGCGAAGGCGCTCGGTAACGGCGTCAAGTCGCATAAGGACGTCCGTAAGGACGACAAGTCTGGCGAGACGGTCACGAACTGGTACCATTCCGGCGAAGCGCATTTTGCCCAGCCGTACTTCGGCGCCAAGAATGCATGGCTCTCGTTCAATGGCGAGGACAAGGCCCTTTCGAATGTGCATCTCTCGATAGGAAGGAGGGGCTTAGGCGGAAAGCTGACGTTCAACGACTGCTGCAAGAAGCTGGACGAGGTCGCAGCGGACATATCCGTTCGGCTTGGCGTGGAGATGAATGTCGACGACGATGCGACGGAGGAGGATGCGCTTGCGCGGATCGCGGAGTGCGCCAAGGATTGTGCGGACTCCCCTGGATACGCGGTAAGTTTTCGGCACGCAATCGCTGACATGACGAACAGGTACGGCAAAGTGGAGTATCGCTTCTCGGCGATGATCCACAGCGACAAGACATATTCGTTGAGCCTCACCATTGAACGTCCGTTCAGGCATGGAACTTTTTCTGCCGCGTCCCGCGACGACGGGCATATCCCGGTCTACACGAACAAGCCCCATGCCGTCGACCTTTCGCTACGCACGCCCGAGCAGGAGAAGGCGCACAGGGAGGCGGATGCATTGCGCGCGACGATCAAGCGCGTGTTCGGCGTAGACCTCGACTCGCCGTCCTCCACAAACGACATGTCCGCCGCGCTGCTGACGCTGACAAACAGTCCGGTGAAGGCCGAATGGTTTCCCCTCGAGAAGCCGTTTGCCGGATGCACAGAGCGCAGGGCGGACATGGGCGTCCGCATGCTCTTCATCCCGATGACGTCGTTTGCCATACGCCATGCTTTCGACGGCCATGTCGGAGAGGAGGAACTGAAGGCCGAGTCAAAGAAGATACTGGATGCGCTTGAGCAGGAGTTCGGGGAGAAGATTCCAGAGTACGATGTCGACGCGAAGAAGGCGGAGAAAGGCGATTCGCCGGATGATGAGCCGCCTGCGTTCGGCGACCTCAGGGCGATGCTTCAGCTCGGACGCACCGGCGATTTCTTCAAGGGCGGAGTCGGCGACATCAGCATCGGGATCAAGTACGCGCAGCCGTCATACGTGAAACGGAGCGGGAAGTACGAAGTCGCTCTGCGCGGCGCGGTAGTGGTGGAAATAGTCCAGTCTCCGATACTGGCGCAGGCGAAGAAGCGCAGCGACAAGTCCGGACGGAAGGGAGATCGTTGAAATGAAGACCTGCATTATGTTGGTTTGCGCCGTTTCGCTCGGCATGTCGCTTTGCGCCGGAGTTTCTGCATCCGCCGCTGATGAATCTGCCTTCACCGTCGACTCTCCGTTTGACCTGACGCTTGGGTCCACGAACTACGCGGTTCGGCTCGGCAAGTCCGTGCGATCCAATACAAGCGCATCATACGACCCGGAGACGAAGGTGACGACGACGAACTGGAGCGCGTACGGAACCGTCCGTTTGTCCGCACCTTATCATGGCGTGAAATCTGTGAGTCTCGATTTCAAGGGCGAGGAGCGTCGGCTTGATTCCTTCAGTTTCGACATAGGGGAGAAAAAGAGCGGGAGCGGCGGCACGTTGTCGGTCGAAGAATGCCGAAAGGTCATGAAGGAGATTGCTGACGACATCTCGAAGCGCTTTGGCGTGAAGATGGAGGCGGACAAGAGCGACGGTGAGCTTTCCGACGAAGAGATCGACGAGCGCATCGAGCAGATGACAAAGGGCGATTCGGGAAAACGCCGGACAGTCTCTACCAGCTTCAGCCACATCCATGGCTCCGGAGAACGGGAAGGCGTAGGCGTTGGATATTCCATATCGGGAATGGTTGGTCGGAAAAGGATGTGTAGCGTATCTGTCAGTGTCTACACCTCGTTTATCCCACGCGCAAAGGAGCCAGTGTCGGTCGCTTCTTCGTCAATTGCGGGGCTTGTCTCGCAGGAGGAGCAGGTGAAGGCGCATGCGGAGGCCAAGCGCCTGAGGGAAGCTCTTGGAAAACTTTTCGGAATAGACTTCGACGCAACGGAGGACAAAGACGAGCGAAAGGTCTCCTCGCCTGAATGGCCGCCGAAGAACGAATGGACGCCTATGGAGCATCCCGTTGCGGGGCTTGTCGAATGCAAGCCGAACAGCGGCACGACGAGCTTCTTTCAGGTGCCGATCGTGAACTTCGTCGCGCGTCGCGCGTATCCTGGCGATGTCGAGGAAGCGGAACTTCAGCGCCTGGCAAAGGATGTTCTCGGCTGCCTTGAGACGGCGTATGGCGAGCGGATACCCGTCGCGGACACGGCTGAGGGCCGTGCGCAGCTCGCAGAGGTGCTGGGCGCGGGCGTTCCGACGTTCGGCGACTCGCGCGCGCTTCTCGGGCTGGACAAGGTGCAGACGTTCGTCGGCAAGCTCGGCGATCTCGCCATCGACATCTCATACGCCCTGCCGCGCTACGAGAGGCGCGGCGAAGACTACCGGCTCGTCCGTCGCGGCGCAGTCGTCCTCACGATCCTGCAGTCGCCGATGATCACGCCCGGCAAGACTCTTCCGTCAAAAGAAGGAGGCGCGAGATGAAATCTGCCTTCAGAAAGTTCAGGCTATATTGCAGATTGGGTATTGTCTTCATGGTGCTTGCCATGGCCGGATTTGCTTGCTGCAGTATTTGTATAGGGGTGCGCTTGGTGCCGCAATTGCCGTGACATTGCTTATCGTCGTTGGCGCGGTGGCAGCCGTTTTTGAGTGGTCGGCATATGACAATCTGCTTTGCCCGAAATGCGGACAACGAGTTGCAATACCTCGCCGCGATTCGTTTGACAAAGAGAACCGCGCACGCTTTCGCGCCATTTCCAAAAGCGATGTCGTCTGCGTCCATTGCGGCGCAAAGATCGAAACGAAATGACCGAAAGGAGAAACCCATGAAACCCTTTGAACGAAACAAGTTGTCCTCCGCCGCTCTGCGCAGGGGGATCCTTGTCTCATCCCTTGCGCGAGAGGGGAGAGGGAAATGTTGCCAATGTGAAAATGTTGCCAATACCAATTCCAATTGTCAATGAAAGGAAAACGGCGATGAAGAAAATGATGATGGCGGTGGGGCGGTTCATGTATTGCACATGGTATGGCGCGGCGGTCGTGTTTGTCGCCGTCGCCGCCGTATTGTGTGTCTTGCAGTTCGCCAACTGCTGCATGGGAGACCTTGTGCCCTGGCCGAAGGATATCCACATTCTCATTATGTTTGCGACGGTAGCCAACATTGGTGTTGCAATGATTGTGTCGCTCTGCCGCCGCAAATGGGG
>SUWC01000023.1 GCA_015061665.1 Lentisphaerota bacterium
GGGCGCGCCCGTCTTTTTTGTGAGAGCCCTGCGGATTTCATCCACTATCGGAGCGTAGGCTCGATGCCTACTCACAAAAGATGATCGGGCGCGGCCGATTTGTTGCCCCTAGTATGTCCTAGGGTCGCACTAGACGCGCCACGACCATTCGGATTGGACACTGCGCTGCTGGCTGCTGGTTGCTGAGACACATCCAACGCATTAAAAAACGATCCAGGGGCCCCGAAGGGGAAGGATCGGCTTTTAATGCGTTGGCCGTACTGATGCTGCGTTCGCACTTGCAGGCTGGTCGGGCCTTTTGGTATAATTGGACTAAAAGGAGCGGCATATGGCCCACTGCATTACATCAAGCGTTCTCGACATTTTCAGGATCGGACCTGGTCCGTCGTCGTCGCACACGATCGGGCCGATGTGCGCGGCGCGCAACTTCATGTTGAACGCGGCGTCGATGGATCGCTCCAAGCTCTCAAGGGCGAAGCGCGTCGTCGTCGATCTGTATGGTTCGCTTGCGCTCACGGGCAAGGGGCACGGAACCGACCGCGCGATTGCGGCGGGGCTTTTCGGACAGGAACCCGAGACGTGCGACATAGACTTCATGCATTCGCTCCTGCGCGATCCGAAGGTCGGGTACGACATACCTTTCGCCGACGGCAAGATACGGCTCGAGGCGTCCGCCATCGTCATGCACAGGCGCGAGCGCAATCCATACCGCTTTGCAAACGCAATGAAGTTCACTGTCGCCGACGGCGAGGGCGCGTCGCTCTACGAGGAAGTCTGGTATTCCGTCGGAGGAGGCGCGATCGAGCGCGATTGCGGCGACGAGTCGGAAGGGGACTTCGCCCAGCCGTGCGAGGTGCCGTACCGCTACAGGGACTGGGGAACCTTCCTTCGGCTTTCGGGCAAGTACGGGCTCTCGCCCGCGGAAATCGCGATTGAGAACGAAAAGGAGATCGCGGGCTGTACCGAGGAGGATGTTCGCGTGCGCATCCGCAGAATACTCGACGCGATGAATGATTCCGTTGAGCGCGGGCTTTCCGTCGTCGGCACGCTGCCCGGTCCGCTCCGCCTCGAGCGTCGCGCGGAACACGTCCGCAGGCTGGCGGACGATGCATCGGGGGAGTTCGGGCTCCTTGCGCGTCTTGACGCCTACGCGCTTGCGGCGGCGGAGGAAAACGCCGCCGGCAACCGAGTCGTCACCGCGCCGACGGGCGGCGCTTCTGGACTTTTCGCGGGTGTCGTCCATTTCCTTCGCAACGACAGGAACGTTCCGCAGGGAAAGCTCGAGGACGCGCTTCTTGTCGCGGGCGTGATCGGGACGATTGCGAAGAACAACGCGTCGATCTCGGGCGCGGAAGTCGGATGCCAGGGCGAGGTCGGCGTCGCGTCCTGCATGGCGGCGGCGATGATCGCGTGCACGGACGGACTCCTTCCCGAGCTCGTCGGAGTTGCGGCGGAGATCGCGATGGAGCATCACCTCGGCCTAACGTGCGATCCCGTCGACGGCTATGTCCAGATTCCTTGTATTGAACGAAACGCCGTCGGCGCGTGCACGGCGTTCAACGCTGCGATGCTTGCGCGCCTTTCGACGCCAGGGAAGCAGAAGGTCACGCTCGACGAGGCTTTCGCTGCAATGCTTGAGACGGGGCGAGGGATGAACGCTAAGTTCCGCGAAACTGCCCTTGGCGGACTTGCCGCGTGCGCACTCTGCGACTAGTGTGTTTCGCATCTAACGGAGTGGTGGGACTGGGGAGAATCGAACTCCCAACCTACGGTTTAGGAAACCGTCGCTCTGTCCAGTTGAGCTACAGTCCCGATATGCCCTAATCGGGAAAACGCAGTAAATTTTACCATTTTTTGCCGTTCCAGGTCAAGTGCGAGTGTTGCCATAGCTAGTGGCGACAAACATAGCGCTGAACGTCCCAAATATGCTATAATCTACGGCATGAGAAGAGGCCTTTGCGATTTCTTTACAAACGTTTTACGGCGGCTTGACAACCGCCGGGTGGGAATATGGTTAAATATTCACCGTCGAGGGCAATGGAGCCCGAGATGAAAACGAAAGGACGGATGAACATGAAGAAATCTATATTCGCGCTTGCCGCTTTTGCGGCGGCAATGGTGGGCACGGCTTCGGCGGAGGTATCCTGCCGCGTCGAGCCGGACTATTCGGTTAGGCTCGCCGACAAGGCGGGCGAGGCGTACGTGAAGGTCACGCTCGCGGCGGACAAGGTGGCCGCGGCGAACCGTCCCTCGGTGAACCTGGCTATCGTCCTCGACCGCTCAGGCTCGATGGGCGGCGACAAGATCGTCAAGGCGAGGGAGGCGGCGTGCGAGGCGATAAGGCGGCTGGACCCGAAGGACATCGTGAGCGTCGTCGCGTACGACAACAGGAGCGAGGTCATAGTCCCCGCGCAGTATGTTTCGGAGAAGGAGTCTCTCATCGCCCGGATAAACTCCATACAGGCGTGCGGAGGCACAGCTCTCTTCGACGGCGTCTCAGCGGGCGCGGCGGAACTCAGGAAGTTCAGGGGCAAGTGCGAGATCAGCCGCATACTGCTGCTCTCGGACGGACAGGCCAACATCGGCCCTTCGTCCGCCGAGGAGCTGGGACGCTACGGAGCGCTCCTCATGAAGGAGGGCGTGGCGGTTTCGACGGTAGGGCTCGGCGTCGACTACAACGAGGACCTGATGACGCGCCTCTCGCAGAAGTCGGACGGCAACAGCTACTTCGTCGAGAAGTCCGACGACCTGCCTCGCGTCTTCGCGAGCGAGCTAGGCGACGTGCTGTCCGTGGCCGCGACCAAGGTGGCGCTAAAGGTCAGCTTCGGCGTCGGCTTCACGCCCGTCGAACTGATCGGACGCGACGGACGCATTCTCGACGGCATTGTGTCGATCGACCTCAACCAGCTCTATGGCGGACAGGAGAAGTACGTGATCGTCAAGTGCGACGCGGCCCCGGGCTCGGTCGGTTCCGCACGTGAGATCGCCAAGGCCGAGGTTGCGTACGTCGACCCGAAGGACGAGAGGCAGAAGACCGTCACAGGCGTTGGCACGGTCACATATTCCGCCGACGCAACCGCGGTGGCCGCAAGCGTGAACAAGAGCGTCGTGCGCGAACGCGCGCTGAACGAGAACGCCGTCCGCACAGAGGAGGCGCTGAGGCTCGCCGACCGCGGGGAGTTCAAGGCCGCGGAGGCGCTTATGCAGCGCAACTACACCAACTCAATGGAAATGCAGAAGGTAATCGGCAGGGACGCGGCGCTTGAGGCAGACGCGGAAGCGCAGATGAACTTCTCCGGCAGCATGAACGCGTCGTCCTATGACCGCAGGGGCCGCAAGCGCATGAAGACGCGCAGCTTCCAGCTCATGAACCAGCAGTCGAAATGAAACGCCGCTGGCACATCCCGGTCGCCGTTGCGACGCTTCTGGCATCCTCGCTCGTGTTCGCATGGGTGGTGGCCGGGATGATTGCCGGCGACCTCGCGGCGATGTCCGCCCAGGCCGCGAGAAAGGACGCCGCGCTTGCCGAAAGGCGCGTTTCGCTCGGCCTCGCCGCGTGCGTGGAGCGGGCGAAGCACGCGGCGGAGACCGCCGTGGCGTCCGTTCTGTCGAATCCGACGGACGCCGCGCTCGCCGAGATTTCCCGTCGTGAGCCGTTCGTTAGGAACGCGTTTCGCTGGGTCGCGGGACGCGGCGTCGTCTTCCCGGTCGAACGCGGGGCGACGCAGGAGGAGCGTCGTTTCCTCGGCAGGTACGTGACGCTTTTCGAAGAAGGGTTCAGGGAGCCTGCAAAGGACTTCACCTGGATGTCTTGGTTCGAAGGCGACCGGCTTTCCTTCGTCGGATGGCGCAGGGCAGAGGACGGAAGCATAGTAGGCGCCGAGCTGGAGACGGTCGCGTTCCTCGCCGAGTTTCCGTCCGTTCTTGCCGATGCAGCGGGCGATGGGTTCGTCATCGAGGTTAGGGATGGTTCAGGAAAGGCTTTGTTCAAGACGGGCGCTACGCCGGAGAAAGCTCCGCCCGACGAGGTGTTCCCGCTTTCACCGGTGCTTCCGCACCGCACCCTTGCGCTGTGGCGCGTGGGCGCGTACGACATCGCTGCGGACGGAATCGGCGTGCAGCTGCTCGCGGCGTCCGTAGGATGCGTGATATTCCTGCTCTTCGCGGCAGGTGTCGTTGTCCTTTTCACTGAAGCTCGGCGCGAACGGCGCGAGTCGGAGCGGAAGACGTCGTTCGTCTCGAACGTCTCGCACGAGCTCAAGACGCCGCTTACGTCGATACGCCTCTGCGCGGAAATGCTTTCGGAGGGACGAGCGAAGGACGACGCGGCGAAGGCGCGGTATCTCGGCGTCATAACGAAGGAGTCGGAGCGCCTGACGCGGCTTGTTGACAACGTCCTTGACTTCGGACGGCTTGAGCAGAACAGGCGCAAGTACGATTTCGTCGACGTCGATCTGCGCGATGTTGTGCGCGACGCCGCGGAGTCCCAGCGCTCGCGCGTGGAGTCCGCTGGCATGGTGCTCGCAGTCGAAACCGCCGCGGAGCCCGCTGTGCGACGCATCGACCGCGACGCAGTGAGCCAGATTGTCCTCAATCTGATCGACAACGCAGTCAAATACGCAGCGGAGGGCAGGCGGCTCGACGTGAAGGTCGATTCGCAAGGCGCAGTCACAGTCGCGGACCGCGGTCCGGGCGTGCCAAGGCGCGACAGGGAGCGAGTGTTCGACCGCTTCTACAGGTGCGACGATTCGCTCGCCGCCAAGTCGTCCGGCAGCGGCCTCGGACTCTCCATCGCGCGCAGGCTCGCGGAGGGCATGGGCGGCACGCTCGTCTGCGCGGAGCGCGATGGAGGTGGCGCGGAATTCGTTCTCACGTTCGGAGGAGGCAAATGAAGAGAATACTTGTCGCGGAAGACGATGCGGACATACGCGAGACGCTGAAGGACCTGCTCTCGGGCGAGGGCTATGCGGTTGAGACAGCGGCGGACGGCGTTGCTGCTGTCGCCGCATGGAAGGGCTCGCAGGAGCCGTTCGACCTTGTCGTGCTTGATGTCATGATGCCTGGCAAGAGCGGATACGACGTATGCCGCGAGATGCGCGCAGCGGGAAGCCGCGTTGCCGTGCTCATGCTGTCCGCCAAGAGCGAGGAGATAGACAAGGTCGTCGGACTGGAGCTCGGGGCGGACGACTATGTGACGAAGCCGTTCGGGGTCCGCGAGCTGCTGGCGCGTGTTTCCGCCGCTCTGCGCCGCGCGGAGCTTTCCTCTTCGCCGAAAGCCGATGCCGCAGCGGACTTCGGTTTCTGCGGGGCGACTGCAAGCGTGAGGCGCTACAGGCTCGAGCGCGGCGACAGGTACGCACCGCTGACCGAGATCGAGATGAAGCTCGCCAGGCTTTTCGCCGCGCATCCGGGCGAGGTGCTTGCGCGCGACAGGATGCTCAACGAAGTGTGGGGAGTGAACTACCTCGGCACCACCCGCACACTCGACCAGCATGTCGCGAACCTGCGGCGCAAGGTCGGGGAGGTCGGAGGCGATGCATCGGCCATCCGGACCATCCACGGCGTAGGCTACAGCTGTGCTTGATATGGTCGGGCAGACGCCTTCACCATGGTGCGACTGTCGCTTGGCTGCCGCGTGGGTCCCAATTTATGGTATAATACTACCTTATGAGCGAAAAGATTACAATGCAGGGCGGGAAGCTGAATGTTCCCGCGAACCCCGTGATCCCGTACATCGAGGGAGACGGAACCGGCCCCGATATCACCAGGGCCGCGATGACTGTTTGGAACGCCGCGGTCGAGAAGGCCTACGGCGGCGCGCGCAAGATCGAGTGGAAGGAAGTTCTTGCGGGCGAGAAGGCGTTCAAGGCGACGGGCGAGTGGCTTCCGCAGGCGACGCTCGACGCGTGCCGCGAGAACCTCGTCTCGATCAAGGGTCCGCTCACCACGCCCGTCGGCGGCGGAATCCGCTCCATCAACGTCGCGATGCGCCAGGAGCTCGACCTCTACGTGTGCCTCAGGCCCGTCAGGTGGTTCAAGGGCGTGCCTTCCCCTGTGAAGCGTCCGGAGCTTACGGACATGGTGATCTTCCGCGAGAACACGGAGGACATCTACGCCGGCATCGAGTGGATGAACGGAACCCCCGAGGTTGAGAAGGTCAAGGCGTTCCTCCTTGGCGAGATGGGCGTGAAGAAAATCCGCTTCCCGAAGACGGCGTCCATCGGCATCAAGCCGGTCTCCCTTGAGGGCACGGAGCGCCTCGTGAAGGCCGCGCTTGACTATGCGATCGACAACGACCGCAAGTCGGTGACGCTTGTCCACAAGGGCAACATCCAGAAGTTCACCGAGGGCGCGTTCCGCGACTGGGGCTACAAGCTCGCGCAGCGCGAATACGGCGCGACGCTGATCGACAAGGGACCGTGGTGCGAGTTCAGGAATCCGAAGACCGGGCGCATGATCACGGTCAAGGACTGCATCTGCGACGCGTTCCTGCAGCAGATCCTCACGCGTCCGGCGGAGTACGACGTGATCGCGACCTTGAACCTCAACGGCGACTACGTGTCGGACGCGCTCGCCGCTACGGTCGGCGGAATCGGCATCGCGCCTGGCGCGAACATCAACTACCAGACGGGCGTCGCCGTATTCGAGGCCACGCACGGCACGGCGCCGAAGTACGCCGGGCTCGACAAGGTCAACCCCGGCTCGCTCATCCTCTCCGGAGAGATGATGCTGCGCTACATGGGGTGGACCGAGGCCGCGGACCTCATCATCGCCGCTATGGACAAGGTAATCGCCGCGAAGACGGTCACCTACGACTTCGCGCGCCAGATGGAGGGCGCGACGGAGGTCAAGTGCTCGGAATTCGGCGCCGCGCTGGCGGCTGCGATGTGAGGCGATGATGCGCCTCCGCATTGACTAGTGGCGTCCATTTCGCTATAATAGAACCTATAAACTTAAAAAAGGAGAAACTCCGGTATGCAAACGCAGGACCAGAAGGGCACAAATTGGGTTGCCGTCATCACGATGATGTTCATCTACGGCATGATTTCGTTCGTCACGAATCTTGCCGCGCCTATGGGCAACGTCTGGAAGTACCAGCCCGGCATCGAGGGCTCCAACATGCTCGGCATGATGGGCAACATGATGAACTTCCTCGCCTACCTCTTCATGGGCATTCCTGCGGGCAAGATGCTGACGAAGTGCGGCTACAAGAAGACGGCTATGATCGGCATCGCGACGGGCTTCGTCGGTGTCCTCATCCAGTTCCTCTCCGGCAAGGTCCCCGGCACGGCCGAGTCGATGGTCGGTCCGTTCTGCGTATACCTCCTGGGCGCGTTCGTGTGCGGCTTCTCGGTCTGCATGCTGAACATGGTCGTCAACCCGATGCTGAACCTCCTGGGCGGCGGCGGAAACCGCGGCAACCAGCTGAACCTCATCGGCACGACCTTCAACTCCGTCTGCGGAACGGCGACGCCCGTTCTCGTCGGCGCGCTCATCGGCGAGGTCTCCAAGGCGACCAAGGTCGCTGACGTGAACCTCGTGATGTACATCGCGCTTGCGGTGTTCGCGGCGGCGTTCGTCGTCCTCTCCTTCATCCCGATTGCGAACCCCGACGAGGGCACCACGTCCGAGAACGTCCCCGTCCTCTCGCCGCTCAGGTTCCGCCACTGCCTCCTCGGCGTCATCGCGATCTTCATGTACGTCGGCATCGAGATCGGCATCCCCGGCACGATGAATCTCTGGCTTTCCGCCCAGGACGGCCCGCTCGTCAAGGCAGGCGTCCAGAACGCCGCCACGATTGCCGGCATGGTCGCCGGCACCTACTGGTTCCTCATGCTTATCGGGCGTTCCGTCGGCGCGTTCATCGGCGGCAAGATCTCCAGCCGCATCCTCATGAGCGTAACGACATTCGTCGCAATGCTCCTCATCGTCGTCGGCGTATTCATCCCCGACACCTCCACGACGTCCATGCCCGTGTTCACCGGAAAGGCCTTCGTGATGGCCAAGGTTCCGGTTACGGCGCTTCTCTTCGCGCTCTGCGGCCTTTGCACCTCGATCATGTGGCCGTCCACCTTCAACCTCGCGACCGAGAAGCTCGGCAAGTACACGGCGGCGGCGTCTGGCCTCTTCATGGTCATGGTCGTCGGCGGAGGCGTTCTCCCGCTCGTCCAGAACTTCATCGCGGACAAGGCCGGCTTCATGGTCGCCTACATCGTCCCGATTCTTGCCCTCGCCTACATGTTCCTCTACTCGGCCTTCTTCTCGAAGCCGCCGAAGGACATCGACGAACTGGTCAAGTAAGAACTAGAACACCTTTAACCTGAAAGGATAGCCAAAATGCAGAACAAGGAAGTCTACGACGAGCTGGTCTCCAAGTTTGAGAAGATGTACGGCGCGAAGCCCGAGATTGTCGCCTACGCGCCGGGCCGCATCGAGGTTCTGGGCAACCACACGGACTACAACGAGGGCTACGTTTTCTCCGCCGCCATCGACAAGGGCACGTTCTTCGCAGTCAGCGCGTCGGCCGACACGTCCTGCGAGCTTACGGCCGCCGACCTGATGGAGACGGCCAAGTTCGACGTCAACGACGTCAAGCCCGCGAAGGAGATGACCTGGCAGAACTACGTCACCGGAACGTTCAACTGGCTGTTCGACGGCAATCCCGCGAAGGCCGGCAAGGGCTGGAAGGGCATGTTCCTCGGCAACATTCCGCTTGGAGCGGGCCTTTCCTCCTCCGCGGCGCTCGAGATGTGCACCGCGCTTGCGCTCCAGAAGCTGTACGGAACCAACTTCGACAAGACCCAGCTGGCGAAGATCGGCCAGAAGTCCGAGCACACCTTCGCAGGCTGCCCGTGCGGTCTTCTCGACCAGGCGTCCTCCATGTACGGCAAGGCCGGCGCGCTCGTCAAGAGCGACTTCCGCTTCAACACGTTCGAGAACGTCGAGATGGGTCCGGCCGTCGCGTTCATGATGGTCAAGTCCAACGCCAAGCACGCGCTTGTCGACGGCGCGTATGCGTCGCGCCGCCAGGCGTGCGAGGACGCGGCGAAGTACTTCGCGGGCGTCCTTCGCAAGCCGGTCACGCACCTGCGCGACGTCACCATGGCCGAGTGGGTGCTGTACCGCGGCGGACTCGACGAGACGAAGGCCCGCAGGGCGGTCCACCCGATCGGCGAGGACGAGCGCGTCCTCCAGGGCGCGGCGCTCCTCGAGAAGGGCGACCTCAAGGGCTTCGGCGCGCTCATGTACGATTCGCACGAGTCGAGCCGCAACTGGTTCGAGAACTCCTGCGAGGAGCTTGACGCCATTGTGGACGCTGCCAAGGCGATTCCCGAGGTCTACGGCGCGCGCCTTTCCGGCGGCGGATTCGGCGGCAGCTGCTGCCTTCTCGTCGACCCTGCGGCTGCGGACAAGATTGCCTCGCAGATCACCAGGGAGTACAAGGCAAAGTTCGGCGACGAGCCGACGTGCTCTTTGATCAAGCCTTCGGAAGGCGCGCATCTCGTCTGAGCGCGCCGTCCGTTCGGGCAAGCCACATAAACACTACAGAAGACAAGCGACAATGAAATTGACAGTTTGCACCTTGACGGCCGCCATGGCCGCATCTGTGATGACGCTTCCCTCCCTCGCGCAGGACTGGGACGTCGATTCGGCTGAGGACGGGGTTTCGGCTGCGGCGGACGCAGCCGAAGGCGACGCCGTCAAACAGGCGGTGGATGCCTCGGACAAGCTGAAGAAGGCGGAACGCATTTTCACGTCCTTGCCGTTCTGCAGCCTGCTTGACGGGCATGGCGAATACAAGAAGCCCGGCAGCAGCAGCTGGGAGTCCGCCGAAGAAGGAGTCTACTATCCGCTCGGCACGGAATTCCGCACGACGGACGGTTCGTCGCAGATGGACATCCGCTTCAGCCCGCTGCTTTCCGACGCGATCATCGTCTCGCTCAAGACACCGGCCAGCTTCGCCACGCGCGAGCAGCCTCTTGGCGACAAGACGAGGGCGATCGTACTCCAGAGCGGCACAATCAACGTCACGCTGCCCAGGAACCTGCCGGATTCGCTCTTCAGCATCGTCTCCGGCGGCTTCAAGATCGTAAACCCGAAGGGCGAGTCGCGCATCGCCTACATTCGCACGACCGACGGCGAGGCCGCGCAGATTCGCTGCGTTACGGGAACGCTCAGCATCGAGGGTCGCCACTTCAAGTTCCCCGAGCTCAAGGCAGCGGACGAGGTCAAGATTCGCACGTCGCAGGACGGACTCTTCACCGGTCTCTACGGCAACCGCGGCGACTGCCTCACGCTTCTCGACCAGGGCCTCAAGCAGGTCAAGAACTTCGCGACTGGCGAAGTCACGGTCGAGAGCAAGCCTCTCGAGTGGAAGCTCTCGCCCCGCACGGCGGTCCGCATCCACCGCGCGCTGCCTTCGATCGGCGAGCGCATGAGCGTCACCATCATGACGTTCGACGCTGCCGGCGAGCTCAAGAACCGCTGCGCGTTCGCAGAGGGTCGCGAAGACGTCAATTCCGGCGAGCTTGCGCCTTCCGTCAAGCGCGACCGCGAGGCTCTTGCCAAGCAGGCCGCGGCGGCGGCGGAGACTGTCGCCGTGGAAGTCGATGTCGAAGCCGACGCGGAGGAGGAAGGCGAGGCCGGGGATTCCTCGGAATCCGAGGCTGGGTCTGATTCCGGAGACGATGACCTGGGTTTCTGATGGCGATTTAGGAGATTTCAACAAGTACAATAGAATCAAGGAAAGAAGCAGCACAAAATGGTTATTCTGCAGTTCAACAAGCTCATCCGAAACAAGTGGGTGTGGGGCGCGTTTGCGGTAGTGGTCTCGGCGGCGTTTTGCTTTGACGACCTTTTCACGACGAGGAGGAACGAAGAGCGCAACATAGGCGACGCGGGGCTTCTCGACGGCAAGGCCGTGACGACGCGCGAGTTCGACGAGGTCCGCGCGGAGGCCATCGGCCTCGGTCGTTCGCGCCGCAGCGACGAGGATGCGTATTCTGTCAACCTTAAGACGTGGAAGCGCCTCGCAGGCGTCCGCGCGGCGGAGCAGGCTGGTGTCGTCGTGAGCGACGCCGCGCTTGCCGACGCGATCCAGGGCATGTTCGGCCGCTCGTCGTTCGATTACAACATGTACCGCGCCCAGCTGATGCAGGTCGGCATCTCGCCCGAAGTGTTCGAGCGCAGCCTCCGCCGCGACATGCTCGTCAACCGTGCGGTCGTCGGCGAGCTCGTCGGCTCCGGCGTTTTCGTCTCCCCGATGGAGCTGGATCTCGCAGTCGCCGACGCGACGGACAAGTACACGGTCCGCGTCGCGAACTTCAGGCAGACGCCCGAGGAGGCCAACGCGGTCAAGCTCGACGACGCCGGCCTCAAGGCATGGTACGACAAGAACGTCGAGAAGCTGGCTCTTCCCGAACTCGTGAAGATAAAATACCTCCGCTTCGACGCGGCGGATACGAACGTGCTCGCACGCATGACCGTTTCCGAGGACGAGATGCGCGACTACTACGACGCTTCGTCCGACAAGTACACCACGACGGACACCAACGGCGTCGAGACGGTGAAGTCGTTCGATGAGGTCCGTCCGGAGATCGACAGCGAGCTCCGCAGGCTCGCGGCCGTCGAGTTCTTCACGACCAACCTCCAGCGCCGCGCCTTCGCGGACCTCGGCAAGGACGAGGACGCCAAGGCAAGCAGGCTGGACAAGATCGCCAAGGAGGACGGCATCGAGTCGAAGGTCAGCGACTGGTTCTCACCCGAGGACAAGTTCGTCGAAGGCTTCATGAAGCGCAAGGAGACGATCTGCCCCGGCGCGCGCGACTTTGCCGACAATGTCGCCGAGCTCGACCCGTCTTCGCCCGACTTCCGCTATGCGGTCGTTGCGAGCGACAGGTATGTCTGGCTCATCGAGAAGATCGTCTCGCGCCCCGCCCACACGCCTACTTTCGAGGAGGCCAAGGGCAAGATCGACGCGCGCGCTCTCCGCGACGCGAAGGCCGATGCGTTCAAGGCGTCCGTCGAGGCGATCCGCGCCAAGGGCAAGGAAGCCGTTCTCGCCACCTCCGATGTCTCGACCAACCTCACGTTCAGCGTCGTCGAACTCCGCCAGGGTGCGTTCCCCGACCAGAACGCAGTTGTCCGCGCGGCTTCCAAGCTCGCAGCGGGCGATGTCTCCGAGTTCGTCTCGACGGGAACGGGACGCGGCATCCTCGTCGTCTGCGAGAAGCGTGAGGACGGCGATCCTGCGGCCCAGGTCAACCTGCGCGAGTCCATGCGCCGTCAGATGACAGGCGCGCTCCTGCGCGCAACGGCCGAGAGCTGGGAGGACGCCAACCTCAAGCGCATGAACCTCAATCCGTCCTCCGGCTACGAGACGGTCGAGCCTGTCGACGAAGACGGCGAGTCCCCAGCCGAAACGGCGGAAGGCTGACGAAGACATGGTTCTGAAGTTCAAGAGAATACATCAGGACGCATCGATCCCCGCGTACGCTCATCCGAGTGACGCGGGGATGGACGTTAGAAGCGTAGAGAACATCGTCATTCCGGCCAGGGGGAGGGCCCTTGTCCACACAGGCCTCGTCATGCTGCTTCCGCCAGGATACGAGGCGCAGGTGCGTCCGCGCTCCGGCCTCGCGCTGAAGAACGGCGTGACGGTCCTGAACACGCCTGGCACGATCGACTCCGGTTACCGCGGGGAAGTCGGAGTGATACTCTTCAATTCCTCTGACGAGCCGTTCAGCGTCGCCAAGGGGGACAAGATAGCTCAGATAGTCATTGCGCCGGTGACCCAGCCCGAGATCGCCGAGACGGACGAAGTGGACTCGACGGATCGCGGGGTCGGCGGATTCGGATCGACAGGCGTTTGACATTTGCAGGAGATAAAGATGGTTCTTAAGGTTTATGTCTATGGCGAGAAGGTCCTGCGCGAGAAGGCGCAGCCTGTCGGAGTGGTGACGGATGAACTGCGCCGCCTTGCGGACGACATGCTGGAGACGATGCACAAGGCGCGCGGCGTCGGGCTTGCGGCCCAGCAGGTCGGCCATTTGGAGAAGATGTGCGTCATCGACATCCCTGACGGATGCGAGGACGAGGAGGATGCAATCTTCAACGCGCCGATCCAGATGCCACTCAGGCTTTTCAACCCTGAGATCATCTCGCAGGAGGGGTCGGTCCACGACAAGGAGGGATGCCTCAGCTTCCCCAAGATCGGCGGTGCCGTCACGCGCGCGGCCCAGGTCACGTGCCAGTACATCGACGAGAAGGGCGCGCCGCAGGTCATAACGGCCAGGGGCTTCCTCGCACGCGCGCTCCAGCACGAGATCGACCATCTCAACGGCATACTCTACATCGACCACATGTCCGCCGTCGAGCGACTTTCGCTCGCGGCCAAGCTCAAGAAGCTCTCAAAGGCAAACGGAGGCGTGCGTTGAGGCTCGACCTTCCAGGTTTTATCGACGTCCACGTCCATTTCCGCGACCCCGGGATGACGGATGCGGAGAACATGTCCTCCGGCGTCGCTGCCGCGAGGCGCGGCGGTTTTGCCGCGGTCGTGACGATGCCGAACACGAAGCCTGCGTGCGACTCCCCCGAGCTGATCAGCCACCAGCGGCGGCTAGACGGCGACGTGCTGGTGTTTCCGTCTGCGGCCATAACCAGGGGACGCCTTGGGCGCGAGGTCTCGGACATAGAGCTGCTGGCCGAGTCCGGCGCGGCTTTTTTCACGGACGACGGGAGCTATGTCTCCGACGCGCACGTCATGGAGGACGCGATGCGCCGTGTTGCGAAGCTTGGCATGGTCGTGTGCGAGCATGCGATGGCCCCTTCGATCCAGGCCGGGGGCGTCATTCGCGACTGCGCCCTTGCGTGCAGGCTCAATTTGCCGGTGATCAGGCCCGAAACCGAAATTGAGGCGATTCGACGCGACGTGTCGATTTGCCGCGAGACGGGGTGCCGTCTCCACATCCAGCACATTTCCACCGCGGGCGGCGTTGAGCTTGTCCGCGAAGCGCAGCGCGAGGGACTGCCCGTAACGGCGGAGGCCACGCCCCACCACCTCCTTCTCTCGTGCGACGAAATCGAAGCGGACGACGCGAACTTCAAGATGGCGCCTCCGCTCGGAAACGGCGAGGACCGCGCTGAGCTGCGAAGGGCCGTGAAGGACGGCGTGCTTATGTTCGCGACTGACCACGCGCCGCATCCCGCAGCGACGAAGTCCCTTGGGTTTGCGAAAAGCGCGAACGGCATAGTCGGCCTTGAGTGCGCCGTCGCGATAACATACTCGGTGATGGTCGAAGGCGAGGGGATGTCCGTCGACGCCTGGGCGAAGGCCTGGTCGGACAAGCCGCGCGCGCTTCTGCCGCAGTCGATGGCAGACCTTGCGGCGCGTCGCACGACGTCGGTCGATACCGATGCGCTGCGGAGCGTCGACGTGGGGTCCTTTGCATCGCTTTCGCGAAATTGTCCGTACGGCGGAATGCAGTTCCGCTGCTGGCCCATGTAACATGTAACACTACAACAGGAGAAATGGAATGGCTCTGACTATTCAGGACTTGAACGCCCGCTACGGTGCACCGGGAAGGATCGTTTTCCGCGCTGGATTCGGCGGATATCCGGAGGTGGTTCTGACAAACCAGTACGGCTCGGCCGAGGTTGCGCTTCTCGGCGCGAATGTGCTTTCGTACAAGCCTACTGGCCATGCGCCCGTCATCTTCCGCCCGGCAAAGCGCGACTACAACCGCGGCGAATCGATTCACGGCGGCATACCCGTCTGTTTCCCGCAGTTCGGCAAGCTCGCCATCCCCGGCATGGCGCAGCACGGCTTCGCGCGCGTCATGCCCTTCGAGGTCCGCGGAACGCAGTATTCCGAGGAAATGACCGAGGTCACGCTCGGGCTAAAGGCGACGGACGAGACGCGAAAGATATGGCCTTTCGACTTTGACCTCGAGATCAAGGTGTCCGTCTCCATGAAGCTCAACCTTACGATGACCACGACGAACAGAGATCGCTCCGCCTTCGAATTCACAGGAGGGTTCCATCCGTATTTCCGCGTCAAGGAGCGCGACGGGGTCGAGGTCGCCGGGCTTGATGGCTGCAGCTACGTCTACGCGGTCGACATGACGGACCACGTGCAGAGCGGCAACCTTGCGATGAACACGTCCACCGACCATGTCTTCTCGCTTCCCCCGGCTGCTAAGCACGAGTTCGCGCTGATCGACCGCGGCCTTCGCCGCGCGATTGCGATGGTCTCCAGCGGGAATTCGACTGCGATTGTCTGGAATCCGGGTCCGGAGGGGAAGATAGCCGACTTCGAGTCCGACGACTGGAACAAGTTCGTCTGCGTAGAGCCCGTCACGGCATGGCCGAAGGCGACGCATTCGCTTGCGCCGGGCGAGAACCACCAGCTGCTCGTCGCGATTCAGAGCGTCCTCGACGACGCCGAGGGGGCGGCCCAGGCATGAAGATCGGATGCCACCTCTCGTCCGCGGGCGGCTATCTCGCGATGGCCCAGACGGCAGTGTCGATCGGTGCCAACGTCTTCCAGTTCTTCACGCGCAATCCGCGCGGAGGCGCTGCGAAGCCAATCGACAAGGCGGACGTCAAGGCGTTTGCCGAATTCGCGTCCGAGAACGGCATCGGCCCGATTCTCGCGCACGCTCCGTACACGCTCAATGCCGCCAGCTCCGATCCGAGGATCCGCGACTTCGCGATGTCCGTCTTCGTCGATGACCTGAACCGGCTTGAGCACACGCCCGGCGCGCTTTACAACTTCCACCCCGGCAGCCATGTCGGGCAGGGCGCGGAAACCGGCATAGCGCTGATTTCCGACCTGCTGCTCAAGGTCTTCGACAGCGTCGAAAAGCGCAAGGGCGGCGCGGTCGCTACGACGGTTCTGCTCGAAACTATGTCCGGCAAGGGCTCGGAGGTCGGGCGCAACTTCGAGGAGGTCAGGGCTGTGATCGACCGCGTTGGACGCGACGACGTCGGGGTGTGCCTCGACACCTGCCACGTATGGGACGGCGGGTACGACATAGTCAACGACCTTGACGGCGTGCTGGACAGATTCGACTCCGTCATCGGGCTTGGGCGCCTGAAGGCGATTCACCTAAACGACTCCATGAACGTCCTTGCCGCGCACAAGGACCGCCACGAGAAGATAGGGAAGGGGAAAATCGGGCTTGACGCCCTGGCGAGGGTGATCAACCATCCCAAGCTGAGAAATTTGCCGTTTTACCTGGAGACGCCGTGCGACCTCCAGGGATACAAGGAAGAAATCGCACTGCTGAAAGGACTTTGGAAATGAAGACATTCCGCGAACCGAAGAAGCTGCAGAAATGGTGCCGTGAACGCAAGGCCGCCGGTCGCAAGATCGCGCTCGTCCCGACGATGGGATACCTCCATGAGGGGCACATCTCGCTCATCGAGGCCGCGAAGAGGAAAGGCGCGGACGAAATAGTCGTCTCCGTTTTCGTGAATCCGGTGCAGTTTGGTCCGAACGAGGACTACGCCAAGTACCCGCGCGACGAGAAGGCGGACCTTGCCAAGTGCCGCGCTGCGGGCGCGACGGCGGTCTTCTTCCCCACGCCCGAGAACATGTACCTCGACAGGCATTCCGTATACGTCGTCGAGGAGGATCTTTCAAAGGGACTCTGCGGCGCGAGGCGTCCAGGCCATTTCCGCGGCGTCTGCACGGTCGTCGCGAAGCTTTTCAACCTTGCGCATCCTGACTTCGCTGTCTTCGGGCAGAAGGACTACCAGCAGGCGCAGGTGATAAAGCGCATGGTCCGCGACCTGAACTTCGACCTAGACATAGTCGTGGCCCCGATCGTGCGCGAGAAGTCGGGCCTTGCGAAGAGCTCTCGCAACACCTACCTCTCCGACGCGGAGCGCGAGATGGCGCTTGCGATATCGCGTTCGCTTCAGGACCCGAAAACAGTGAAGTCCGTCGCGAAGCAGCTTGAGAAGGCCGGCCTCAAGGTCGACTACGTCGAGTGCGTGGACGCCGAGACGCTCGAGCCGCGCAGGAAGATCGAGAAGGGCACGTGCGTCCTTGTGGCGGCCTACTGCGGCAAGACCCGCCTCATAGACAACAAGGTCATCTAGCCTGAATCGTTTTTTCGTTAAGCACATACATCGCATACATCTGGGGAAAATGAAAAAGACAGTACTGGCAATCGCTTCGGCGCTTTGCGCCGCATCGGCTTTCGCAACCATACGCGCCATGACGCACGACATGTACGGCGGAAAGGCCGACACCTGGCAGATGAAGCGCCATGCGGAGAAGATGGAGGCCGTGAAGGCTGGCGGAGCGAAGATCGTCTTTGTCGGCGATTCGATAACGCATTTCTGGGAGTCGAAGGACAAGGGCAAGGCCCAGCTCGAAAGGTATTTTTCCGAAGGTGACATGAAGATGCTCGACCTCGGCATCTCCGCCGACCGCACCGAGCACGTCCTCTGGCGTCTCAACGAAGGAGGCGAGCTTGACGGCTACGAGGCGAAGCTTGTCCATCTAATGATCGGCACGAACAACGCCGGGCACTACTCCATGGAGCAGGAGCCTCCCGTCGACACGGTCCTCGGCATACGCGAGATATTGCGCACGATCCGCGCCAAGCAGCCGAAGGCGACGATAGTCCTTTCGGCGATCTTCCCGCGCGGCGCCACGGCGGACGATCCGATTCGCCTTCGCAACGACATCGTGAACAAGGAGATACAGAAGTTCGCGGACGGCAAGACGATCTTCTGGTGCGACTTCACGGACCAGTTCCTGACGGCCGACGGACGCCTCTCGCCCGACATCTTCCCCGACCGCCTTCATCCGAACGCGCTCGGCTACGAGATATGGTATTCCGCCGTCAAGCCGTACATCGACTACGCGCTTTCCGACGGCGCGCTTCCTGCGCCCGCCAACCGCTATTCGTCGCGCGTCAACGACCGCGTGTTCCGATTTGACCAGCTCGCCAGCCTCTTCCCCGCAACGCGCATCCGCAACGAGGGATACGGCGCGGAAGACTGGTGGCTCGACCGTCTCCTCGAGAAGCGCAACCAGATTTCGGAGTCGAACGGAGAGATAGACCTCGTGTTCTTCGGCGACTCGATAACCCACAACTGGGAAAGCCGCGGCAGGGATTCGCTAGACGAGCTCCGCAAGACGTATTCCGTCCTTGACATCGGATTCTCCGGCGACAGGACCGAGCATCTTCTCTGGCGCGGCGAGTACGGCGGAGTGCTTGACGGCTACAAGGCGAAGTGCGTGATGCTTATGGTCGGCACGAACAACACCTGGCACCGCAAGGACAGGCCGGAGGACATAGCCAAGGGAATCCGCGCGATACTCGACCTCATCGCCAGGAAGCAGCCGCAGGCGACGACGCTCCTTCTGCCGATCTTCCCGTTCGGCCCCGACGCGCAGGACCCGAAGCGAGTGAACAACGAGAAGGTCAACGCGATCATCAAGGACTTTGCGGACGGCAAGAAGGTCGTGTGGGTCGACTTCAACGACAAGTTCCTCGACGAGAAGGGCGACACCGTGGCTCTGATGCCAGACCGCTGCCACCCGAACGCGAAGGGCTACGCGGAAGTTTGGTTGCCGTCGGTGCTTCCGTACTTCAAGGAGGTCTGCGGAAAGTAGACGCCCCCGCAGCGGCGGCCCCTGGGTCGGCCGCAATTCTTTAAAATGCCCCCTTGACATACATACCAGAAGGTATGTATAATATGTACCCATTATGGCGAGAAAGACAAAAGACGAGGCTGAACGAACGCGCGAGCGCATACTTGCGAGCGCGTTGGCGCTTTTCGTCAAAAACGGCTACGAGAACACCACCTTGACCGACGTCGCGGCGCGGCTCAAGATGACGAAGGGGGCGGTTTACTGGCATTTTTCGTCCAAGGAGAAGCTGCTCGTCGCGATTGTGGACGAGATGCTCAACCGCTTTGCGAGCGAGCTTGAGGCCAAGATGCCGCGCCACGAGATGTCCTTTCATTCCGTGGCGGACGCGATGGTCGAGAACGCCAAGATGATTGCAAAGAGCCCGTCCGCGTATCTTTTTATGAAGACGCAGGTCCGCTGGGGTTCTGCGACCATGAGGGGAGTCCGCGAGGACCTTCTGACGAACAGGCGGTTTGGTCCGTTCAACGCCTTCGTCCAGGCGATAGAGAACGACATGCGCAAGGGGGCGATAAGGGAGGGCGTGGTCCCCAAGGAGGCCGCAAGCATCTGTCTGGCCATGTGGGACGGGCTGGTTCAGGCGCAGCTGGACAAATTTCTGGAGCCCGACTTCGAGACCGTGCTTCGCCGCGGGTTCGAGTCGGTTTGGATTTCAATAAAGAAGGAACAATGAAAATGGCAGAGGAAAGCAAGAAGTCGTCCGGCGCGGCCGGAGTTGTTGGTGCAGTCGTCGGACAGATCGTCCTTGGCGCGGTATGCGTCGCGGCCGGCTGGGTCGGCAAGGATATCTTCGAGAAGAACGCTCCCAGGGACGCTGCGGCGAACCCTGCGGCGGCGGCAGCAGGACTTCCGAAGACGGTTGCCGTGACGAACGCCGTCATGAAGGCGTACAACCTGCCCGAGAGGTTCGTCGCGCACGCGGAGCCGGTGCAGGAGGTAGAGCTGCTTCCACAGGTCGACGGATACATCGTCGAGATGAAGTTCAAGGAAGGCGACACGGTCAATGCCGGCGACCTGCTCTACGTCCTCGACGACGAACGCTACCAGGCCGTCGTGAACCAGCGCAAGGCCGACCTTGAGGCGGCGGAGGCGGAGGCGCGCCGCGCGAAGCGCTACTTCGAGCGCATGCAGAACGCCGACTCGCGCGGCATCACGCAGCTGGAGCGCGACAACGCAGAGGCGGCGAGCGAATCTGCCGCTGCCGCAGTACTTCAGGCCAAGGCCAACCTGGTCGTCGCGGAGTACGACCTCAAGAAGGCGCGCGTCATCGCGCCCATCAGCGGGCAGATCGGCAAGTCGTCCGCGCACGTCGGCGACTACGTCGCCCCGTCCAAGGGACCGCTTGCCAAGATCGTCCAGATCAACCCCATGCGCGTCACCTTTCCGCTTACGGACCGCGCCTACATCGGCTGGCGCGAGGCGCAGGTCAAGGGCGTGAACGAGAAGTTCCGCCTCCGCCTCGTTCTCGCCGACGGCAGCGAATACCAGCACCAGGGCGAGTGGGCGTTCGACGACAACACGATGAGCAAGGAGACGGCCACGATCCAGATGAGGCTTGTGTTCCCCAACCCCGACCGTCTGCTCATCCCGAACAGCTACGTCACGCTTCTGACCGACTACCAGGAGCCTCCGAAGTATCCGTCGGTCCCGCAGACGGCGATCATCGACCTGCCGGGCGGCAACGTCGGCGTCTGGGTCGTGAAGGCCGACGGCTCGGTCGAGCAGCGTCCCGTGAAGACGCGCGACGCGTTCGAGGGATGGTGCCCGATCACCGAGGGCCTCGAGGAGGGCGAGAAGGTTGTCTTCGCAGGCGTGGCCAAGCTTATGCCTGGCATGAAGGTTCTTGAGGCCAAGCCCACCGAGAACGAGGACATAACGTCCAACTTCAAGTCCAGGCTCGGCGAGTAAAGCATTACGGAGTGTGTCCCGATGAAGCTACCGATAAGAAAGGCAATCGACGAGATAAAGACGTTCTCGCGGACGTTCGTCGAGAGGCCGCGATTCGCGATGGTCATCGCCATCGTGCTCACGATCGCCGGCGTGATGGCGATCTTCAACCTGCCGATCGCCCAGTACCCGCAGCTGACGCCGCCGGAGATCAAGGTCTCCTACAACTACCCCGGCGCGAACGCACGCGAGGTGATGAACACGATCGCAACGCCGATCGAGGACGAGGTGAACGGCGTGGACGACATGATCTACATGACGTCCGACTCTGGCGACGACGGCTCGTATTCGCTTACGGTCTCCTTCGAGGTCGGAACGGACCGAGACATGGACCTCGTCAAGGTCCAGAACCGCATTTCGCAGGCGGAGTCAAAGCTCCCGAGCGAGGCGCGGCAGCTCGGCGGGCGCGTCCGCGCGCAGTCGACGGACTTCCTCGGCTTCCTCGCTATCCGCTCCCCGAAGGGCACGCACTCGCGCCTTGAGCTGTCCAACTACGCCTACCAGAACATCCAGCCGGTCATCCTCCGCGTCCCGGGCGTGGGCGAGGCGACGATCTACGGCCCGAAGCTCGCCGTCCGCGTGTGGCTTGACCCGCAGCGCATGGCGGCGCAGTCCATGAACTCCGAGGAGGTCATCGCAGCCATCTCGAAGCAGAACATCCAGGCGTCGCTCGGCGCTGTCGGAGCGTCGCCCACAGAGGACCACGGCGCGTTCACGTATTCGCTGCTCGCCAAGGGCCGCCTGATGACGCCGGAGGAGTTCAACGAGATCGTCATCCGCCGCGACGACCAGGGCGGACTCGTCCGCCTGAAGGACATAGCGCGCGTCGAGATCGGCGAGCAGAACTACTCCTTCTCCGGACAGCTCGACGGCGGCAACACGATCAACATCGCCGTCAACCAGAAGCCCGGCGCCAACGCCATCAAGTCGATGAACGCCCTCATGTCCGAGATGCGCCGTCTCCAGAAGAGCTTTCCGGAGGACATGGAGTTCACCGTCCCGTACGACGCGACGGACTACGTCCGCATGTGCATACGCGAGATCGTGACGACGCTTCTCATCACGTTCGGGCTCGTCGTGCTTGTCTGCTACCTGTTCCTGCAGGACTGGCGCGCGACGCTTATACCCTGCGTCACGATTCCCGTCTCGCTCTGCTCCACGTTCATCCTGATGGCGGTGCTCGGCTACTCCATAAACATCCTCACGCTGTTCGGACTTGTCCTCGCGATCGGCGTGGTCGTGGATGACTGCATCGTCGTCGTCGAGCGCGTGCAGTTCCTCATCGAGACGCGGGGCTACAACGCGAAGGAGGCTACGATCCAGGCGATGAAGGACGTCACCGGCGCGGTCATCGCGACGACGCTCGTCCTGCTCGGCATATTCGTACCCGTCGGCTTCATGTCGGGCATCACGGGACGAATCTACCAGCAGTTCTCCGTCACGCTCTCCGCGGCGGTCTGCTTCTCGACGCTCTGCGCCCTTACGCTTGCGCCTGCGCTCTGCTCGCTCCTCCTGCGCGAGGCAAGGCCGTTCAAGCACGGCCCGCTCGCGTGGTTCAACGCCGGAATCGAGAAGTTCAAGGGCTTCTTCGTGTTCCTCTCAAAGGCACTTGCGCGCAGACTTATCCTCGCAGGCATGCTTCTTGTCCTGACTGTTCTCCTGACCGTCCAGATGTTCAGCGTCACGCAGACGTCGTTCCTCCCCGACGAGGACCAGCGAGTCATCTTCATCGCGATGGAGTTGCCCGAGGGCTCGACGATGAAGCGTTCGCGCGAAGTCTCACTCAGGGCGACGGAGCTGCTCCTCGCCGACACGAACAACGTCGCGAGCGTCCTTTCGATCAACGGCTTCTCGATGGTCGGCGGACGCGGCGAGAACGAGTCGCAGCTCATCATCGACCTTAAGGACTGGGGTTTGCGCCGGAAGCCCGAGCAGTGGGTCAAGAACCTCATTCCGACCTACACGGCGCTTCTTTCCCAGATACCCGAGGCGACGGTGCAGGCGTTCGCGCCGCCCGCAATCCCCGGCCTCGGAATGGACAACTCGGTCGACGTGCGAATCCAGTCCAAGAACTCGACGGACCCCATTCTGCTCGACGGCGTCAAGAACCAGATGCTTGCGAAGCTCAACCAGCTTCCGTCCGTCATGGTGGCGTTCTCCGGCTTCACGGCCAAGACTCCCCACCTCCGGCTCGACGTAGACCGCACCAAGGCCGAGATGTACCACGTGCCGATTGCGACCGCCTACGCCACGCTCCAGAACTACCTCGGCTCGCGCTACGTCAACGACGTCAACCTCGGCACGCAGGTCAACCGCGTTACCGTGCAGGCCGACTGGTCCGGCCGCGCATCGCCCGAGGCCGTCGCCAACCTGTACGTCCGCTCCGACACGGGTGCGATGGTGCCCGTCGGCTCGCTGGGCACGATTTCGCGCGAGCTCGCCCCGCGTACGATGTCCCGCTACCAGATGTACCCAGCGGCCGGACTCAAGGTCATGCCCAAGCCCGGCGTCGCGTCAGGACAGGTCATGGCGGAGGTCAAGAACCTGCTTGAGAACGAGCTTCCGGAGGGCTACGGCTACGAGTGGTCTGGCATCACCTACCAGGAGCAGCGCAACGCGGGAACCGCCGCGCCGCTGATCGCGCTTGCTATTCTCTTCGGATATCTGTTCCTCGTCGCGCAGTACGAGTCGTGGACGATTCCGCTGCCCGTGATGCTGTCGATCTTCGTCGCGACGTTCGGCGCGCTTGTCGGCCTCAAGCTCTTCGGGCTTTCGCTGTCCGTCTACGCGCAGCTGGGACTTGTCCTCCTCGTCGGCCTTGCGTCGAAGAACGCGATTCTCCTCGTCGAGTTCGCGAAGGAGAAGCGCGAGGAGGGCTACTCCATCGTCGACGCGGCAGGCGCGGCGGCGGGCGAGCGACTGAGGGCGATCCTCATGACGGCGCTCACTACGCTGCTCGGAACGCTTCCGATGTGCCTGAACCTATTCTTCCCGCACTGGTGCTACCCAGGCGCCGGCGCGGCGAGCAGAAACGCCATCGGCATCACCGAGTTCTTCGGCATGGCGGCGTCCGTCCTCTTCGGAGTGCTGCTTGTGCCTGGGCTCTACGCGCTGTTCCAGACGTGGCGCGAGAGGGTGAAGAGGGTGTTCGAGTACATGTCGACAACGGCGTTCAGAAGGAGACAGCTTAAGGAAAGGGCTATGACGAAATGAAGACAGCATATCTGACAATCGGCGCGGCCGCGCTTGCGGCCGGATGCTCGTGGCTCCCTGCGGTTGGGCCCGACTACGAGAATCCCGAGGTCGAGATTCCGTCGCACCAGCTGCCCGACGCGGGCTTGCCAACGACCAACAGGACGGAAATAGGCGAGTTCCGCCCGGCGGAGGGCACCAACGACTACCGCGTCGCGATAACGACGAACGAGGTCTGCTGCTGGTGGGCCAATTTCAGGGACGACATGCTCGCGGGACTCGTAGATAGCGCGGTCTCCAACAACATCTCGTTCCTCATGGCGCAGGAGCGCCTGACCGCTGCGCGCTGGCAGCTGCTCGGGTCGTACGCGGCGTTCATGCCGCAGGTCGCAGGCTCGCTTTCCGCGCAGCGCACTGAGTTCGGCAAGAACACGCCGACGATGGTGAACACGGGACGCAAGCTGCACCGCGACGTCTTCGCAGGCGGGTTCGACGCCTCGTGGGAGATCGACTTGTTCGGCGGAAACCGCCGCGCGACCGAGGCTGCGTGGGCAGAGGCGGAGGCAGCCGGGTGGAACGTGGCCGATGCCTGGGTTTCGCTCACGTCCGAGGTCGGAAACGACTACATCTCGCTGCGCACGACGCAGCAGCGCATCGAAGTCGCGCGGACCAACCTCGTCCTCCAGACCGAGACCTACGACATCCTCAAGTCTCGCCTCGACTCCGGAATCGGGGATGAACTCGCCGTCAACCAGTCGAAGTACCTCGTGGACCAGACGCAGGCCGCGATCCCCTCGCTCCTTGCGCAGGAGGAGAGGCTGAAGAACTCGCTCGCGATCCTCGTCGGCGAAATGCCCGGTTCGCTCCACGACCAGCTCGCGGAGTGCCCAAGGCGCGACTGGCTCCTCGCCCCGCAGAAGCTGGAGGATACGCCGATGGACATGATCCGCAACCGCCCCGACGTTCGCGTTGCCGAGCGCAAGCTCGCCGCGCAGGTGGCGTATGTCGGGGTCGCGGAGTCGATGTGGTATCCGAAGCTCTACATAAACGGCTCGCTCGGACTCAACTCGATACATCCGCAGAAGTTCTTCAGCACGGACTCGCTCTACGGCTCCATAGGTCCGGCCGTCAGCTGGCCCATCTTCCAGGGCGGGCGCATCTACGCGTCCATCAAGGCCGAGGAGGCGAAGATGAACGAGGCGGCTCTCAACTACGAGCAGACGCTCCAGAAGGCGGTGTGCGAGGTGCGAGACGCCTACGCCGCATACACCGAGGAATACCACCGCTACCAGGCCCTCAGGAGCGCCGTCAAGGCTGCCGAGGATGCAGTGTCCATCGCAAAGGACCTGTACAAGAACGGACTGCGCGACTTTACGGCGGTCATCGACGCGCAGCGCTCGCTGCTGACGCTGTCGGAGTCCGTCGTCATATCGCGCGGACAGATCACCAGCGACCTCATAAAGCTCTACAAGGCCCTTGGCGGCGGCATTGTCGTCAAGGAGGAAGAGTAGTCCTGCAACGGAGGATGCGCCCATGCTGCACGTAGTCGCAACGCCGATAGGAAACCTTGGCGACATTTCGTCGCGCGCGCTGGACGTGCTCAGGGGCGCGTCGCTCATCGCCTGCGAGGATACGCGGCGCACATGGCAGCTCCTCACGCATTTCGAGATACCCCGTCCCGAGATGGTCTCCTATCGCCAGGGGAACGAGGAGCGCATAACTGAGACCATAATTGCCGCAGTGGGAGAGGGGCGCGAGGTTGCCCTTTGTTCCGACGGCGGCTACCCCGGCATCTCGGACCCAGGCTACCGGCTTATCCGCGCCTGCGCGCAGCGGGGCGTCCCCTACGACGTCATCCCCGGCGCAAGCGCGGTGAACGTGGCGCTTCTGATGAGCGGACTCTCCACGAGTTCGTTCACGTTCAGGGGCTTCCCTCCACGCGGACCCGGCGCGCTGCGCAACTGGTTTGCCGAGGATGCGGACAGGGAGCACACCTTGATCTGCTACGAGTCCCCGTTCCGCATCTCCGCTACCCTTGAGGCCGCGTTCGAGGTCCTTGGAGACCGCGAGGCGGCGGTGTGCATCGAGCTTACGAAGATGCATGAGCGCGTTTCGCGCGGCTATCTTTCCGACCTCGTCAGGGAATTCGCCTCTGCGAAGGTCAAGGGCGAGGTAGCAATTGTGATCGCCGGGAGCAATCCGAAGTTCCGCCGCCCCGCAGGAACCGAGGGCTCGTGAAAATCTGCAAATACCCCCTTGCGCAGCTGCGGGGATGTGTGATATAATATTTGGCGTTTTCGATACAAAAGGCGAGCTTAACTCAGTTGGTAGAGTGCCACCTTGCCAAGGTGGTTGTCGAGGGTTCGAGTCCCTTAGCTCGCTCCACTTATCGGACAGTGAAATGGGGGCGTAGCTCAGCTGGTAGAGCAAGTGACTCTTAATCACTGGGTCCAGGGTTCGAATCCCTGCGCCCCTACCATTTCAAATCGCGTGGCTAGGTAGCTCAGTTGGTAGAGCAACGGACTGAAAATCCGTGTGTCGCCGGTTCGATCCCGGCCTTGGCCACCACTTCCAATCGAAATCGGAGGGAACTCCGATTTTTCTTTTTTCATGGATTCGCATATCATGACCTGGGGTGGTCGCTTGCGGCGGGTGCTCTTGCGATCTTTGGCCTCCTTGGCGCTTTGTGTATCATTTCTTCTGCAGCCGTTGACATGGTGTCGGCGGCCAAAAGGAGTAATGAGATGAATATAAGAAGGGGTATGCTCAGATTGGAGCAGAACGGGTTGTGGACCGCGCTGGTCCGCGTCAATGGTAGGACATATTCGCGCTCGACGGGCACGTGCGTCCGTGCGGATGCGGAGGCGTCGCTCAGGCGACTGGTGGTCATTGCGGACTGCGCCTGCAAGCAGACGCTGGAGAGCGCTGCTCTCCTCAGGGCGTGGCCTCGCTACGAGGCTTCGGCAGTCGCGGAGCGCCTTGCGCAGCGTTCCAGGCAGGTGAAGTACAGGGCATGGCTTCACTTCTCGGTGTGGATTCACGAAGTTCATCCGGAAGTGAGCGAACCTCGGGATGTGACGCATGCGATTGCAGAGGAGTACCATGCCTTCTTCCAGGGCGGGCACGCCCCGATCACCTGCGCCCTGCGGATAGCCTTTTTGCGGGAGATATTCCGCGTCGTCCTCGCAAGCTACGGGTGCGAGGCGAAGAATCCGTGGGACGGAATCCGCGCGAAGTCGGGTCCGGTCTGTGTGAGGCGCGAGCTGACGCTGGACGAGGTGAGTCGACTTTTGGCGGCGGCGGATGACTGCGGGTGGGAATGGCGGATGCTCTTCTCCCTTGCGATCTACACGGGGATGCGGCTAGGCGACTGCTGTCGCCTCGGATGGGAGTCGGTGGATCTCGCGTCGTCCGTGATCCAGATCGTCCCGCACAAGACGCGCCGTTACTTCGCGGGACATCCTGTGGTGATTCCGCTTCATCCGGAGCTTGCGGCGCTGCTCGGCGAGACGCGTCCGGAGAACCGCATTGGGTTCGTGATGGGCACAATCGCGCGGGACTTCGTATCCCGCCGTTGGGCGGTGAGCCGCAATCTCGAGGACATATTCCGCAAGTCGAACATCAAGATGAACGTGCGCATAGAAGGGCGCGAGCGGCTTGCGCCATTGGCGACCTTCCACTCGCTCAGGCATACGTTCGTGTCCATCGCGGTGAACGCTGGCGTGCCGCTTGCCACGGTGCAGTCCGTCGTTGGGCACAGCTCGACAGCGATGACGCGGCACTACTACCACCCCAGCATGGAGGCGCTGCGGCAGGCGGTCAATGCGATTCCTGCCATAGGGCGGAAGGGCTCGGCGCCGCAGGTCGTGTCGCCTCGCCCAGTATGCGACCGCTCGACACTTTGCGGGCGGCTGAGGGAACTGGAAAAGGCGAGGAAACTCGGGCTTGTCAGCGAGGAAGAGTTTTCTGCGCTCCGCAGGTCCATCCTCTCCAACGTCTAGCCGCGGAAGAAGGCGATTGCGCGGCCACTTTACACCATAGCCTTAATCTGCTATACTTACTTTCAAAGCTAGGTTGCGCGGCGGGTGCCGCGCTTGCCCGCTCGCGAAAAAGAAAGGAGCTGCAGATGAAAATCGTAGAAAAGCTGGTGTTTGTCGCCATGATGGTCGTTGCGTGTGGATGTGCCGGACTAGGGGGCAGAAGGGGCGCTCCTGTCGAGAATGTCGAAGGGTGCACGGTAGAGCTTGTCGGCGACAAGTCGATGAAGAACGTCGTGATGCTCGCGGCGCACCGGAAGCTGTGGCTCCCGCAGGCGCTCGAGGACGGGAAGGTCCGCTGCACGCTCAACCTGCGCGGACACCAGGTTGTCGTCGACGTGGTTTACGAGAAGTCCTCCTTCTCCATTCGCTACGTCTCGAGCGAGAACATGAACTACGACCCTGCCACCAACACGATCAACCCCAAGTACAACCAGTGGGTGCGCAACCTCCAGCGCGAGATCGTCGGCCAGGCCCTAAAGTAGCCTGCAACAGCGCGTGCGGATGCTGTTTTGAGGACATTCCGGCCACGCACTACCCTTGATGGTCGGAAAATGATATAATATTGCCTTACGAACGGTGAAGCCTCAAAATAAGGTAACAGAAGACAATGACTCTTGCAGAACTCGAGAACATGAAGGCCGAGAGCCTTCGCGAGATCGCCGCCGCCGGCGCCGCGGCGGACGTCGAGGCGCTTCGCGTCAAGTACGTAGGGCGCAACGGCTCCATACCCGCGCTCATCAAGGCGATGAAGGATGTCCCGAAGGATGATAGGCCCGCATTCGGCAAGGCCGTCCAGGCGTGGCGCGCCGAAGTCGAGTCCGCTCTTGCGGCCAAGGGCGCCGGAGCGCAGTCGGGCGGCAAGTCCGTCGACGCCGATCTCACGCTCCCGGGCCGTTGGCGCTCGCTCGGCGTGAAGCATCCGCTCACGCGCGTGATAGAGGAGAGCGCCGAGATATTCGGCCGGCTTGGCTTCACGGTGGCCGACGGTCCGGAGCTCGAGAACAGGTTCAACAACTTCACTGCGCTCAACACTCCGCCGCACCATCCCTCGCAGGACCGCTCCGACACGTTCTGGTTCGGCGACGACTGCTTGCTGCGCACGCAGACATCGCCCGTGCAGATCCGCACCATGATGGCCAACAAGCCGCCGATCCGCGTGATCTGCCCCGGCAGGACGTACCGCCGCGACACTACGGACGCGACTCACTCGGCGAACTTCCACCAGATCGAGGGGCTCTACGTCGACACCAAGCCCGTTTCGCTCGCCGACCTCAAGTCGGTCCTCGCCTATTTCGCGAAGGCGATGATGGGCGACGGCGTGACGGTCCGCTTCCGCCCCCACTTCTTCCCGTTCACCGAGCCCTCGGTCGAAGTCGACTTCACGTGCCATGTCTGCAAAGGAAAGGGCTGCAACGTCTGCAAGCAGTCCGGCTGGATCGAGGTCGCAGGCGCCGGAATGGTCGATCCGCGCGTGTTCCGCCACGTCGGATACGACCCCGAGCAGGTCTCGGGCTATGCGTTCGGCTTCGGCGTGGAGCGCATCGCGATGATCAAGTACGGGATTCCGGATATCCGCTGGCTCTACGAGAACGACATGAGGTTCCTGTCGCAGCTTGGCTGACGGCAGGGTCGGCGCACCGGGAAAGGGGAGCGAGGCCATGCTTGCTATCTACAGATGGGAGAACGGAGGCCTGAAGGAGACGCCTGACTTCGACGAGTCCTGCTGGATAAACCTGGTGGACCCGTCGACTACGGAGCTCGAGCGGGTGCTGACGTTCTCGAAGGTTCCGCGCGACTTCCTTACGGACCCTCTCGACGTCGACGAACGTCCGCGTTTCGACTACGACGACGACGACGTCAGGATGTTGCTCGTCCACGTTCCCTGCCTGGACACGACCGACGAGGTCATACCGTACCGAACGGTCCCTCTCGGCATCATCCTGTTCGGCAAGTCGGTCATCACCGTCTGCCGCACGCAGACACCGGTGACGACGGCGTTCCTAGACCAGATCCGCCGGGTTTGCCCGCCGAGAAACCAGTATCGCTTCACTTTCCGCCTGCTCTGGCACGGCGGGGTGCTCTTCCTGCGCTACATTCAGGACATCCACCTCCGCACCAACGCGCTCGAGGGAGAGCTTCACGAGTCGATTTCTAACGAGGTCCTACTCAAGCTCCTGACCATCGAGAAGACGTTCGTCTACTTCACGACGTCGCTGAAGGCCGACACCATAGCCCTGGCGCGCGCCAACACGGCGCGGCAGATGATGTCCATGTCCGAAGACGACCGCGACCAGCTCGAGGACGCGATGGTCGAGTACCAGCAGGCGCTCGAGACTGCGACTATACACGCGAACATCCTGAACGGAACGCTGGATACGTTCGCCTCGCTGATCAACAACAACCTCAACAACGTGATGAAGTACCTTACGGTCGCCACGATCTTCCTCGCGGTGCCGACGCTCATCACGTCCGCCTACGGCATGAACATCAAGCTGCCGCTCGTCCCGAACGGCGCGGAAAGCTCGTCGCCAGGCGTCTTCTGGGCGCTGTTCGCCCTGTCGCTCGGCATTGCCGGCGTAATAGGCGTAGTTCTTTTCGTCCTGTACAGAAAGCGCAAGTTCTGATGAAAACGAGACTCGCCGCATTGCTTCTAGCAGCGTCGTCCGTCCTGTCCGCATGGGCGGACGGAGGGAGCGGCGCGGTTTCCGATTCCGAGCTGTGGAACGAAGGCGTTTCGCTCTACCGCGACGGGAACATGACGAATGCGCTCGAGAAGCTGCGTCCTCTCATGCTCTCGCGCACGCACGGGCCGCGCGCCGCCGAGGTCGTGGCCGCAATATACTACGACCGCGCGCACTCCGGCGACGCGAAGGACCCGGCGAAGGACCTTTCCGAGGCCTCCGCGGCCGCGCAGATTGCGCTCAGGGCGAATCCGAAGGACGAGCGCGCGGCCAGGAACTTCACCAGGGCGACGGACGGACTCCCCGAGCTGCTGCGCACGCGCAGGATCAACGAAATCCTCGAGGCCGCCAAGGGCAAGGACCCGTCCCAGATGCTGAAGGGCGGAATCGACGAGTCGCGCCAGCTGATGGACGAGGCGTCGACGTACAGGACGAATTCTCCCTCCGTCGTCGTGGCGAAGAGCGATTCGCTCTCGGCCCGCGCCGAGAGGCTTGCGGACGTCTGGCTCCCTGTGAAGGAGGCAATCGCCTCCGCCGTCACGAACGAGGAACAGGCCGCCACCATCGTCGAGCAGACGTCGCAGTCGCGCGAGCGCGCGCTGAAGGCGGCTCGGGCGCTGTCGGACCTTTCCGACGATGCGTACGGGCACCTCGCCGCCGGGGAGGAGGACTTCACCCGCTTCTTCAAGCTCGTGGCGATGCCTCCGCAGTCCATACGCGAGGACCTCGTGTCGCAGTCGAACTGCTGGATCAAGGCGGAGCCCGTGAACAACCGCGAGTGGCAGCAGGATGCAATCGACTACACGCGCTCGTTCAGGGCGAAGTTCCCGGCGTGGGCGAAGGCCTACGAGCAGCAGGCGCAGTCCGACACGAACATGCCTCCCTTCACCGCCGAGGCCCAGGCGAAGATTTCCGATCTCTCGACACAGCTCGAGAAGCTTCAGCTCGACAGTTCGGAGAATCCGACGAGCGAGAAGCGCTACAACGCGATGACGCTGATACGCGAGATAATCGAGCTTATGCCGCCTGAGAAGGGCGGATCGTCCGGCCAGCAGGGTCAGCAAGGACAGCAGGGGCAGCAGAACCAGCAGCAGGACAAGCAGAACCAGCAGAACGACGACAACCAGAACTCGGACGACCAGCGGCAGGAGGAGTCCCAGCAGGACCAGCAGCCAGACGAGGGCGAAGACGAGAACGAGAAGGACGCCGAGGGGAAGGAAGACGAAGACAAGACGGACCGCGAGGTCGAGGCTTTGCTTAAGAAGGCGCAGGAGCGCAGCGACGAGCACGAGGCGGAGAAGAAGGCCCGCATGCGAAAGGCGAAGCTCCCGCCGAACGAAAGGGATTGGTAGAAGATGGAGACAGATAGGAAACTCAATGTCGTCGTTGCGTGCGGCGGAACGGGGGGGCATGCATTCCCCGGGCTCGCCGTCGCGGAGAAGCTGAGGTCGCGCGGACACGACGTCACCGTATGGGAGTCGGGGAGAGACATCGAGTCGAGCGTGATGACCGCGTGGTCCGGCAAGGGCTTCTCGACAGGCGCAAGGCAGCTTTCGGTGCGCAACCTGTTCGCCATCTGGCGCTCTATCCGCCGTTGCCGCGCCGAGCTGAGGCAGAACCGTCCAGACGTCATGCTCGCGATGGGCAGCTACTCGTCGCTTCCCCCTGTGCTGGCGGCGCGAGCCGAAGGCGTTCCCGTTGTCCTTCACGAGGCCAACACGATCCCGGGAAGGGCTGTCGACTTCCTTGCGCGCTACGCCAAGGTCATCGCGATCAGCTTCGAGGAGACGGCGCGAAGGCTCAAGGGTGCGAAAACCGTCCTGACAGGGCTTCCCGTTCGCGAGGACATCGTCAGCGGCAAGCGCTTCGACTTCATCCCGAAGGATGATTTCGTCCTGTTCATAACTGGCGGAAGCCAGGGCGCGCACATGGTCAACTGCCTTGTCAGCGAGGCGCTTGCAATAGTGAAGAACGAAGTCGCGAAAGATCCTTCTTCGGCGGGCGGGCGCGGGCTTTACGTCATTCACCAGACGGGTGCTAAGGACGAGATACCGATCCTTTCGGAGTACACGAAGCTTGGCATCAGCGCGCGCGTGCGCGCCTTCGAGCGCCAGATGGCTGACGCCTTTGCCTCGGCGGACCTTGTCATCGCGCGCGCCGGAGCGTCCACGTGCTTCGAGCTCGCCGCCTGCGGCAAGGCCGCGCTGCTGATCCCGCTTCCGACAGCCCTGCGCAACCACCAGCACTTCAACGCGGACGCATTTGCGGCGAAGGGCGCGGCGGACGAGGGGATTCAGGACCGCCTCGCCCCGCATCAGCTCGCGAGGTACATAATGGAAAAGATGAAGAACCCTGCGAGGCTTCAGGAGATGTCGTCGAAGATGAAGTCCTTCGCGACGCCGCGCGCGGCGGACGACGTAGCCGACCTTGTGGAGCGCTCGGCGAGAAGGAATTGATTTCAACGGAGGATTGAACATGAACGGACTAGTCCTGCTATCGATTGCAGTTGGCGTGTTTCTCGCCGGCTATTTTCTCTACGCTCGTCTGATCGAGCGCATTCTCGGGGTTGACCCGGCAAGGCAGACCCCGGCGCACGCGAGAAGGGACGGCGTAGACTTCATACCCGCACACCCGACGGTCTTGTTCGGACACCATTTCGCGGCGATTGCGGGGGCCGGCCCTATTGTCGGACCGATCCTTGCCGCTGAGTTCGGTTGGGGCGCGGTTGCGCTTTGGATTATCCTCGGCTGCGTCTTCATCGGCGCGGCGCACGACATGATTTCGCTGTTCCTCTCCATACGCCATGACGGAGAGTCCATCGGATCTGTGATCGGCACGATCCTCGGCCGGCCCGGCAAGGTGCTGTTCCTTCTCTTCTCCTGGTCTGCGCTCATTCTCGTCGTTGCGGAGTTCACGCGCCAGATAACGGGAACGTTCCTCGCCGATCCCGCGATTGCGACGGCGTCGCTCCTCTTCATCGCCGAGGCGATAGTGTTCGGGCTTTGCGTCAACAAGTTCAAGATGTCCGTTCTCTGGACGTCGCTCGTGTTTGTGCCGTTGATGTTCGCGTTTGTGTGGATCGGCAACGTCTATCCGCTCGACCTCGTGAAGCTCTTTGGGCTCACCCCCGAGACGACGGCTCTCGTCTGGACGGCGGTTTTGCTTGTCTACTGCTTCTTTGCGTCGACGTGTCCCGTATGGATACTTCTCCAGCCGCGCGACTACCTCAATTCGTACCTCCTCTATGCGATGATGGCGCTCGGCTTCCTTGGCGTTATCGTCGCGCATCCGGTGATGCAGCTTCCCGCTTTCGCGGGCTTTTCGGTCCTTAAGCCGACGGGCGCGACAGACATGCTGTTCCCGTTCCTCTTCGTCACCGTCGCGTGCGGCGCCTGCTCGGGCTTCCATGCGCTCGTCGCGTCCGGAACAACGGCCAAGCAGCTTGGAAACGAGAAGTCGACGCGTCCCATCGCATACGGCGGGATGCTGCTTGAAGGCGTCCTCGCGATAATCGCGCTCATCGGCGTGGCGGGGACGTACGGCGACAGCGCGGCGTACTTCAAGGACCTGATGCCAGACGGACTCCATGCGCAGCCTGTGCCGCTCTTCGCCTCGACGCTCGCCGGGTTCTGCATCAAGGCGTTCTCTGCGGTCGGCATTCCAGTTGAGATCGGCGCCAAGCTTGCGAAGAGCTTCATTCTGCTCTCCGTCTCCGCGTTCCTGATGACGACGGTTGACGCCGGAACTCGTCTTGCTCGCTTCAGCTGGCAAGAGCTTGTCGGAGGCGTTGCGAAGAAAGATGGACCTGTCGGCAAGGTCGCGTCGAACATGTACCTTGGCACGCTCCTCGTCTGCCTGCTTGCGGCAGGGCTGCTCATAAACAAGGAGGCGTCCGCACAGCTTTGGACGATCTTCGCAAGCGCGAACCAGCTCCTTGCCGCGCTGACGCTCCTTTCGGCGACGCTGTGGTTTGTCCGCAACAACAAGCCTTGCTGGTTCACTGCCATTCCGACGGCGCTTATGTTCTCGGTCTCCTCGTGGGCGCTTGGCGCGATATTCATGCAGAGCGTCAGCGGTGACAAGATCGACTTCGTCCGCATGGCCGCAAGCGGCTTCCTGCTGCTGCTGGCCGCCATCCTCGTGTGCTATGCCGTCCGCAGCGGCGCCAAGTCAATCTCTGGCAGCGGGAAATAGCGATGCCCCGCCTGCGACACCTCCTTGCTGCGTTCGCGCTTGCATTCTTCGCGTTCTGCGCGGACGCCTCCGATGTCGCAGTCGTTGCGCACGAGGCGGGCTACTACACGTCGCTTGCCAACCACGTCTCGCGCTGGCTGAGGGGGCATTCGGTGGACGCGCCCGTATCGGATGCGTCCAATCTCGGGCGGACTCTTTCCGGCGCGAAGCTCGCTTTCCTCGTCGGCTTCAACGAGCCGACCGCGAAGGAGATGCGCGAGCTTTCCGCATTCCGCGCAAGGGGCGGAAAGCTTGTCGTTTTCTACTCGGCTTCGCCTGCGCTTGCGAGGCTGATGGGCGTAAAGGTCGTCGCCTACGCGACGGCGCAGTATCCAGGGCAGTGGAGCCGGATGGAATTCGTCCCAGGGGTAGGGCCGATGGGAACGCCATCTTCCATACTCCAGACCTCAACCGTCCTCCAGAGGTCTATTCCCGCGCCCGGATCCAATTCGCGGGTGATGGCAACGTGGTCCGACCGCAGCGGACGCTCCACGGGCGACGCGGCGTGGATTGCGTCCGACGCGGGCTACTGGATGACGCACGTCCTTCTCGCGGACGGAGACGAGGCGCTGAAGGGGCAGCTTCTCGCCGCGATTGTCGGGCGCTGCGTGCCGGGTGCTTGGAGCTACGAGAGCTTCAGGGCCAAGGAGCTTGCGCGCCGGCGTTCGCTCGTCGCGTACGCAAAGGCGCAGAAGCCGCAGAAGGGCGAGATAAGGGCGGTCTGGGACCATTCGGGGTGCGGGCTCTATCCTGGCGACTGGCCCAGGACGATCAGGTTCCTCAAGGCTGCCAAGATAACGGACCTCTTCGTCAACGTCGCCGGAGCGGGGTTTGCGCACTATCCGTCCGACGTCCTCCCGCGCTCGAAGACGTATGAACTGGAAGGCGACCAGCTCAGGGCCTGCCTTGACGCCGCCAAGGGGACGGGCATACGCGTCCACGCCTGGGTCCTCTGCTTCACGGCGACGCGCGCGACGCCTGCGAGGCTGGAGGAGTTCGCGCGGCGCGGATGGCGGCTGAAGTCGGTCGACGGCAGGCTCACGGAGTACCTTGATCCGTCGAACCCGGCGGTGCGCGACTACCTTCTCAGGGCGGTCGACGAAATACAGGCGAAGTACCGCGTGGGCGGCGTGCATCTCGACTTCGTCCGCTGGTACGAGCGCAGCAAGCGTCCGAAGAACGCGGCGGATGTCATATCGCGTTTTGTCGCGGACGCGAGGCGGCACGTGCGGCGTCCGGCGTGGTTCACGACGGCGGTTCTCGGGCGCTATCCGATATGCATCGAGTCCGTGGGACAGGACTGGGACAGCTGGATACGGTCCGGCACGGTGGACTACGTCGTCCCGATGGACTACACCGAGAGCAACGCGCGTTTTGAGGAGTTCCTGACGCAGCATTCCGCGATAAAGGCGCATGCGCGCCGCACGATCGCCGGCATCGGCGTTACGGCCAACGAGTCGCGCCTTGACGCAAAGCAGGTCATCGACCAGATTAACATAGCGCGCCGGCATGGACTTGCCGGAGTCGCGCTGTTCGACCTCGACACGACCCTTGAGAAGCAGATAATCCCCTACCTCCGCCTCGGCCTCTGGTAGTTGGAGGTTCCCCACTTTTTCTGGCATGAAAACGGCCACACCCCAGTAAACAAAGGGTATACCTGTGCTGCGTAGTCACATGCCAAATTGTGGGCAATATCTGTTCTCTGGCGCTGACGCGCGCCATTCCAACCTTCGGTTTTCGGCAAGCCCCGCGACACGAACCGGGCTACGCCCGACACGAATATACACGAATTTTGGCTCTTCGTAAACAACTCTCCTACCATCCCATGTTCCGTCGCGAGATTCGCCTGCGCCGAAGGCGTCAGGTTGGCCGACGAGCGAAGCGAGGAGCTTTGCGAAGCAAAGTCGCAAGAGCCCGAGCGACGCAACCCCCTGAGAGCGACTGAGCTGTTGCTATCAAGGGGGTCCGTCGCTCCGCGACGGACATTCGCAGCGCTCGCGCAGAATCAGATAAATCGGGAGTGCGCGAGGGAAGGCGAATAGGAGTGACTTGGAAGTCGACTGTGACACGACCTTTCTAGGTCCGTCGCGGAGCGACGGACCCCCTGCTAGTTTAGCCGTTCTTTCGACTGATCCACGTCATTATTCCTGCTTGACCGCAAAGGCTGGACTCCGTGGCGAGAAGCCGGTTATGGACCGGGGAGGACCACGCACCGCAGCGCAGCGGAGGAAAGATTCGGCGTAGCCGAACCCGCAGGGCGCGCAAGCGTCTGCGCGAGAACATCAACCGTCGGAGTTTTTCCAAAACCGCGCAGGGGGTCGCAAAGGTTCGGCAGCCCAAAGTAAAATTGGGGAACCTCCAATACGTCGCTTTATTGACGTTTCTCCGACATAAATGGTAGAATTAGGCAGGAATCAGTCATGCCAGTGGGGAAAATATCGTTTGTCAGTACGAGGCATACGCTCCTTGAGCGCATGTCTTGTGATTTGTCGCGTGAAAGCGAGATGGCCTGGATGCAGTTCTTTGAACTGTATCAGCCTGTCATGCTGAAATATGCCGAGCTTTTCTGTGACAGATCGCAGTCGGATGACATTGTCCAGAAGGTGCTTGTTAAACTAGTCGCCGTTCTTCGTGGCGGACGCTATGTCAGACGTCCAGATGTAAAGTTTCGGTCCTATCTCATGACACTCATAAGGAACGAGTTCATAGACTGGCGCAGGCATGAAAGCGCGCGCATTTGCGGAGGCGGCGGTCTGGATAGCGCTGCACACGCCGTGACAAATGTCACTGCTGCGGATTTCATCGACGCGGAATGGCGCGCTGCGCGCAGGTTCGCTGCTATCGAGCATGTCCTTTCTCAGACCGCCATGCCGGACCTGATGCGCCGGGCGTACAGGATGCATGTGGTCGAGGGACGTCCAGCCGGCGAGGTGGCCGCGGCTCTCGGCGTCCGGAAAAACTACGTGATTCTGGCGAAGTCGCGCATTTCCAGGAGAATTGCCTCGGCGGAGGCGATTTATGGAGACTGACAATGGAAGAGATTCTTGAAGAAGGAACGGTTCTCGGCGGTTATCGCATCATCCGCAGCCTCGGAAGCGGCGGGATGGGGCGCGTCTATGAAGCGGAGCACATTGCGCTCGGAGTGCGTCGGGCGCTCAAGGTGTTCTCGTCCAGCTCGCGGCACGCGGAGGAGCTCGCTTCCGGCTTTGTGGCGGAGGGACGCGTTCTCGCGAATCTCGCGCACGACAGGGTCGTGCGGGTCCACGACCTGGTGGTGGACGGCAAGACGGGTCGTCCGTATTTCGCCATGGACCTGGTGCTTTCGCCGGACGGAACGCCTCGGACGCTTGAGGACGAGCGCAGGTCCGGACTGGACGAGGAGCGCGCTGCGGACGTGTTCGCCGACATCTGCGAAGGGCTGGACTACATACATTCGCGCGGGCTGGTCCACTGCGACCTGAAGCTCGAGAACATGCTTGTCGGTCCTGACGGACACGTCGTCATATCCGATTTCGGCATATCACGCATTTTCGGCGAAGACCTGCACGGCAAGGTGAGTCCGGCCGGCGGGAAGACTGCGGACCGCGGCGTTGTCCTTGGCGGGACGCCGCGCTACATCGCGCCAGAACTGCTGGCGGACACCGGCGCGGAGCCGGGGCCCGAATCGGACGCATGGTCGCTCGGCGTCATGATGTTCAGGCTGCTGACCGGCTTCTGGTTCGACGATGCGGTGCGCGAGAAGTGCCTTGCGCTTCTTCGCGAGTTCGACATGCCGTGGCGCGAAGTCGTTGCGGGGCTCTGCTCCGCCGATCCGAAGTCGCGCATGCCCAATGGAGGGCTCACGGCCTGGGCAAGGCTTCTGCGCGGCGCATCCCGCCGCCGCCGTGCAGGGCTTGCGACGGCTTGCGCCGCCGTTTCCGCCGCAGCGCTTGCGGCCGCCGCGTATTTTGCTCTGCCGCGAAATGACTCGTCCGTCGGCTGCACGCTGCGTCCCGACTCCCCGAACTGGAGCGACTGGCGCGCCGGCAGGTTCGGACGACTGGACGCGACGCTGCTCGACGGACTGGGGAAGGCAGATGAAGACCTTGCGTTTGTGCTGGGGCTTTCCGTGGAACGCCGCGCCTCCTATCTATGTTACAGGAAGCGTTGGCGGGACGGGCTTCTGGAGAGGATGGAGTCACTTGTCGCCGCGGAAGCTGCGGCGGAAGGAACGACGGGGCTCAGCCCGGCGCAGGCGTTTGTCGTCGCCGGCGAGATTTACCGCGAGCGGCGTGCGCAGGCGTCGCACTACGCCGAGTTCCCGGATGACGTCGACCGGCTCCTGCTGCTGGCCAGGCGTTTCATAGCCGACGCAACGAGGCGCCAGATACATCCCGAGAAGCGCTACGAGGTGGTCAATCCCGAATGGGCGTACGAAATCATCGAGGACGAGATGCCGTTCGGGAGGCTTGACGGACGGCGAGTCGGGGCGGGCGACACGGATTTCCAGCGCGATGCGGACGTATGGATCATGCGCATGGTCCGCGGCGCTACCCTTGCGGCGGAGGGTTCCCGCGCTCTTGCCGGACGCGGACGGAACGCGCCGGCCGAGGCTCTGGCGGCGCACGAGGAGAAATGCTCTCTTGCGCGGCGGAACTTCTACGAGGCCTATGCGATGAAGCCGCGGCGGTATGCGGCCGCCATGCGGATGATCTGCGTGTCGCATGACGATATTTCTGAATGCCGCCGCTGGTTCGAGACCTGCCAGGGTTTCTGTTTCGACGACTTCTCTGCCTGGATGAACTATTCACACTGCCTCGCGCTTATGCCTGACGGAAGGGATCGGCTGGCGCGTCTGATGGACGCGGCGCTTGAGACGGGCCGCTACGACACCTGGGTTCCGGCCTTCTATGTTCTCGTCAGGTGGCGGATATACGCGAAATACTGCGGCACGGAGAGTCCGCTCCGCGCGGATGCGCGCGCATGGGCTTACGAAGATGCCGCAGTGCGTGCGCGGACGCTGGA
>SUWC01000136.1 GCA_015061665.1 Lentisphaerota bacterium
CCGAGATGGCGGCGAGTTTCCGCGCGGGCAACTACGGCTATGGCCACGCCAAGAAGGCGCTTCTTGCGGCGTACCACCGGATGTTCGATCCGTTCAAGGCAAGGCGTGACGAGCTTGAGAAGGATTCCGATGCGCTCGAGGACATCTTGCGCGAAGGCGCGAAGAAGGCGCGCGCGGCGGCGGCTGTCCAGATGGACAAGGTCCGCGCAGCTGTAGGTTTGTAGTGCGCGGCAAATCCGCACCCCGCGTAGCCGCCCCTTCGGGCTGCCTTCGGCAGGGGGATATGCGCCATCTTGGTAGGGGCGCCTCTCCGAGGCGCCCGCTTCCCCACGGCATATGTGTCGCACCGCCTTGGTAGGGGCGCATCTCCGAGGCGCCCGCTTCCCCGCGGCATATGTGTCGCACCGTCAGATGTATAGCGGTGGCGCGTACGCGGAGGGGCGAGTTTCGGCTTAGGTAGTCGGGGACTTGGCCCGACCTGCTCGCCCGACCCGCAGTTTGCGGGCACCCCACCGACATGATTTCGACGCGCGCGCCTTCACGCGCGCCATTTACCGTGGCGGTCGAAATCACGTCGGGCCCGCAAACGTGCTCTCGTGCGACAGTCGGCTCCAAGCCCCCGACTTGTCGCTGATGCACAGGACTTTCTCTGCTGATCGCATTGCGCCGAAACACCCCCTCCGCTCCTGCGCGGCACATCCGTCGCGATTTCGTCCGCACCATAATCTCACGAAGTCGCAAATCCGCTGTGATTCTCCATCCGCAGGGCTGATTATTTGCTATAATATTGGCGTTGTCGGGGGCGAATCTCCTCGGCAGCAAACAGATTTCCCGCGCAGGGAACCGGTAGGGCGCGATCACCGAGCGCGCCGCCCTCCCTGCGGACATGGGACGCGTCGGGTAAAAGCCTCGGAAACTTAAACCTGAAAGACGCATGAAGAGGACACTGCCGTCCGTGCAGTTTCGCCTCCTTCGATGTATCTTTCAAGGTCCGTCCGAGGCACCTTACCCGATGCATCGGAGGAGGTGTTTTGTTTTCCCGCTTTCTCCGATTTCTGGAAGGGTGTAAATCCTGAGGAAGACATAACAAAGAGGTGCGGGCGCATGAAAAGAATGGCGATTAGTCTTTTTGCATCAAGCATTGTCACTTGTTGCATGTGCCTGTCTGCGGCGACGGTGGGTGTCAGAATCAATACAGTCGCAAACACTAACTCCGTTTCAGGGCGCGTCATCTCCGTCGCCGACGGCGACACGATCACAATCATCGGCGACGGGAACACCCAATACAAAATCCGCCGCAACGCTATCGACGCGCCCGAGAAGTCGCAGGCCTTCGGGCAGAAGTCTAAACAGCAGCTCTCGAACTACGTCTTCAGCAAAGACGTCACTGTAACGTGGAAGTCCAAGGACAAGTACGGACGCGTCCTCGGCACGGTCTTCGTCGGCGGAAAAGACATCAACCTGCAGATGGTGCGCGATGGCTACGCCCACCACTACAAGCGCTTCGACAACTCGCCCATGAAAGCTCTCATTCTAAGCGGCCAAAAATGATATAATATGCGCCGTCGCCAGTGAAAGGAACAAAACCATGCCAGCAGTAATGGAAGCGATAGACAGGATGTCGCCTGACGAGCGAATCAAGACGATGGAATACCTGTGGGCGGCAATGACCGCTGCGGCAGAGCCCGAACCCCCGGCTTGGCACGGCGATGTCTTGGCTGAGCGCCGCCGCCGCGTTGCGGCTGGCGAAGAAGGCTTTATGTCTGTCGCCGAGTCGAAACGTCGCCTGTACGAGGAAGTTCATGCTCGTTAGGATTCTTGATTCCGCCCACAACGATATTCGCGGCGGTTATTGGTTTTATGAAAATCAAGAGCCTGGCGTGGGCGATTATTTTAGCGACACACTCTACGGAGAGATCGAATCGCTTGCTCTATATGCGGGTATTCACAACAAGCGTTTCGGATTCCATCGCGCACTCTCCCGCAGATTTCCTTATTCCATCTATTATGACATCGAGGACGGAGAAGCGCGCGTCTATGGCGTACTGGACAACCGCCGCGATCCAAACTGGATATATCACCACCTCCAAGAGTCGAAAGGCTTACACTGATTCCTCTTTATGACGTTACTCTCCCGCCAGAATTGCAAGGATATGACGCGCGTAAATGCGCGCGGGGCAATCCGCTTTGAATTGATGGGGGGGGGGGGCAGCCTAATTGCCTAGCGTCGATTCCAGACCATTCCAGGCGCGCCCTGGAGCCGCCTAGAAAGTATCTTCCAAAACACATTACCAGCACTCGTTCGGCACGATCTGCAAGGTCGCGTCGCGGGTGCGTTTGCGTCACATTCATCACTTTTGTTCACTTGAATCACTGTCAATCTAGCAGGAGAAACAACCAATGAAAACACCGATGACAAAACTCATGCTCGCCGCAACTGCGGCAACTCTGCTCTGCCTCGGCGCGCGGGCGGCGACGGGCGATCTTCTTGCCCATCTCTCGTTCGATGATTATGGCAACGGTGGAACTAACGTCTTGAAGGCCACGGTCGGCGAGGACGGAATTGTCCGCACGACAAAGGCGAATGTCGTCGAGGGACTTGGCGCGGTTGCCCCTGTTACGGACGCGGCGATTCTTGCGGGGCTGCACGAGGGCGATAGAGCAGTTGCGATACCCTTGGGGACGCATATCGCCTTGCCAATACCTGCCGCGCTTTCGAGCGAATCCGGCAAGCCGTGGTCGATCTCAATGAAGGTAAAGTTCCCGTCGCTCGGGCCGTGGTATTCGATTTTTACCATGCCAGCCGCAAACGCTGATGATACGATGGTGTATCTTACAAATTCTGAATCACCGGCAATCATGCTGAAACAGAGCGGAAGTAGCGCAAGCGGGTCTGGAGGCTTTACTGCGGGGCAATGGGAAACGTTGCTTTTCCTCTTTGATAGCGACAATACACGGGTCCTTTTGAACGGCAAGCAGATTTTCTCCAAATCCTATACCCTGGCCGGCAGTCGTGCCGACTGCGTCAATGCGGGCGGATTTATTCTTCTCTCCGGCGACAACGATAGCGACGACTCGCTCATGTACTGGGCGGATGTGAAGGTTTACGACGGCATCGTGGACGACACGACGGATTGGGAGCATTACACCATTACATGGCGTGACGAAGACGGTTCGCTCATCGATACGACGAATGTTGCTGTTGGTGCGGTGCCCACGCACGCGATACCAGAGAAACCGACCACCACGTCGGCCTATTATTACTTCAGCGGCTGGGCGGAAGGCGTCGTTCCCGCGACTTGCGACGCGACCTACACCGCAACATACCGCGAACGCCAACAAGACGAAGATGGATACTATTTGCTTGACTCCTCGTGGGCTTGGGATGACTTTGCGGAGTTGGTAACCACAGACCCTACCGTAAATGGTCGAATGACGGCTGATATTAACCTTGGCGACGATCAAACGCATATTGGATCGATATACGAAAGCGGAATCGTTTATTTCAAGGGAATTTTCGATGGACAAGGACATACATTGACGGTGAACTATGTAGGCAGTGACGGCCAAATGGTAGCCCCGTTTGATAAAATCGAGAATGCGACTATCAAGAACCTGCATGTCGCAGGCACTATTCAGTCTAAATTCGCCTATTTAGGCGTTGTCGGATGGGCAGGTGGAGCGAGCGTTGTTTCAAATGTCTGGATGTCGGCAGAGATTGCCAATTCTTTCGGAGGATGGGGCCATACAGGGAGCATTGTCGGAGGTATTTCCGGCAATCAATCTCTCACTATTGTCGATTGCCTCTTTACCGGCTCGCTTACGTGCGGAACAAGTTATACTGGATGTTTTCTTGGGAATGGCTATAATGGCAATGCCGAGGTCAACAACTGTTTGTCGGTTGGGACGGTCAATATCGGCGGCAATTCCACCCATGCCGGGACACACAATAATTGCTATTTTAAGCACTGCTTGGTGCCAATTGCGTACGCAACGCAAGTTTCCGAAGAGCAACTTGCCGATGGCTCAATCGCGACGGCCTTGCAAGCAGGGCGTGAAGAGGAGGTTTGGGTGCAAAGCGCGGAACTGGGGCACCCGGCGCTAAAGACGTTGGGGAGCAAAGAGACGATTACTTGGCTCAATGACGACGGTTCGCAAATCGACACGACAGAGGTCATTAACAGTTATGTGCCAGTTCACGCCGAGCCGTTGAAGTCGGCGGCGACACCGTACCGCTGGGTGTTCACGGGATGGACGCCGGAACTTGAGGCGGCGGTGAGCAACACGACCTATACGGCGACGTTCAAGAAGATTGCCGACCTTTCGCTTGTCGAGAGCGACTGGACGGCGGCGGATGGCGATGAGATCGTTGGCGAGGCCACGCACGAGGTGACGATTCCTGGCGGGGCGCACGTGACGATAAACGGCGTTGCGGTCGCTGGCGCGGGCGGCGGCGCGGCAGTCGATGCGCCGGAGTTTGCGGACGATGGTGAATCGGTCACGACGAAGTTCGAGAAAGGCGAGGGGGACACGTGGAAGATCACCGCTTTTGCCGAAATGTCGAACGAATCGCGCGGCACGGATGTGACGGACAGCCAGATCAAGGTTTATTCTGCCGATACGCTTGAGGAGCTGAAGAACGCAACGATTCCGGTGGCGGGCGCGACCGTGAAGGAAACGAAGAGTGCCGTAAAGACCGTTGTCGAGGTGCCCGCGCCCAGCGGCAAGGACAGCCAGTTCTTCCGCGTCGACTTCGGCGAATAATCCTGTAAATCCCGTCGAAAGACAAACCAAAACCAACAGCAAGGAAAAGGGGCAGATGGGGACTGCCCCTTTTCGCCGTCTTTCGCATCGTCAACAGGGGAACATGATGCAAAATGCCATGAAAAGCTTCTGGAATATCCCCACTTTTTGCCCCCTGAAATGAGTCAGATGCTTGATTTTATTGAGTTCGTGAGGGACAGACCCTTGTGATACGGTTGATGTGATGCGGTCGAATGCTGCGGGGGCAGACCACATTGTAACCTGAGCCAAAAGGAAAACGAAGACAAAGAACCTTGAACAACGATGTCGACCTCGAAACGGCAGCGTTCAAGTCAACCGTCGCCCGCAACAACACCCCCGCCAAGTAACGCGGCGCGGCTTGACTCCACGCCTGTTTTTGGCAATGACCCTCTGACGCATTCGCCGCAATTTTGGTATAATTACCTTCTATGGCGCAGCAGCAGCTATTCGCGGACGAATACAAGGTGAACCTCGACGTGTTCGAGGGGC
>SUWC01000137.1 GCA_015061665.1 Lentisphaerota bacterium
CCTCGACAGCGAGACATACGAGGCCGTGGCGTCCGAGCTGCCAGACGAGGTGAAGGTTGCGGCGAACGCGGACGGATCTGGCACCATCGAGGTGACGGCGGAGATTTCCGACGATGCCATGAAGCGTGTCGTGTCCGCCCTCGAAAGCAGGGGGTACTTGACGGAGGCGGCGAAGTTCATCCGCAAGGTGGAACGGAAGCGGCGCGAGGCGGCTGTGGAGATTCCGGCGAAGAGCCACAGGATGGTGTTCCCGCGCTTATGTGCGGAAGTACAGGGGGAGCTGTGCCTCAACGCGGCGGACGTCACGGAGCTTGTCGGGCTTGGCGTGGAGACGGAGCTGCCGCCGAAGCTGCCGGACGGAGCGGTTGCGCTTTCAGAGGGCGGAGACTCGTTCGAGTTGATGTTGGACGGCAACAAGATCAAGCAGCAGTTTGTGCAGACGGAGATGGAGGGATTCTTGCGAGACCTCAAGACGGACTACTCGGCCGGGGACGTGGTGAACGAGCTGAACGCACTTGTGGTCTATCACGGCATATCGCCGAGGGCGAAGTTTGGGTGGATAACAGGCATCGTCAACGACCTTGTCGTAGTCAAGGACATAAAGCCCGTCCAGCTCTACTGCTATCGTTACAAGCTTAAGGCACGGCTAGAGCGACTTCTTTCCGAAGCGGCGGATCGCATACGCGAAAAGGCGTACCAGGAGGTGTTCGCTTTCGGGCAGGAAACGTATTCGCTGCAGCTCGACCTCGACGGGGGCTTTGTGTTCGACGAGGCTATGTACGCCGACGCGCCGCTGATGAAGGTCTATCGCGGAGGAACGAGATTCGCCAAGCACTATCTCGGACCAAACTGCGTACCGGCGTTCGACGGCGAGAAGAAGGACGGCGAGGGCGAGGAGTTCGACTGCGCGGTCCAGATTGACGCGCATCCGGCAGTCCGGTTCTGGCTCCGCAACCTTGCAAAGCACCACCGGTCGTTCTCCCTGCCGCTCTCGCATGACAGCTTCTACCCCGATTTCGTCGGCGAACTGACCGACGGGCGGCTGTTCGCCGTCGAGTACAAGGGCGAGCATCTGCGGAACGCGAAGGACACGCTGGAGAAGGACGCCATCGGTCGCCTCTGGGCGGCGAAGTCCAGCGGCAAGTGCCTCTATGCAACCGTGTTCAAGGCTGAAGGCGGTCTCGATGTCAAAGGGCAACTGAATAAGTTGTTTGCGCGAACATGAACCTTGAAATTTGGATAAGTTGGAGAACACTCGGCAGATTAGTGACAACTGATTTTCAAAGTGTGAAAGGAAATATCAATGTTTGATAACCTAGACCAGATGGCGCGGATTGAGCGCGAGATCGAGAAGCGGATGGAAGCCGCCTGCGAGAAGGACGGCTGGGTGGTGTCGGTGGCGATGATGCCGCCGGAAAGCACGACGCTCTTCATCGAGAAGTTTGGCGAAGTGCCGCTCCGCTCGTCCGACGAGGATGCGGCGTTGGAGCGCGCACAGGCGTTCGCCAAGGCGGAGTTCGGAACCGAGGCCGAGGTCATCCGGGACGAGGTAAAGATACCCAACACCCGCGCACCGTACCACGTCCAGCTGCGTCTCAAGGTAGATGCCTCAAAGCGCGTTCAGGAGCTGGCGGCGTAGGCGAGGTGCCATGTGGAAAGGAGTTGCTATGTTCCGAACGGTCCCTATGTTTATTGTATGTGCGGTAGTTTGTGGTTGTTCGACAACCCCTGTGATGACGCCTGAACAGTTGGCTTCATCATTGAAGCGAGAACGAGAGTCTTTGCCGCAAGTAGTGTCTGTCTCGGCCAGTGAGGACACGATAATCGGTGAATGGCGAGGGTCGCAGATAGTGTTGGCGCAATTGCTGAATTCTCCTGATTGGCTAGATCGAAAGATACAGACAGATACATACCAGTTCTTTGCTGATGGAAAATACTGTCGCCTCCATGAAGGCTATGCGGCGACACAGACAATGTCGCAGGGTTTATGGAGTTATGCAAATGGGTTGCTTTCACTTCAAGTATACAAGAATGGTGTTTTTCAGAGACTACCTCCTTTTCGAGTGATATGGCACGAAGGGATGCTTATGGAGTTGCGCCTAGCGCAAATTCAAGATATTGAAATTGAATTTGCAAAACATTTTCCGGGGAAAATCAACTCTCATGTTGCCAAGTACGATGCCGACGGATGGTTGCTTCAGACTTACGACCTTTTTTATATTTCAAGCGTTCGGCAGAATTCTGCAACGTCACCGCTACTGTTGTCGAGATTGGGTGACGCAACACCTCCTCCGGGAGGAGTTGTGTTCAAGGAACCAATCGTAGATGATAAAGTTCTTAAGGAAAGCCTTGCTGCACATGAAAAATACGCGGACTCAATGCTACGCGTATCAGAAAGCGCCATGCATGCGGCGGCTACAATGGCAACGTTGAATAACGCTTCTCCAATTATGCCAATATCCGAGAACTCAAGTGTTGCTCCATCTGGTGGTTTGGAGAAAAGCGGACAGCAGAATGATCCTCAAAATGCTGGTGGGAATTCAACGGTCAAGAAACTGAACACTAAGAGGCAATGCAATATCTGTGGGACGTATTATGATATTCGCGCTCTTGGATGCCCATACTGCAAAGCTCCAAAGTTCGGATTTGGTGCTACCTCGAAGTGCGCTCGATGTGGCTTTACGCATTTCACGGGAGGGAAATGTCCCAGCCTCGACAGATAAAAGCAATGGGTAAGACATACACAGATTTCTCGCAGCTGTCCAAGGGGATGTTCAGGAAGAGCGACCCCGTTGTGGAAGTCAAGCCGCCCCCGCCAAAGAAGGTGGCGGGCGATGATGCACTTGCCTATTTCGGTATTGGGGGAACGGGGAACGGGGAGCAGGGAACGGCGAGAGCGGGGGCAGCGGGCGTTTCTGGGGCTCCCAGGGACGGGGTGGACAATGGGCGCATCCAGTCGCTCGAAGCGAACGTGGCGGCTCTGCGCGCCGAATCTGCGGCTTTGGGCGCGGCAAAGGCGGAGGCGGAGCGCAAATCGGCCGATCTTGAGCAGCAGTTGGCCGCAGAACGGCAGGCGCGAGCTTCTGCGGAGATCGAGCGCGACCGGCTGCGCGGCGAGGTTTTGCGGCTTAAGAACGAGCTGGAGGACGCCCTCACTGCGCCGCAAGCACAGTCTGCCGCGCCTGCGCCGGCACAAGAGGCTCGAATCGTGGGGCTGTTGAAGCCGCCGGCGACGGTGGAGGTGTTTCCCGGCGAGGTGCGGGAACACATACTTGCCGTGCTGTCCGAGGGACTGGAGGCGGCGCAGAGTTCAGAGCGGGAGCGGCGGGCGGCAGTGCTGGAAGATGTGCTTTCGGCGAACAAGCCGGGTGCCGAACTTGAACGCCGCCGCAGGGAGCTGAAGCAGATAATCAAGGACACCGGCTCGTTCGTCGACGCCCGCACAATCGCCGCGCTGGAGAAGATCGGCTTCAAGTGCGTCTCGGGCAACAAGCATTGGAAGCTCGACTACGCCAACGTCCGCATCCCGATCTCGAAAACCCCGTCCGACCGCCGTGGCGCACAGAACACGGCCACGGACATAGCAAACAGGTGCTTCTGATGATACTACGACATAGGAGAAGTATGAGAAACTTGTTGACAATCCTCGTCGCAGCGGCAGGGATGCTGGCGTCGGCCAGGACGGTCGCTGTGCCGACGATGCCTGTGTCGCCCTATGCGGATACGGAGGTTTCCACCAATGTAGCGATAAACAAAGCCCAAATCAGCTACTCGGACTTGGAGTTTCACTTTAGCGGGACTCCGACGAATAACCTTGAACTGGCGTTCGGAACCGATGTGAACACGAACGGCGTTCTTGATGCGGAGGAGGTGGAGACTCGTTTCGGCTGGCGTTCGGGGCGGTATTTCATAGAGAACGCCTTGACATGGGAGCGGTTCGTTTCGGAACCTGCATCAGGGGCTCAGAATCTGTCTGTGGAAATGCATCTGGACATAAGGTACGCCCTGCAGCAGGTGAAACGTGTAAATGTCACGGGCACAAACGCCTCCGCGTTCGGCGAGCTTGTGTCTGGGGCGCCTCCTGCGTGGCTATGGCGGCGGGAATGGAACCTGATGCGGGCGACCCGTCGCGGCACGGAGCCGCCGTCTGACTGGCTTGAGTATAAGTCGGGTCATTACGGATTTTCATTGAGATTGAGGTGACCCCATGCTGACTAAGATATGGACAGGAACTTTGCTGTTTTTCGCGTGGTTGTCGTTCTGCGCGTGGCTGGTTCTCGTATGCCGCGAGAAGAACGTCCATCCGCTGCGCGACTTTGCAATGTTCTTCAAGAAACAGACGAAGGCCGGTCGCATCATCTTCGGCACGTTTTTTATCGCCATGTGGATATTCGCCAGCGTCAAGCCAGGCGATGGCGACGGCAACGGTGGAGGCGGTGGCTTCGACGGCGGCACTAACAATGTGCCGCAGATGGTCTGTCCGCCCGGTGGCTCGTTGCAAATGTCGCTTCCCGGAGGTGCGTTGCAGCAGCAGGCGGGACTCGTCGAACAGCACGCCGGGCTTCAGCCTGTCCAGCCGCTGAACGGCGGAGCGACGCTCAACCTCTCTGGACTCAATCCAATCACCTCGACGAATACGCTCCGCACGATCACCGCTGAAGACTTCGAGCGCGGGTTTGTGCAGACGCGCGTCGGCACGAACGAGCAGCTTGACTTCTCGCCTATTGCCAACGCGACAATCGTATCGGACTGGCGGGCGTTCGGCGCGGCGACTGACTGGATTTACGTTGCCCTCACGAACTGGGCGTTTAAGGTCGCCACCAACGATGTCGAGCGGCTGCGCGTCTACGCCTTCGGCAAGATCGAGCCATTTATTCGCGAGGCGGACGACTCAATCGCCGCCAACTACTGGTTCGCTCCGTTCATGGCCTCGCTCGGCGTCGTACCGCAGGCGAATTGGAACTGGCTCTCCGAATCCGCGAGGCCGAGCCAAGTGTGGTACGCGATAACGCCGGAGAACTCGCTCGTCATTACATGGCAGAACGCGCTCCTTGACCGGGACACGGACAAGCCGCTATCGTTCCAGGTCGAGTTCAAGACAAACGGCCAGTTCACATACCGATACGACCTCTCGCGTCTTAACGCCGATACCGTTACGAACATTCTCTCTGGCGCGTCTTTCGGTGGCAACGGATGGACGACGAATTCCATCCCGACAAACATAACC
>SUWC01000138.1 GCA_015061665.1 Lentisphaerota bacterium
AATGCGCGTTTACAGTTGGCGCCATAGGAGACTCCAAGATGGCGTGGGGCGAGGGGAATCCAGGCGGGGTTCCGGCTGTAGATGGCGACAGCCTGGTGGCGAAAGTGACGTTCACCGGACTGCCAGAGCACAATTCCGATTTCGGCAAAAAGAAGGCGGCAATATCCTATCGCGGCGAGAAGTTCGCCGAAAGGGACTACGAGGTGTTCTTTCCGAAGTTCGCAAAGAACCATCCGGACTGCGCGACATGTCCAGGCTGCTCCAACTGGTTCTACTACTGGCGGGAGGGCGATGTCTGCTCCATACCGAAGGATGCGCTTTGGAGCGAGGCAGAGGGTGCTCACGAAAACACTATGGGCTGGCACAAAGAAGGCTTAATATATTTGACTGATTTTGCGGCTGGGGAGAATGATGAATGCAGGGACCTTGTCGCTGATTTCTCAATTCCAACATGTGTGTTCAGAATTGTCGAGGAGCATAGGGAATTTTTAGATGTGGCTGGAAAGTCAGCAGGTGAAAAAGGAATCGCATATTCTGCGGATGCTGAGATTACAAATGGTAAACCTGAGACACATACGGTTGCGGTAGTTGGCGGAGATGGGAAGGGTATTGGATGCGCCGCCCAGGTCGTCGTGCACGAATTGGGGCATAAGTCGTATGCTCAGGCTCGGGACGCTGCGGACAAGGAGTATGATGTATTGGAGGCGTCCAAGGACAAGGTCGCCGTTGAATACGGCTATGACAGCATAGAGCATGCCCTCGCGGGACTAGAGATTGAAACTTGGAAATGGTATAACGACGACGGTGAGCTTGATGGCGTGACTGACAGCGAGGAAAGAAGCGGAGACATCTCGGGGATAGTGTCGGATGCGAGCAGCCGTGATACATATAATTTTGCGACCGTTTCCGGATGTGGTAGCTATAGCACTTATGGGGACGAAGAAATCCGCATGAGGGCGTTGGAGCTTACAGCCTCGTACAGCGTTGGTCTTGACTGGTCAAATCCAGGGTGCCAGTATGGCAACAAGCCTTATGGGCCGAAAAAGTAGGAGGCAATCGATGAAATCTAGTGCGGTTGTTGTATCGCTGATGTTGGTATGTCCGGTGGTGTTTGCCGAGTATGTTCGTCCAGAGGTCAAGCATTTCGCCGCCTGGATAACAGAAGTCGAATATGATTCGACGAACGACTGTTATGTGTTAAGATGTAATCCTGCAATCAAGTCATCCGTGCGCGTCTACACAAGGGGGCCTCAATATGATCCGCTTAGGCTCCGAGCAGGCGAGACGTATGCGCTCGCCTGCGGTACAAGGGCGAATTTTACGCAACTTGCCGGTGTTGGATGCGCAGTGACATTTACCAACTGTGTGACCGAATTTAAGGGCGTTGCCCTTCCTGCCGAAATCAGTGGCTCTCAGCGGCAGTTGCTGATCGACGGTAGCTATTCGGTGCGTCGCGGTGAGATTGAAAGGTATGCGTTTGCCGTGAATGCCGAAGGTGAGGCCTACGACGCTGCGACCCGAACAAAGTTTCATTTCGGGTTTCCGTTCCGCGCACTTGAGAACAAAACGCTGAATATTGAACCCGGAGTGGAACGCAGTCTGACGATGTTCTATGGAGAGGCTGTCAGAGCCTATGGGAAGATATTTGACGAGCCCGATGTCCAGGCGATGAGAGTTGGCATGAATGATGGCGTGACAAACTCTGTTGCTGTCGCAATGGAGGCGGGCGGAATGGCACCAGAAGATGTCAAGAAGTTTTTTGGCGAACCCAATGCCGATTGGCGTATGCTGCTCTGCATGATGGAGAAGAGCAAGCGACAGGACAGTTACGTTGTCTTTTGTACAAAGGAGAACGGTGTCGGAAGGGTCGTCGCGGTCGTGCGCCTCTATAAAGGGAAAGAATGGCACTTCTGGAGCTATTCAAGAAGCGGCACGCCTGAGTTCATCTTTCTGGGCGACGGCAGCGGAAAATCGGAAAACTATTATGAATATGGTAGCGGAGGAGCGTTCCGAAACTACTGCATCGCCTCGAAGAGAGGAATTAATTATCACACACTTGCAGGCGGCGTTCTGCAGAAATCCTCCGACCTGCAGAAGGCCCAGGCATTCATGTCCAGAGTTGAGGAAATCTTCAATCGATACGTCGAGCTTGATACAACCGGTACTCTCAAGCCGTTCGTAGAGAAGCTGCGGGCGCAAGGGGAAGAGGCGAAGGCGCAGCAGGAGAAGAAGTAGTGCGACTGGTTGTTACGGCGATATTCGCGGTCGTTTTGCCGCTGGCCGGCCTATCCGCGCAGAGGCCGAAAGATGTGGTGCCGATGTTCCGTCCGCTTTCGGTGTCGGGCGAGGCGGCGCCGGAAATGTATCGTTATTCGCTCCGCGCATACGAGAGCTGCGACCCGACGAACTGCGTTAAGGCACTTCTTTTCACGCCGAGGCCTGTCGGCATGAATCCGCTGCCGGTCGTAGTCTACATCCCCGGCTGCGGGGAGATCGGCGACGTCTCTCGTCAGTTCCGCCAGCGCGCAATATTCGACCGCGTGACGTCCGCGGCGTTCCAGGAGAAGTACCCGTGCTTCCTGCTTGCGGTGTCTCCGCCCGAAACCGCGGGGACGATGCTCGGCGGTATGCCGGACAGGCCCAGCAGCCTGCAACGGTCGGTCCACGATTTCGTCGTGGCGCTCTGCACGGCGCAGAGGCGCCCGCGCGCAGACATGTCGCGCATCTACATAACAGGCTATTCTTACGGCGGGAACGGTGCATACGCCCTAGCCCAGCATTTCCCCGGCACATTCGCCGCCGCAGTTCCAATCGCAGCTCTTCCGCCGCTGCCGGAGTACTTCTCGAAGGAGCGCCCCGGCTCGTGGTGGCACTTCCACAACGAAGGCGACTACTCCGGCCACGGCATAGCGACGGACGGTCTTCGCGCATTCGCCGCCCTAGTCAACTGCGCTGGCGGAGACTTCAGGGTCGGGACATTTCCTGCGGAGGGGCACGACGCGTGGACAACGGCGTGGCGCGAGGACGCGGTATGGGACTGGATGTTCTCCAAGTCGCTGAAGGGGCCTGTCAGGCAGTTGACCAAGAAAGGGCGCATGGCCGAGCCCGTCTCCCTCTCGCTCTCAAAGGCGGAATGCACCGCGAGCGTCGAAGGAATCGACCATGCGCACGGGCCCGAACGGGCGGTCGACGGACTTGATGCGACCTGGTACGAGTCGGCACGCCCCTTTTCACAAGGCGACTGGTGGCAGGTCGACCTGAAGACCCCCGTCGCAGGCAGGGTCGAACTGGTTTCCGGCGATGGAAGCGGGGGCAAGCTTCTCAAGGGAGCGTTTGTCGAGGGTTCCGTGGACGGAAGGAGATGGACGCGATGCGGGGCTTTTTCGGCCAAGGACGGCATCTGCTCGTTCGTGTCTCGTGGCAAGGTCCGGTTCCTGCGCGTGAAATCCGCCTCGGTCAGGTCGCAGGCGATATGTCTTCGCCGGTTGCGGATATTCAAAGACGGCAAATGAAGACTGCATTACTGAGTTGTGCCTGCCGTTGGCTGGCCGTCGCTTTTCTTGCGGTGTTTGTGCTCTGGCAGGGCGCAAGGACCGCATGGCCCTACATTGATTCGAAAGGCGCATATTCATACCTTGGTGCATGGCGTTCGGCGGCAAAAAACGCCCCAGGCGAGCGTATCGGGCTATTGTGCAATGACGTAGGCGACATAAGTCCGACAGACCGCTCCCGCATGATTGCTATTGCATGGGAGCGGACGGCCATGCCGCCTCTCGCAGTCGACAGGAAAGGCGAGTTCGGCTCAGTCGATTGCGTCCTCGCCTCGGCGTGGATTTCCCGCATCGAGGAGCGCCGGTTGAAGGATTGCGGCTTTGCGGTCGTGTCCGCAAACGAATATGTGAAGACATGGTGCAGGCCGGGAGTCCCAATGGCTTCGAATCGGGGCAGGGCACTTTCAGCTCCGCTTCCGAGGGAGATCGCCGTGCTCGGTGTCGAGTTCGCCTTGACTGGGCTTTTGCTCGCGTTTGTGCTGGGCTTGCGCGGATGCGGCATTCGAGTGCTGGCGGCGTCCATCGCAGTGGCGGCATGCCTTGGTTTCGTCGCGCTGTCGCATCCGCTTCTGGCGCCGAACGGACTTGGTGTCTACGGCGGCAAGGCGAGGATGCTACTTGAATGCGGCGGGGCGCCGGACGGATTCTGGACTTCTTCGCAATATGCCGTCCTGCAGCCTTCGTACCCACCCGGGCTTACGGCGCTTGCCTACTTCCATTTCCTGCTGTCGGGAGGCTGCGGCGACAGGCTTGTCCAGTTTCTCGTCGTCCTTGCCATGCTGGCGCTGTGCATTTCACTGCTGCGGAAATCGAATCGGGCATGGGGCGTGTTTCCCGTCGCGGCCTACTGCCTTTCCCCCGTCGCCGTGAGGATGTCGGCGGGCTTCTACGCGGAGCCGTTTGCGGCTCTTTTGCTTGTCCTTGGGTGGAGTGCGCTTGACGAGGGCAAGCTTCGGCGCGGAGCGCTGCTGATGGGCGCGGCGGCCTTGTTCCGCCTTGAGGCCGCATCCGTCGCTGTTGCATTTGCTGCCGGGCGTTGCATGTCGCGCGGTAGCATCAGCGATAAACTGCGTGTTATGCTTCTTGCTGCGCTGCCTGGCTTCGCGTGGCATCTTGTCTGCAAAGCGATGGGCTGCTGCGGTCCGTCCGACTGGAACTTCGCTTCAGTGCCAGATCTTGGCAACATCGCATGCGCGTTGTCGATCGAGGCGAAGACATTGGCATTACATGTGCTCCCGATTGTCGCGATGGCTTTGCTCGTGCGTCCGTTGCGAGAGCTTCGGAATGCTCCAACGCTCGTGGCGTCGCTTGCTTCCGTCGCATTCATCCTGTGCACGATTACGATTGCCTGCGGCTTTCACGCTTCTCCGCACTCTCATTGGATGATGGACAATACTGTTCCCCGCGTCTTGTGGTATGTGTCAGCAATCCCGATACTATGTCTTGTTTCGCGCTGTCGAACCGCCGTTGACAGCGGCGCGGCGGATGTTGTAAAATATGCGGACGACAAATCACGAAAGGATAACGAATAAAATGGTAGACGCCACGGGGCTTTCGCAAAAGGATAATTGCCCCACTCACCCGTCAGGGCTTGCTGTAAACGCCAGGAGATTTGCTAGATCGCATTGGCACG
>SUWC01000024.1 GCA_015061665.1 Lentisphaerota bacterium
TACACCCACTGGTTCCTCCCGATGACAGGCTCCACCGCCGAGAAGCACGATGCGTTCCTGGAGCTGAAGGACGGCGAGCCGATAATGGTTTTCAGCGGAAAGAACCTGATCGTCGGCGAACCTGACGCAAGCTCGTTCCCCTCCGGCGGGATCCGCTCGACCTTCGAGGCGCGCGGCTACACGGCGTGGGATCCCACGAGCCCCGCCTTCATCAAGCGCCACTCCAACGGCGCCACGCTCTGCATCCCCACGGCGTTCTGCGCATACACGGGCGAAGCCCTCGACAAGAAGACCCCGCTCCTGCGCTCCATGCAGGCGCTCGACCGCTCGGTCCGCCGCCTGATGCGCCTGTTCGGGCGTCCCGAATCGCGCACGCTCTGCACGCTCGGCGCCGAGCAGGAGTACTTCCTCGTCGACAAGAAGTATTGGGAGAAGCGCCCCGACCTCGTCTTCACGGGACGCACCCTCTTCGGCGCTGCTCCCGCCAAGGGACAGCAGCTTGAGGACCATTACTTCGGGACGATACCCGACCGCGTCCTGTCGTTCATGAACGACGTCGAGCGCGGGCTCTGGAAGCTCGGCATCCCCGCCAAGACGCGCCACAACGAGGTCGCGCCTGCGCAGTTCGAGCTCGCCCCAGTGTTCGAGGAGCTGAATCTCGCGACCGACCACAACATGCTGGTCATGGACACGCTGCGCAACGTCGCCGAGAAGTACGGCATGAAGTGCATCATGCACGAGAAGCCCTACGCAGGCGTAAACGGCTCGGGCAAGCACAACAACTGGTCCGTCGCCTACGGCGGAAAGAATCTCCTCGACCCAGGCAGCGATCCTTCGGACAACGCCGTGTTCCTTACCGTCCTCTGCGCCGTGATTGAGGCTGTGGACAGGCATGCCGACATCCTCCGCGCGACGGTTGCAGGCGCAGGCAACGACCATCGCCTTGGCGCGAACGAGGCTCCGCCAGCAGTCATTTCGATCTACCTCGGCGACCAGCTTGCAGAGGTCCTTGACAGGCTTGAGAAGGGCAAGGGCGGAAAGGTCAAGAAATCCGCGATGCTCAAGATCGGCGTCGACACGCTGCCGTCGCTTCCAAAGGACGCGACGGACCGCAACCGCACGTCGCCTTTCGCTTTCACCGGCAACAAGTTCGAGTTCCGCGCACCCGGCGCGAGCGTCTGCTGCGCGGGTCCGATGACAGTCCTCAACACGATTGTGGCCGAGTCCATCGAGCGCATCGCAATTGAGCTGGAGGAACTGCTGGGCGGCGAGGAGTTCATCGCTTCCATCAGACCGGGCAAGCACACCGCCATCTTCCACGATTCGCTCCAGAAGGTCCTGCAGAAGTCGCTCAGCGCCCATAAGCGCGTCATATTCAACGGCAACGGATACGAGGACTGCTGGCTCAAGGAGGCCGCGAAACGCGGGCTCCCCAACGCGGCGACAACGCCTGAGGCTCTCTCCGCGCTCGCGAACAAGAAGAACCAGGCCCTGTTCAAGAAGTTCGGCGTGATGTCCGAGCGCGAAGTCCAGAGCCGCCACGACATCCTCATGGAGGAGTATGCGACGAAGGTCCGCATCGAAGGCGTCTGCACGCGCGACATGGCGAGCGAGATGATCCTCCCCGCCGTAAAGGCAGAGTACGCCGCGACGGTCGATGCCCTTGCAAACGCCGAAAAGCTCGGCGCGAAGGGCGGCACGAAGGCGCTGCGGGAAGACATGGAGGAAATCGGAGCGGGGCTTGACGACCTGAAGTCGGGGATCAAGAAGCTCGACGGCGCTCTGGAAGGCAAGGATTCCGCCAGCATCCTCGCTGCGATGAAAGAGGTGCGCTCCGCGTCGGACTACCTTGAGCACAAGGTCGCCGATTCGCGCTGGCCCATGCCCAAGTACAGCGAACTACTATTCAACTACTGAGGCCGTCACCATGAAGAACGTACAGGAAATCGTCGATCTCGCAAGCGCCTACTACGGCAGCGCCGTCCTTTTCGCGGCGATCGACGCAGGGGTTTTCGCCGCGGTCGAGAAATGTTCGGACGTCGCTTCCATCGCTCCCGAGATCAAGGGCGACGCGCGCGGCGTGAGGCTGCTTCTTGACGCCTGCGTCGCAGAGGGGCTTCTCGCAAAGGACGGCGATGCCTATTCCAACACGCCAGCAGGCAAGGCGGCGCTCGTTCCCGGCGGTCCCGCCGACCTGACGCGCGCCATCCGCTACAACCGCGACGTCTATCCCGCATGGGGAAGGCTGCTTGACTTCGTCCGCACCGGGAGGCCTGTCGAGAAGCCGGAGATACACCTTGGCGAGGATGCCGCGCGCACCAAGGCGTTCGCCGCGTCGATGTTTGGGCGCGCCTTTGGCATAGGGCGCGGAATCGTCCCGATGCTCGGCAACGTGGATGGACGCATCCTCGATCTTGCCGGCGGTCCTGCCGCGTACGCGATTCTCATGTGCCAGGCGAATCCCGGGGCCTCCTGCGTCACGGTCGATCTCAAGGCGATAAGCGCCGAGGCTGCGGGCTATGTCGCGCAGTTCGGGCTCTCCAAGCGCATAGAGTGCCGTGCGGGAGACTATCATTCCGACGTGTACGAGGCGGAGTCGTACGACGCCGTCACGATCTTCGGCGCGCTTCACCAGGAGTCGCCCGAGATGATCGTCGACATCCTCAGGCGTGCGAACGCCGCGCTGAAGAAGGGCGGCAGGCTCTACGTCCTCGACATGATGACCGACTCCACTCACACCGCGCCCGCGTTCTCCGCGCTGTTTGCCGTCAACATGGCGCTGACGACGGAAAACGGCTGGGTGTTCTCCGACGAGGAGCTGAAGGGCTGGATGCGCGAAGCAGGCTTCACGCCTGGGGAGACGCTTCACGCGGCCCCGCCTATGCCGCACTGGCTCGTCTGCGCTGCGAAGTAGCGTTCAGCGTTTCATGGACGCCATCATCCTGTCGAAGGCTTCCATCAGCCCGACGCGCGGTCTCCATCCGAGGCCGCGCAGCTTTTTGCAGTCGAGCTTCATGACGAATGGCGGCGCAAACCCGCGCTTGTCGGCGTCAGTGAAGTCGAAGACGAGCCTTGTGCCGGACTCGGGATGCGCGGCGATGAGCGACTCCGCCATTTCGCGTATGGTGCAGAACGTGTCTTCGTTCGCAACCGTGTAGGCCGCGGCGGTTTCGCCGCGCTCGAGGATCGTCTTTATCGCGTCCACCGCATCGCCGAGGTAGCAGTAGCACCTTGCGGTCGTTCCTTCGGTCTTGAGCGTTATGTCGCGCTTTTCGAGTATCGCGCGGGCGAATTCCGCAAATACGCGCTGGTCGTCGTAGCGGACTCCTTCGCCGAACGTCTGCGTCAGGCGCGCGATCTTAACTGGAACGCCGTATTCCTTCGCGTAGGAAACGCAGATGTTCTCCGCCATGCGCTTCGACTCGGGATAGCACGAGCGCACCTGCACGGGGTCGAGGAATCCATAGTCCGTCTCCGTCACGGGATTCCCCGACGGCGTTCCGTACACTTCCATCGTGGAGAGGAACACTACCGACTTCGCGGCGCGCGCGCGTGCGAAGTCGAGCACGTTAGTCGTCCCTCCGAGGACGGTTGCAATCGTCTCCACCGGGCGTTCGACGAACGAGCGCGAGGACGTCTCGGACGCGGCGTGGACGATTGCGTCGGGTGCGCAGTCGGGAGCTTCGCCCGAGGTGACGTCCCATTTCACTATGCGGACGTTTGCGAGCCCCGAGAAGAGCGCTTCGGCCTTCTCTGTGTTGCGCGCTGCAGCGAACACCGTTGCGCCGTCGGACGCGAATGAGCGCACTAGCGCGGCGCCGATGAGGCCTGTCGAGCCCGTTATGAGAACGCTGTCGTATTTCATTGTCTGGAAGCCCTTGGTTGTGGAATCTTGAATTCGCCGAAAATCAGATGCTTCTCGCGCCTTTCGGGAGGAGGAGGCGTCATGTAGTTCGGACCGTATAGCCGCGCCATGTACGATTCCGAGTCCGTCGGAACGGGCACGTCGCGTCCCTCGAACTTTGCCGTTCGCGTCCCCCGCATTCCGTCGCGCAGCGTGAGTTCGCCGAAGAAGTGGCGCCGTCCTACGGGGAATGTGACGTAGCGCGAGGATTCGCTGCGGCAGAGCGAGTTCCATCCGTCCCAGATGCGCGTCCACGCTCCGGTCGTGAGGAATGCGAGGAAGAAGCCGATTGCGCGCTTGATGCGGAACGAGGCGGAGTTGAGCCCCCATTCGCGGGTTAGGCGGCGTTCGGCGAAGTGCTTGCGGCAAGAATAGAGGAAGCCGAGCGCCAGCGAGCCGAGTCCGTGGAGCTTTCTGAGCAGGCTGTTGTCGAAAGTGGACTCCAGCATGAAGACGTCGATGAACGCGCCGTGCTCGATGTCGGAGGCGAGGAGGTCTTCGCGCGTGACGACGGACGAGCCGCGAAGGCGGATGCGCGGGAAGGCTAGTGGATAGCCGGAGGGCGAGCCAGGTTCGTAGACCGCGTATTTGTCGCCGAAGCGCCTGAGGAAGGCCTCCTTGAAGCGCGGCCATTCGTGGCGAGGCATGTTCACGTCGAGATCGTCGTCCCAGGGGATGAAGCCTGAGTGCCTCAGCGCGCCGAGGACCGAGCCTCCGCCGAGGGTCCATTCGGCATTGGCGTCCCCTGCGGCCGCGGCGAGGTCGTCCATCATCTCCGCGAGGCAATGCTGGAGCGCGCGCAGCTCGTCGTCGCCGAGCTCGCGCGCGCCCTTTGCGGTTGCCCGCTTGAAGTCGTCGAAAGTCGAAAGATTCATTGGGTAACTACGGCGGCTTGCGCTGTAATAGGTCAGCGCTTGAGAAGGACGTCCTTCTCGTACTTCTGGACGGTCTTGAACCATTCCTCTCCGGCGGGGACCTTCATACGTGCGCAGAATTCGTCCCAGACGGCCTCGAAGGGGTAGTCCTTGAACTCTTCCTGGAGGACGAGCTGGGCGGTGAACGCTCCTGCGTCCTGGAGGTCCTTGAGCATGCCGTGCGGCGTCAGCATTGCCTTGAGGAGCTCCTTCTGCATGTTGCGCATGCCGAGCACCCAGGCCGCGACGCGGCAGATCGACGCGTCGAAGTAGTCGAGGGCGATGATGAAGTTCTCAGGGCCCATCTTCACGATTTCCTGCGCTGCGGCGCGGAGGTCGTCGTTCTGGCGGATCACGTGGTCGGAATCCCAGCGGACGGGGCGCGAGATGTGGAACGCGACCTTGCCGAAGAACATGAGGAACGAGCTGATCTTGTCCGCGACGTTTTCGGTGAGGTGGAAGTGCCCCATGTCGAGAAGCGCGAGGATTCCGCGCGACTGCGCGTAGCCCATGACGAACTCGTGGGAGTTGACGGTGTAGCTTTCGACGCCGATGCCGAAGAGCTTCGACTCGAAGCAGGGGAGGACGCGCTTCTTGTCGTACTTCGCCTTCTTGAAGATCTTGTCGAGCGAGTCGGCCATGCGCTGGCGCGGCCCGAGGCGGTCGGACGGCTCGTCCTTGTATCCGTCGGGGCACCAGAAGTTGATCGAGCAGGGCTTCTTCAGCTCCTTGGCGAAGTAGTCCGCGATCTCGAGGCACTTGATGCCGTGCTTGATCCAGAACTTGCGGATCTCCGGGTCGGGGCTGGAGAGCGTGAGCCCGTCGACGACGTTCTTATGGGAGAAGAAGGTGGGGTTGAAGTCGAGTCCGTACCCGTTCTTCTTGGCCCACTTGACCCAGGGCTTGAACTGTTCGGGCCCGATCTTGTCGCGGTCTACGACCTTGCCGTTGTGGATGCCGTAGCATGCATGGAGGTTGACGCGGTGCTTTCCGGGGATGAGCTTCATCGCGAACTCGATGTCCGCCATCAGCTGCTCGGGGGTCGTTGCCTTCCCGGGGTAGTTGCCGGTCGTCTGGATTCCGTTCGACGCGCCGCCCACGGATTCGAATCCTCCGACGTCGTCGCCCTGCCAGCAGTGCATCGAAATCGGTATCTTCGCGAGGTCTGCGATCACCTTTTCGGTGTCGATGCCGATCTTGGCGAATTTTTTCTTGGCTTCCTTGTAGCTCATGTTGGCCTTTCTGTGTTTTGTTTCTTTTGGTTTTGCGCTGTCGATGTCACAGCGACTTCGCGAGGACCGCAACGCCAATGGATGCGGCGAGGACGGCCAGGCCTGTGCCCAGGAACGTCTTCGTTTTCGCGCTCGTTCCCCTCCATTCGCCCAGGAACACTCCCAGCAGCGAGGAGAAGAGGACGCTTGAGCCCATGACGATCGCGAACGAGATGTAGGCGATCGATCCCGCGAAGCTTTCTCCGATCTTCTGGCAGGCGAACTGGCACGCCCAGATGACGCCGGCGAGTCCGCTCCAGAACACGACCCCCATGGTTGCGGGCCTGACGACAGTCGCATAGTCGGAAAACGATTTGTTCTTGAAGTTCTGCTGCAGGCACCAGAGAAGGTTGACGACGAAGCCGCCGAAAAGGACCACGACCAGCACGGGCATGCCGCACCACAGCCTGTCCGCTCCCTTCGCCGCCGCTACGTCGGCGAGCGTAGTCCTCACGCCTTCCGCGGTGGTCCACTCCGCGCCCTGGAGCCCGAAGTTCATGCCGGCGGACGCGATGCCTGCCACGAGCGCGACGAGGATTCCCTTCTTGAAGTTGAATTCGGCTACGGACGCCTTCTTCGCCTCTTCGGGGAGTTCGTCCTCCTTGGACTTGCCCGCGAGTCCGACGAAGACAATGCCGAGCAGCGAGATTATGACGCTGGCGAGGGTCACTATGGCGGAGGTGTCCGCGACGAGGCTGGCGGCCTGTCCCTTGACGATCGGCGGAATGAGGGTTCCCGTCGCTGAGCAGAGTCCGCATCCGATCGCGAGCCCCAGTCCAACTCCGAGGTAGCGGATCATAAGTCCCCACGCGAGTCCGCCCACGCCCCACAGCGCGCCGAACCCCGCGCACATCGCAAGCGTCTTGGCGGGCGCTTCGCCGAGGACCCCGAACAGGCCAGGGACGGTCGCGTACGCGAGGGCGAGCGGGAAGAGGATGAGCCCGAATATTGCGTAAACTAGCCAGTAGCTTTCGTACCTCCACGACTTCACCTTGCGGAAGGGAAGCGCGAACACGGCGCCGGCGAGTCCGCCAAGCGCCCATATAAGGGTGCCGATTGCAGTATCCATTGCTTTGTTTTTCCTTGTTGATTTTCCTCTTAGTGCAATATTTTAGCAAAAAGGTCCGAATTGGGCAAACGAGGGGGTGGGTCTAACATGAACATGCGATATTTTGATATAATATTCAGAAATACACACATGGAGCCGAGAGGTAGAGATGTTCAAGCCGGTATCTAACAAAGTCGCGTTCCCTCAGATGGAAGAGGGAGTCCTTAAGTTCTGGTCGGAGAATTCGACCTTCGAGAAGAGCCTCGAGAAAAACAGGGGCAAGGAGCGCTATAGGTTCTACGACGGGCCGCCTTTTGCGACCGGCCTGCCGCATTACGGCCATTTGCTGGCCGGCACGATCAAGGACATCGTTCCGCGCTACCAGACGATGCGCGGCAAGTACGTCGAGCGCCGCTTCGGGTGGGATACCCACGGTCTGCCCATCGAGGCGCTTGCTCAGGACGCCCTGGGCGTCGCGGGCGCGCCCGAGATCAAGAAGCTCGGCGTCGACAAGTTCAACGAGCAGTGCCGCTCAATGGTCCTCAAGTATGTCTCCGAGTGGCGCAAGACGGTCACGCGCATGGGGCGCTGGGTTGACTTCGACAACGACTACAAGACGATGAACCCCGACTTCATGGAGACCATCTGGTGGGTCTTCAAGCAGCTCTGGGAGCAGGGGCGCGTCTACAAGTCCCACCGCATCATGCCCTACAGCTGGAAGCTCTCGACGCCGCTGTCCAACTTCGAGGCTGGGTCCAACTACAAGGACGTCCAGGATCCGACCGTGACGGTCAGGACGAAGCTTCTGGATTCCCTGGGCAAGCTGGACGATATAGAGGGAACCATATACCTCCTCGTCTGGACGACAACGCCTTGGACTCTCCCGGAGAACCTCGCGATGTGCGTTGGCGCGTCGATTGACTACGTAGTCGTTCGCGACGTGACCGACGAGGCCCGTCCCCTGTACGTAATGGCGAAGGCAAGGCTTCCGCACATTTTCAAGAAGCCCGAGCAGTACGAGATCGTCCGTGAACTCAAGGGCTGCGAGATGAAGGGCTGGGAGTATGAGCCGATCTTCCCCTACTTCGCCGAAAAGCGCGCCGAGGGTGCGTTCCGCGTCCTCAACGACGACTACGTCACGACCGACGACGGCGTCGGCATCGTCCACATCGCGCCGGCGTACGGCGAGGACGACTTCCGCGTCTGCAAGGAGGCCGGCATCACGGCGTTCGTCGACCCGCTGGACGAGTCGTGCGCGTTTACGGACATGCTCCCCGAGTTCAAGGGGCGCTTCTGCAAGGACTGCGACAAGGACCTCATCAAGATGCTCAAGGCGTCCGGCAAGCTTGTCCACCAGTCTACGATCGTCCACTCGTATCCGTTCTGCGACCGCACCGACACGCCGCTCATCTACCGCGCGATCGACGCGTGGTACGTCAGGGTCGAGGATCTGCACGACAAGCTCGCCGCCAACAACGCGACCGTCCACTGGACGCCCGACTACGTAGGCGACAAGCGCTTCGGCAACTGGCTCAAGGAGGCTCGCGACTGGAACATAAGCCGCAACCGCTTCTGGGGCAGTTGCATACCGGTGTGGGTCAACGAGGCGGATCCCTCCGACATGATCTGCATCGGCTCGCGCGCGGAGCTCGAGGCTCTCTCCGGCGAGAAGGTGACCGACCTCCACAAGCACTTCGTCGACAAGATCCTCATCAGGAAGGACGGCAAGACCTACCGCCGCACTCCCGAGGTCCTCGACTGCTGGTTCGAGTCGGGCTCGATGCCCTACGCCCAGCAGCACTACATGGGGGAAAGCGACTTCAAGGACTACTTCCCCGCCGACTTCATCGCCGAAGGCCTCGACCAGACGCGCGGCTGGTTCTACACTCTGATGGTGCTTGGCACCTGCCTGTTCGGAAAGTCGCCCTACCGCAACGTCATCGTGAACGGGCTTGTTCTCGCCGAGGACGGCAAGAAGATGTCAAAGCGCCTGAAGAACTACCCCGACCCCAACCTCATGCTCGACACGTACGGGGCGGACGCGATTCGCCTCTACATGATCTACTCGCCCGTTGTCCGCGCCGAGAACCTCAAGTTCTCCGAGACCGGCGTGAAGCAGCTCATGCGCGACCTCCTCATCCCGTGGTGGAACGCCTACTCGTTCTTCGTAACGTACGCGAACGTCGACGGATTCCACGACGCAGAGGTCGTGTATCCCGAATCGGACAACGTCCTTGACCGCTGGATCGTTTCGTCGATGGAGACGCTTGTCGCCGACGTGACGTCCGCTATGGACGCCTACGACCTCCAGAAGGCCGTCAGGCCCTTCGTGAAGTTCATCGAGGACCTCACGAACTGGTACATCCGCCGTTCGCGCCGCCGCTTCTGGAAGTCCACGAACGACGGCGACAAGCTCTCCGCCTACCGCACGCTGCGCTACGTGCTCGTGCAGCTTTCGAAGGTCGCGGCTCCATTCACCCCGTTCATCGCGGAGGAGATATACCGCAACCTGCGCGGCGAAAGCGACCCAGAGTCGGTCCATCTCTGCGACTTCCCGACGGCCAACGCCGCAGCGCGCGACCTGGCCCTTGAGGCGAGGATGGGGTCCGTCCAGACCGTCGTCGAGCTTGGACGCCGCCTGCGCGCGGACAACAACCTCAAGGTCCGCCAGCCGCTTTCCGCCATCCGCGTGGCGGGCGCGGACGTGAATGGGCTCGAAGACCTCATCGAGGACGAGCTCAACGTCAAGCGCGTCGAGGCGGTTGCCGACGAGAGGGAGCTCTGCGAGGTTTCCTTCAAGGCCAACTTCAAGACCCTCGGAAAGCGCTGCGGCGCAAAGATGAAGGCCGTGGCTGCCGCGATTGCAAAGGGCGGGTTCGGCGAAGACAAACTCCTTGGACGTGGTTCGGGGACGCCGGAGTCCCCGTCCGTTCCGGTCGAAGGCATTGAAATCACTGCCGAGGACGTTATCGTCACGCGCGCGCCGAAGGCGGGCCTTGTCGTCGCGTCCGAGGGGGCTGCCGTCGTCGGCATCGAAACCGCGCTCACGCCTGAGCTTGTCGCCGAGGGCAACGCGCGCGAGTTCGTCAGCCACGTCCAGTCGATGCGCAAGGATGCGGACTACGAGGTCACGCAGCGCATCGTCGTCGACATCGAGGCGGACGACGAGATGCGCGCCGCGATCGAGCGCCATGCCGACTACATCAAGAACGAGACGCTTGCAGACGAACTCCGCTTCGGCGCCGTCGAGGGCGAGAAAGTCGACTTGAACGGGCACGCCACGGGAATCAAGGTCAATATGGTATAATAACCCAAAGGCCGAAACCGGCCACAACAAAAGAAAGGAACAAAAAAATGAAGAAACTCGTGTTTGCTGCAATTTTCGCCCTTGCCGCGGCGGTTTCCGCCAACGCGGAGTGTGTCTGGAGCTGGTGGGTCGGCGCTCCCGAGGAGAACGTCTCCAAGGATGTCGACGGCTGCGTCCTCGGCTTCTCTTCCAACGTGAAGTCCGTCAACGGCGCGCAGGTGTCGCTGCTCTGGAACGAGGCGACGAAGATCAACGGCGCGCAGGTGTCGATCGCCTACAACAAGGCCAAGACCGTCCGCAACGGTCCGCAGGTCGGCTTCGTCAACAGCGCGGAATCCGCGGCGCTTCAGTTCGGGCTCCTCTGCTGGAACGACGGAGGCTTCCTCCCGTTCTTCGTGTTCTTCAACTTCGACACAACCGGATTTGGCGCAAAGAAGTAAGATGACTGACGGTGTTGGCATAGTTGAGCGGAAAGTTCGCGAACTAAGACTGCCGGAGGGAGGCTACAGGCTCGAATCCGGCGGTCTTCTCAAGAAGATAGAGGTCGCGTACGAAGAGTGCGGCGCGCCGATGCGCGACGACAACGTGATATACATCTGCCACGCGCTTACCGGAGACGCACATGTCGCCGGCATACGCCCAGGCGAGACAAAGCCCAGCGGCTGGTGGGAAGGCATGATCGGCCCCGGGAGGGCGATCGACACCAACCGCTGGCACATCATCTGCGCAAACGTCCTCGGCGGGTGCAGCGGAACGACGGGCCCGATGTCCATAAACCCCGACACGGGCAGGCCGTACGGCTCGTCGTTCCCGCAGTATACCTTCTCCGACGCCGTCGACGTTTTCCGCATGCTCCTCAAGGAGCTCGGCGTCAAGAAGCTCGCCGCGCTAATCGGCGGAAGCTACGGCGGCATGCAGGTCATGGACTGGGTGACGCGGTGCCCCGACGAGATGGAGAAGGCCTGCCTCATCGCGACTTCCGCCTCGCTCAACACGCAGGCGCTCGCCTTCGACGTCGTTGGGCGCGCCTCCATCACCGAAGACCCGGAATGGCACGGCGGCGACTACTACGGAATCGGCGACGGACTTGGTCCGAAGCACGGCCTTGCCTCCGCGCGCCAGCTGGCCCACATAACGTACCTCTCGCGCGAGCTTCTCGAGGAGAAGTTCCACCGCGAGCTGCAGAAGAACTTCGTCGAGGCCCCGGTAGAGGACCGCGCGAAGCGCGAGAAGGCCTTCAAGACGTATTTCCAGATCGAGAGCTACCTCGACTACCAGGCGCTCAAGTTCCTGCGCCGCTTCGACGCCAACAGCTACCTCCACATCACTCGCTCGATGGACCTCTTCGACGCGGGCGCGCGCTATGGGTCGCTTGACGCCGCCTGCGCACGCGTGAAGGCGAAGTGCCTCGTCGTCTCGTACCAGAACGACATCCTTTTCTCAGAGTGGCAGTCGAAGGACATCACGGCGGCCCTGCTGCGCAACGGCAAGGACGTCTCGTACTGCCACCTCGAGGCCGGTACGGGGCACGATTCGTTCCTGACGGACATCAGCGACCTTGCCGGCGTGATCAGCGGCTTTCTCGGCGACAGGCGCTCCAAGGTGATGCACTGGCAGGAGCGGCTCTACCGCAACATCGTTTCCATGGTGCCCGAAAAGGCGCATGTCATCGACATCGGATGCGGCGACGGATCGCTGCTGAACGTCCTGAGGGAGGATAAGTCTACGAAGGGCGACGGCGTCGAAATCGACATCGACAAGTACAAGGAGACAGTGGCCGACGGACACATGGCGTACTGGGAGGACGCAGACGAGGGACTTGACATCATCCCCGACGGACACTACGACATCGCCGTCTGCTCCGACACCCTGCAGGAGGTGAAGAACCCGCGCGGGCTTCTACGCGAGGCGCTCCGCATAGCGGACGAGGCGATCGTCACGTTCCCGAACTTCTCCAGCTACCGCATCCGGCTGTTCCTCGGCCTGCGCGGAAGGCTCCCGGTCTCTCGCGCGCTTCCGTTCCAGTGGTACGACACTCCGAACATCCACTGCGTGACTCTCAAGGACTTCCGCGCGCTCTGCGAGAAGGACGGAATAGAGATTCGCGAGATCAAGGCCGAGGCTCGTCACCTCTTCGGCAGGATATTCCTGGCTCTCGGGCTGAAGAACCTCGGCGCCGAGCGAATCATCGCGCGCATCGGGCGCAAGAAGGGGGCGGACGCGAAATGACGCTTCCACAGAGAATTGCGCACATCCTCAAGCACGGAATGGCCGCGCTTCATCCCTGCGTCTACGGCGAGCTCGGCGCGCGCGGGGCGATAGAGGACATCTCCGTGGACCTCAAGCGTGAGATCTCGCTTCTTTGCCCCGACCGCGACGCGGACACGATCGTCGAGGCCTTCCGCGAGCGCCTGCCCGAAGTGCGACGGCTTGTCGAGACGGACATCACTGCGGCGTACGAAGGCGACCCGGCGGCCTCCAGCCGCCTTGAGGTCGTCATGGCCTATCCGGGGCTGTACGCCGTTACGATCCACCGCATAGCGCACGAACTCTACCTTCTCAAGGTGCCGATAATTCCGCGCATAATGTCCGAGTTCGCCCACTCCAAGACCGGCATCGACATACACCCCGGCGCGACGATAGGCGAGCGCTTCTTCATCGACCACGGAACGGGCGTCGTCATCGGCGAGACGTGCGTGATCGGGCGCAACGTGCGCCTCTACCAGGGCGTGACGCTGGGCGGGCTTTCATTCGACAAGGACGCGTCCGGCGTCCTCGTAAAGGGGCTCAAGCGCCATCCGAACATCGAGGACAACGTTGTGATATACGCGAACGCGACGATTCTCGGCGGCGACACGACGATCGGCCACGACTCCGAGATAGGCGGCAACGTATGGATCAAGGACTCCGTGCCGCCTTTCTCCCGCGTCTACAACAAGCCGCCGGCGCCGACGATCAAAACCATAAAAGACTGACAACCATCAAAGACAGGGCAATCGCCATGGAATTCGAAAACACGATAGGTCTTGAAACGCACGTTCAGCTGAAGACAGCGACGAAGATGTTCTGCGGATGTCTGCTGAAGACGGGATGCGAGCCCAACACGAACGTCTGTCCCGTGTGCCTCGGCTATCCGGGCGCGCTTCCGGTCATGAACCGCGAGGCCGTGAAGCTGACCGTCATGAGCGGAATGATGCTCGGCTGCGAGGTCAACCGCCACGCGACCTTCGACCGGAAGAACTACTTCTACCCCGACATGGCGAAGGACTACCAGATCAGCGAGAACGGCAATCCGCTCTGCATCGGAGGAGGAGTCGAGATCACGCGCCCCGACGGCACGAAGAAGTTCATCCGCATCAACCACATCCACCTCGAGGAGGACGCGGCGAAGATCAACCACTACGCCACGACTTCCGGCGTCGACTTCAACCGCGGCGGAACGCCCCTCATGGAGATCGTCTCGGAGCCGGACATGGAGTCGGCAGACGACGCGATCGCCTATCTGACGGCGCTCAAGGAGATGCTCGTCTATGCCGGCGTGTCGGACTGCAACCTCGAGGAGGGCAACATGCGCTCCGACGTCAACATCTCGATCCGCCCCGTTGGCGCCGACAAGCTCGGCACTAAGGTGGAGATCAAGAACATGAACTCGTTCAGCGGCATACACTCCGCGCTCGAGTACGAGGCGCGCCGCCAGCGCGAGTGCATGGCGCATTCCATCCCGATCGTGCAGGAGACGCGCAGGTGGGACCCCGAGGCGCTTGAGACCGCATCGATGCGCTCGAAGGAAAACGCCCACGACTACCGCTACTTCCCCGAGCCCGACCTCGTTCCCGTCGAGCTTTCCGACGAGCAGATCGAGGAGTGGCGCAAGCTCCTTCCCGAGAAGCCCGAGGCGCGGCGCGCGCGAATGATCGAGGACTACGGCATCGCGGAGTACGATGCGGAGGTCCTTTCCCAGCACAAGGCGAACGCGGACTTCTTCGAGGCCGCCGCGAAGGGGCTCGACAAGAAGGTGGCCAAGCAGCTCTGCAACCTCTTCATGTCCGACGTCATGGCGCTGATGAACGCAAGCGGCAAGTCCATTTCCGAGTGCGCGATGACGCCTGCCGCGCTTGCGTCCCTCGTGTCGCTTGCCGCGAAGGGCACGATCAACGGCCCGACGCTCAAGGAGCTTCTTCCCGAAATCTTCGAGAAGGGCGGCGATCCCGAGGCGATCGTAAAGGAGCGCGGACTCGGCGCCGTAAGCGACACTGGCGCGCTCGAGGCGTTCGTCGACCAGGCGATCGCTGCCAATCCGGGTCCCGTGCAGGACTTCAAGAACGGCAAGAAGGCCGCTGCCGGGTTCTTCGTCGGACAGGTCATGAAGCTCTCCAAGGGCAAGGCCGATCCGAAGATCGTCGGCGCGATCGTCGCGAAGAAACTCGCGTCGCTCTGAGCCGTCGTCCCGTCCAGATTGACACCGTCCCCTCAAATAGGGTAAAATGTAGCGATAAAAGGTCGCTCTGTCGTTGCGAACAAATTTCACGGGGGTTAGAATGACCAGAAACAGATTCCTTGTCGCCGTTTCCGCGCTGTCCTTCACGGCGCTTTCCGCATTTGCCGCCTACGAGGACGTGACTCTCGAGCGCTATCCGGACGCAGACGTCGTCATGCTGGACGGGCTTTCCGACGTGGTGTACAATCCCGACGGCACGTATTCGGGCGACTACACGCAGTCCGTCAAGATCCTCACCGAGAAGGGCAGGCGCGACGAATCCCAGCTTTCCATTTCCTACAACAAGCGCTACGGCAAGGCGGAGATCGTCTCCGTCTCGGTCGAGAGCCCCGACGGCTCCAGGCGCGACATCGACATTGCGGCGACGACAAAGGAGTCGACGGACAATTCGTCCGCAAGCGAGAACATATACGACCCGCTGGCGCGCAAGATCGTCTGCTCCATACCCGGGCTCAAGGTCGGCGACATACTTCACAGCCGCACGAAGCGAACGGTCCTTAACTCGCGCATCGAGAAGCAGTGGGCTGACATCGAGGTCCTCGAGTGGGAGTGCCCGATACTCCGCCAGACGATGCGGGTGACCTGTCCGAAGGAGCTCCCGCTAAAGCGCATAGCCGTCCGCAATCCCCTCGGCAATGTCCAGGAGAGCGAGAGCACGCTTGACGACGGCAGGGTCGTCCGCACATGGGTCGCGACGAACTCCCCGCAGGCGTTCCCCGAGCCCGACATGCCGCCGCTCTACACCCAGATACAGGCGCTGCGCACTTCCACGGCGTCGGACTGGCGCGAGATCTCCCGCTGGTACTGGAATCTCTGCGTGCCCCACCTGGACAAGGTGAACGACGCCATCAAGGCGAAGGTCGCTGAGCTCGGGAACGGCATCCCCGAGATATACAAGTGGGTCGCGCAGGAAATACGCTACATGGGACTTACCATGGAGGATACGTCGCCTGGCTATTCGCCCCACGACGTGGACATCACGTTCGGAAACAGGTACGGCGTCTGCCGCGACAAGGCGGCGCTCCTTGCGGCGATGCTGCGCGTCGCCGGCCATAACGCGTACCCCGTCCTGATCCATGTCGGCGCGAAGATGGACCAGGAGGTCCCGATGCCCTACTTCAACCACGCCATCGTCGCCGTCCACGCGCCTGGCGATCCGCGCGCAAACGCCGACGGCTACATCCTCATGGACCCGACGGACGAGTCGAGCCGCGATCTGCTCCCCGCCTACCTTGGCGACCGCTCGTATCTCGTGGCGCGGCCCGAGGGCGAGACGCTGCTGACCTCGCCGGTCCAGCCGCCGGAGGCGAACGCAGTCCGCGTCGACACGAAGGCGACTGTTTCGCGCGACGGCTCCATGATGCTGGAGAGCCGCATCGATTTCACCGGGGTCAACGACAACATCTACAGGAGCGCACTTCTCAGGCGCAAGCCCGAGGAGAGGCGGAAGGTCTTCGAGAACGCCGTGCGCAACGTCATGCCAGGAGCGGAGCTCGCCAGCTGCAAGATCGAGCCGGCGGACCTTCAGGATACCGCCGCCCCGCTGGCCGTCTTCCTCTCCGCGCGCATACCAGAGGCCGTCATCCGCGGCAAGAGCCGCTCCGAGCTCGCGCTTCCGCTTCTTTCGAGGAACCTCGGCTCGGCCAACTGGGTGCTTTCCGGCAAGACCTCCCTTGAGAAGCGCCGCTTCCCGCTCGTCGTAGACTCCACGGCCATGGTCGACGAAAAGCTCGAGATAGACATCGGAGACATGGCGTTCAAGCCTCACTTCCTTCCGTCCGACGAGAAGATCGACGGCTCCTACTCCTACCTGCGCAAGTGCGAGGTCAAGGACGGCGTCCTTTCGGTCAGGCGCACGCTCTCCCTCGGCGCGGTCGAGTTCTCGCCCGACGAATACCTGGAACTGCGCGAGAAGATCAAGCGCGTCGAAAAGGCTGACCGCGAGCGCCCTGTGTTTGAGACGGAGAGGTTTGCCGACGCTAACGTCCACTACTTCACGCGGCGCGACATCGTCAACCTGACGTCCGCCCGCGACTGGACCACTACGAACGAAGTGTCGATGCAGATCCTCACCTACGACGGCAAGAAGAAGCACTCCGAGCTCAAGCAGTCCTTCAACCCCGTCTGGCAGACGGTCGACGTGATCGATGTCGTAGTCTCCAACGCGAACGGAAAGGTCTCCCGCCTCGACGAGCGCGAGAAGAACGTCTTCGACTGCTCCTGGGCTCCGACCGCCCCGCGCTACCCGGCGTCCAAGCAGCTCGTCGTCAACCTCCCCGGAGTGGAGGTCGGCAGCTTTGTCAACTACAAGATCGTCAAGACCGCAAGGAACGCCCCTGCGGAGTTCTACGGCAGCTGGTACCTCGACGTGGTCGAGCCGACGGACGAGATTGCGCTCATCGTGAACGACTGGGGACGCAAGGCCGTCGAGCCTTCCGTCATACCGCCCGAGACCTTGACGGCGTCCGGAGAGCTCTGGCGCGACATGGTCATCGTCAGCTCCAACGACTTCTCCGTCGCGGCGCAGCGCCTGCGCACGGCGGCAGACGTCGACCCCTTGGATCCAGTGGAGGCAACCGGAATGACGGGGACCATAGACATCAAGCGCGTGCGCGACTGGATGTCGCTGAACGTCCGCGTCGATGGACCCTCGCTCTACGACCTTCCCCTCGAGCTGCAGGTCACCGACCCTGCGACGGTGATTGCCGAGCGCTACGGAACGCGCCTTGACTACGTCCGTGCGATGACGGCCCTTCTCAAGGGCGCGGGGTACGACGCGGACATCGTCTTCGCTGCGGCCGACGCGGACAAGCCCGAGTCCCTCAGGCGGCGCGACATGTTCGAGAAGCCGTGCGTGCGCGCGTTCAGGTTCGCCCTCTGCCGTGTCGTCGAGACGCGGGGCGGTTTCCTCGGCATCGGAGGCGAGAAGACGGTGACGTATCTTGGGGTCGAGAACGAGTACTCTCCGCTCGGGGCGACATCGTTCCAGGGATGCTCCTACTTCGACCCCGAAAGCGGCAAGTTCGGCGTCGTCGAGCCGACGAACCCCGTGTTCGAGTCGAAGACGGGCGAGAGCATGCGCATAGCGGTGCGCGCCAACGGCGCTGCAGACATAGACTACGAGTCCCTGACGTACGGGGCGGGAGTGGGCGAATTCCGGAAGCGCTATGCCGAGATGCTGCCCGAGGACAGGTCGCGCCACTACCAGGAGCTTCTTGGCGACATAGCCCAGGCCGCCAGCGCTACGGGCGAGCTGGTGACGGACATCGAGTCCTATCCCGCGAAGCTTTCGTTCAGCGCGTACGTCCCCGGCTATGCGGTCGTTGCAGGCGACTCGATCACGCTTTCGGTGCCAGGCTTCTACATGCCTCCCTTCCCGCTCAACGGATCCGTCCGCCGCAATCCGATAGGCGTTCCTGCCGCAGAGTCGTCCGTCGAGCGCTTCGAGGTCACTTTCCCCGAAGGATATACCGTCGCGGAAAGCCTCCCCTCGGCGTACGCCGAAACAGATCCGCTTACGGGCGCGAAGTGGATCGTGAACACCGTTGACTCGTTTGTCCGCGACGGACGTCTTGTCGTCGTTCTCGAGCGCACTGTCGCCAAGCGGTCCATATCCATGCTTCCCAAGGAATACTTCCAGTTCATGAGGGAATATTCGCGTGTCGCGTCCTCGCGTGCCAACAGAACGATAATTGTGCGCAGGCCTTAAGGGCCTGTGCTCGGGAAAACAAAATGTCAAAGAAGCACAAGTACGACCACACAAAGGAATTTTTCGACAAGGAATACACCGCGCGTGAGGCCTACTCGCGGCTCTGGAGGTATGCGTCGCGCTATTGGCCGCGCCTTGCGCTTGGCGTCGTCTGCGGAATGCTGACGGCGGGAACGCTGCTTCCGCTGTACCAGATCATCCAGCCGACGCTCGCCAGGGTCGAGACGAAGGAAGTGGTGAAGGAGGTTCCCTCCGAGGCGCCCGAGGCAACGGCTTCGTCCGCGCCTTCAGCCGCGAAGGACGCAGGAGGCAAGGAGGCCAAGAAGCTGACGAAGGAGTTCGGCAAGTTCCAGAAATTCGCCGCCAAGCTCGGCCTGGACGTTCAGGACGAGGACGAGGCGCTCGGTCTGCCGCTTCTCTTCCTCATCATAGTGGTCGTGCCCGTTGTCGCCCTTGCGCGCTGCGCGCTCGTGTTCCTGAACCACTACTGCCTTGCATGGGCCGGCATGCGCACGGTGCGCGACATCAGGTGCGACCTCATGGAGCATGTGCAGAAGCAGTCCATGCAGTTCCACGGACGCATAGACGTCGGGCGCCAGATGTCCCGCTGCACGTCCGATCCGCATCATGTCCAGCAGATCATCCAGCACGTCCTGCAGGAGCTCGCGCAGGCGCCGTTCGAGATCGTCGTCTCGGTCGGGTTCATCATATACAGCGCGATCCAGAACCACATGCTGCCGACGCTCGGCGTCATCGTGATCGGCTTCCCGATGTTCATGTGCCCCGTCGTGTTCCTCTCCAAGCGCATCCGCAAGTGGTCCAGGCGCGCGCTCGAGCGCTACTCGCTCGTCGGAAGCAGGCTGCACGAGATACTGACCTGCATACGCGTCGTGAAGGCGTACGACACGGAGGAGTTCGAGTGCTCGCGCTACCGCAGGGCGAACGACGAGACGCTTAAGGCGACGCTCCGCTCGCTCAGGTGGGGACTGCTTGTCGGCCCTTCGGTAGAGACGGTTGGCATAATGCTCATCTGCGCCTTCATCGTCTGGTGCTTCGCGACCGGCGTCAAGCTCTCCGCCATCATTCCGATGCTTGCACCTCTTCTCATCATCTACAAGCCCCTCAAGCAGATTTCGCGCCTTCAGGTCCAGGTAGAGCAGGGTCGCGCTGCCCTTGCCCGAATCTGGAGCCTTCTCGACGTGGACATGAAGCTCCCCGAAAGGGAGAACCCTGTCGTAAAGGAGTCGTTCGACTCGAAGGTTGTTTTCGACGACGTCTCGTTCCGCTACGACACCGCTGAGCGCGACGCCGTGAGCCATGCGAGCTTCGAGATCCCGCGCGGAAAGGTCATCGCCGTCGTTGGCGGAACCGGAAGCGGAAAGTCGACGATGAGCTCGCTGCTTGCGCGCTTCTTCGATCCGCGCGAAGGGCGCATAACGATGGACGGAATCGACTTGCGCGACATACGCATATCCGACCTACGCAGGCTGATCGGGTCCGTCCAGCAGGAGACGCTTCTCTTCAACGACACGATTGAGAACAACATCAGGTACGGCTCGCCCGACGCGACGCACGAGCAGATCGTCGCGGCGGCGAAGATGGCGAACGCGCACGACTTCATCATGTCCCAGCCCGAGGGCTACGCGCGCATCGTGGGCGAGAAGGGCTTTGCCCTTTCCGGCGGCGAACGCCAGCGCGTCGCGATCGCGCGCGCGATACTGAAGAACCCGCCGATCCTCATACTCGACGAGGCCACGAGCGCGCTCGACACGGTGACGGAGAGGCTCGTGCAGGATGCGGTCAACAACCTGATGAAGGACCGCACCACGTTCGCCATCGCGCACCGCCTCTCGACGATTCGCAACGCCGACCTCATACTCGTCATGCAGGACGGACGCATCATCGAGCGCGGAACGCACGATTCGCTCTACGCGGCGAACGGCGCGTACCGCAAGCTTTGCGACATGCAGAACCAGAAGTGAACGCAGAATGCTCCGCATCGACATAATCAGCGCCCAGCCGGGGATGTTCGCCGGATTCCTCGCGGAGTCCATCGTCGCGCGCGCCGTCAAGAAGGGCGCGTGCGAGATCAACATCGTCAACCTGCGCGACTTCGCCGTCGGAAGCTACCACAAGATCGACGACAAGCCCTACGGCGGCGGACCGGGCATGCTGATGATGTGCGAGCCCTGGTTCGCTGCGGTTGAGAGCGTCCTTGGGGAACAGGGAACGGGGAACAGGGAACATGGGGCAAGGGTCGTGATGACTTCACCTGCCGCTAGAAAGTTCACCCAGCGCGACGCGGAGGAGCTTTCGAAGGAGGGCCACCTGGTGTTCATGTGCGGACACTACGAGGGCTTCGACGCGAGGATCGAGACGCTTGCGACGGACAAGTTTTCAGTCGGCGACTTCGTCATGACCGGCGGCGAGCTTGCGGCTGCCGCGATGGTCGACTCGATCGTCCGCCTCCTGCCAGGCGTGCTGGGCGGCGGTCCTGCCGCAACGGCGTCCGAGAGCTTCGGGCGGGACGGACTCCTTGAGGCGCCGCAGTACACGCGTCCCCCGGAGTTCCGCGGAATGAAGGTTCCGGAAGTCCTGCTTTCCGGCGACCACCGCAGGATCGAGGAGTGGAAGCGCGCCGAATCGATTCGCCTGACCAACAGCGTAAACAAAGCCCTTTAACATGTCACAGGAATCGACTGAACTTTTCGTGCTGTCCGCGGCGAGCGACGATGCGCTTGTCGCGGAGCTATCGCGCTTCGCAGCGTTTCTCGACCGAGTAAGCGGCGTGTCGCTCCTCGACGTCGCCTACACGGCATCCCTTACGAAGGGCCCGTCGAAGATCGGAATCGTTGCGAGCGACGTAAAGGACCTGTTCGCGCGCATCCTCTCCGCCAAGTCCCGCATAGCGGCCGGCGCGGTCAAGGTCAAGGACAAGAGCGGCACCTACTTCACGAAGGAGCGCCTCCTCGGGGTGAACGGTGGCAAGCTCGCTTTCCTTTTCCCTGGCGTGATGTCCTTCTATCCGGACATGCTGCGCGATGTCGCAGTCGCGTTTCCCGAGTGCCGCGAGGCGTTCGACGAACTGGAGGAGTCGCTTGGCGGCAACCCCGACTTCATGCCGTCCAACTTCATCTTCCCTCCCGCGCCGTACTACCGCCACGATGCGGATATCTTCAGCTCCGGCGCGTACGCCCAGGCGCTCGTCTCCGTCTACGCCGCCTCCTCCGCGCTGTCGCGCCTTCTTGCCGCCATGTCCCTCGCCCCAGATGGCGTCGTCGGCTTTGCGGGAGGCGACCTTTCGGCGATGATCAAGTCCGGCGCGGCAGGCGCGTCTCCGAGCAGAATCGACCGCGTGCGGATGATCCGCGACATCTACGGCATAGTGGACAAGGCGGTGGACCATCTTGGGTTGGCGAAGACGTCGATGATATCTGTCCTCCTTCGCAAGGAGGGCGAGGCGGACGCGGTCATCGGCACGCTCCCGCCGGACAAGGTTTCCCTCTGCATCGAGTTCTCTCCGCGGCGAATGGTGTTCGCGGTCGATCCGCAATGCGAGGACGCAACGCTCAAGGCTTTCGCCGACGCGGGCATAAGGACGATGAAGCTGGCGATAGACCGTCCGTTCAACACCCCGCGCAGCGCGGCTATGGTCCCCGCGATTCGCAAGTTCGCCACGGCGTGGATGAAGTCCGACGCCTTGCTCGACGTCTATTCCTGCGCGCTTGCCGGTCGCGTCGCGCCAAAGGTCCGTGCCTGCCGTGAAGACGTGGCTGAGCGCTGGGCGCGACCGGCGCTCTTCGCGGGGACGGTGCGCAGCATGTACGACGACGGCTACCGCGTTTTCCTCGAAGTGGGGCCGCGCGGAATCCTGACGAACTCCGTCGAGGATACGCTTGCAGGGCGCAGCTTCGCAGCCATCGCGCTCGACTCCATCCACAGGCGCGGCATGCTTCAGCTCCACCATTCGCTTGCGCAGCTGGCGTCCATCGGCGCGGAGCTCGACATCGCCCCGCTCCTGCGTCGCCGCCGCGCGAAGTGCATCGACCTCGACTCCTCGATATCGCTTGAGGTTCGCAACGAAGTCGAGCTCAAGCTTTCGCGCCGGTTCCCGCGCATGACGCTCATCGGCGAGGAGCGCAGGCTGACGGGCGCGGACTACCTTGCCGAGCCGAGGGGAAGGGGCGCGAAGGCGGAGCGCAAGCGCCAGGCGGAGCTCGACAAGGAAGCCGCCCTGCTGCGCCAGTTCGAGCGAGGCGCCGTTCAACCGCTCATCTCCGACGCGGAGGAGATATCGTCCAGCCCCGGGATTTCGTGCGAGCTCGTCAAGACGTTTTCGCTGCACGAGGCTCCGTTCATCGCGGATTACGCCGTCGGCGCAAGCCAGATTTCCTTTAGCGACCAGAACCTGCGCGGCGCGTTGTTCCTTCCGATCGCGCTTGGCGTCGAGATCATGGCGGAGACCGCGATGCGCATCATGCCCAAGCGCGTCATAGCGGCGGTTCAGGATGTCAACAGCCATCAGCGCGTCCAGTTCAAGGACGGCTCGCTGCGCCTCTCCATCAGGGCCGAGCGCGTCGCCACGTCCGAGAACGCTGCGGCCTTCAAGGTGTCCATAAGGAGCGACAGGCCCGATACGCCGTACATCGCGCCGATAATGGAATGCACGGTCATGCTGACCGAGACTGCGCCCGAGCCAGTTCCTTTCTCTCCGTCGCAGCTCTACCGTCCGCGCCCTGTTCACTGGGACGGACGCGAGATCTATCCGTCTCGCCTCTGCTACGGGCGCCGCCTCTGGGGCATTGTGGACGCGGAGACGTGGGCCGAAGACGGCGTTGTCTACGAGGTGGAGGTGCCTCGCAGGTCCAACTGCGTCAGGGCGTCCAGCTTCCCGCTGTGGGCCGTCGACCCTCTTCTGCTGCAGATCGTCGCAAGCGGATTCAAGCTCTGGAGAAGCCACGAAAAGTTCCCCGGGGCGTTCTCGATGCCGTTTGGGCTCCGTCGCCTGAACATCCGAGGCGCGGTGCCGAAGGAGGGCGCGAAGCTCAAGTGCTACATGCACCTTACAGGCGTCACCCCGCATTCGCAGTTCTGCGACATTACGGTGACAGGCGGCGACGGCAACGCGATAATGGAGCTCTTCGGATGGGAGGAGGATACCGCCCGCATTCCGAAGGCTTACTGCGACCTTCTCCTGCAGCCGGCGTCCACTTTCCTTTCCGAACAGCTTTCGCCAGCAGCCGTCGGATCGCCCGCGACGAACTTCTCCACGGCGTTCATCTGCGACGTTCCGTACCCTCTCTTCGAAAGCGGCGAGGCGCTCTGGCTCAAGATCATGAGCAAGATTGTGCTCAGCGACCGCGAGCGCCGCAGGATTGCAGAGATCAAGGGCTCCGTCGCGCGACAGACCGAATGGCTGTTCGGCCGCATCGTGGCCAAGGAGGCGGTCAGGCGCTTCCTGCGCGACTTCTACCAGGCGCGCTGGTGCGATGCGGACGTCGAGATATACCCGAACCGCGAGGGCAAGCCTGTGCCCATCGGGGAGTGGCGAGAATTCCTTTCGTCTAAATTCGACATCGCTATCGCCCACACTTCGCAGTTCGTCGTCGCCGTTGCCGCGGCGAACGCGCGAGTCGGAGTTGACGTCGAGTCCGTTGCGCGCAACCTCTCGAAGGAGTTCGCCGAGGGCGTGTTCAACGCGGACGAAATAGAGCTTGCCGCGCAGTCTGCGAGCCCGTCCCAGACGTTCATCCGCTTCTGGTGCGCCAAGGAGGCCGTCTCGAAGGCGCTGGGATGCGGAATACGCTATCCTCCGAAGGAGCTTTTCATTTCCGACTACCACAGCGACACCGGTCGCATCATCGCAAAGCTGACGGGCGCCTGGGGAGATGCCTTCAAGAACCTCAAGGGACGCGACATCGAGGTCGCCTCCAAGGTGATGCGCGACCATGCGCTGGCCTTTTGCTTCATTCCTTCGACATTCTTCAGCGATGAATCAGACTAACGACTTCCCCGAGTTCGCATGCGAGTATTCCCGCCGCCTCGCGGCAGTTTCGCCGCGCTTCGCGCTCCAGGTCTACGACTCCGCCTGCGGCTGGGCGGACGCGGATGGCGACGGCGAGTACGGACCGGACCCTTTCGGCGAGCTGACTCATGCGTCCAAGTGCTGGGGGCTCAAGCAGCGCTTCCCCGACCGCGTGCTGATAATGACGTCCGACCGTTGCTTTATGAACTGCCGCCACTGCACGAGAAGGGGCCTCCTCGGCAAGGCGCAGGTCGTGCGCACTGACGAGCAGCTCTCCGCGTGCGTCGAATACGTGAAGCGGCGCCCGCAGGTCCGCGACGTGCTGCTGTCCGGCGGCGACATCCTGACGCTTTCGGATGGCGATGTCATGCGTTTCGTCGACGCGTTCGCCTCCCTTGGGCAGATTGAGGTCGTTCGCGTCTGCACGCGCGCGCCCTGCACGAACCCGATGCGCGTGACGCCCGACCTTGCGAGGCGACTTGGCGAATGCGGCAAGGTGTGGGTGAACACGCAGTTCAACTGCGCGGACGAGGTGACGGCCGATGCGCGGCGGGCGGCCGAGCTTCTTGTCAAGGCAGGCATCCCCGTGTCGTGCCAGACGGTCCTCCTTCGCGGCGTCAACGACTCCGCAGAGGAGATGCTGCGCCTCTTCCGTGCGCTTACTTCCGCGCGGATACGTCCCTACTACGTCTTCATGTGCGATCCGGTTGCGGGAATCGGACAGTTCCGCGTGCCTCTGGAGAAGGCGCTTCAGATCGAGCGCGAGTGCGCTGCGTCCATAGGCGGGCTTTCGATGCCGCGTTTCGTTGCCGACATCCCTGGCGCGGCATTCAAGGTTCCGATCGCCCAGCTGCGCCCAGGCGCTTTTCGGCCCATTACCACAGCCGCCCCCGTTGTGGTATAATATAGGGCATGACACTTGACACCCTTACTGCAGTTTCGCCCATTGACGGGCGCTATCAGAGCAAATGCGGCGAACTCGCCGACGTTTTTTCGGAATACGGCCTCATAAAGCGGCGCATAGCCGTCGAGTGCGCCTGGCTCGAGGCGCTGTGCGACGAGAAGTCCGTCGCAGAGTGCGCGCCTCTCTGCACGCGCCAGCGCAAGGCCCTTCGCGACATCGCGGCGAACGTGACGATCGAGGACGCCAGGCGCGTCAAGGAGATCGAAAGGACGACGAACCACGACGTCAAGGCGATCGAATACTTCCTCAAGGAGAAGATCGCGGGTACGAAGCTCGCCACGCGCACCGAGTTCATCCACTTCGGGTGCACGTCCGAGGACATCAACAACATGTCCCATGCTCTGATGCTCCGCGACGGCAAGAAGGTGCTGCGCGAGGCGATGGACGCGGTGACGGACAAGATTGCGGCCATGGCGAAGGAGTGGGCCAACGTGCCCATGCTCGCCCACACCCACGGGCAGCCCGCATCCCCGACGACAGTCGGCAAGGAGCTGGCGGTCGTCGCGGCGCGTCTGCGCCGCCAGGCAGGCGAGATCGACCGCCTCGTCATGCCGGCAAAGATGAACGGCGCGGTAGGAAACTTCAACGCCCACCTTTCCGCCTATCCGAAGACGGACTGGGAGAAGCTCTCGCGCAAGGTCATCGAGTCGCTCGGCCTCAGGCAGAACCGCCTTACGACCCAGATCGAGTCGCACGACGGAATCGCCGAGCTCTTCGACGCGATCCAGCGCTGGAACTCGGTTCTCCTCGACTTCGACCGCGATGTCTGGATGTACGTCTCTATGGGCTACTTCAAGCAGCGCACCATAAAGGGAGAGATCGGCTCCTCGACGATGCCCCACAAGGTCAACCCGATCGACTTCGAGAACTCCGAGGGCAACCTCGGCCTTGCAAACGCCGTCATGGGCTACATGGCGCGCAAGCTCCCGATTTCGCGCATGCAGCGCGACCTGACCGACTCCACCACGCTTCGCAACATGGGCGTCGGATTCGGCTACACGCTCATAGCGATACGCTCCACCGAGAAGGGGCTCGGCAAGCTCGAGCTCAACGAGGCGCGCCTTGCCGAGGACCTCGACCGCAACTGGGAGGTTCTCGCAGAGCCGATCCAGACCGTCATGCGCAAGGTCGGGATGGACCACCCCTACGAGCGCCTCAAGGAGCTTACCCGCGGTCGCCGCGTCACGGCGGAGATCATGCGCGACTTCGTTTCGGCGCTCCCGCTGCCGAAGGAGGACAAGGCGCGTCTCATGAAGCTCACGCCCGCGACCTACGTCGGCATCGCCGCAAAGCTCGCCAAGACAGTCTGACCAAGCCGAACGGAGACGAGCGATGTCCGAAACGCCGCATCTCGCGCTGCCGCTGAAGTACCGTCCGATGACGTTCGAGGACGTCGTCGGGCAGGAACACGTTGTCCGCACGCTGCGCCACGCGATCGAGGCGGGGCGCGTCGCCAACGCATATCTGTTCATCGGTTCGCGCGGCATCGGCAAGACGACGCTTTCGCGAATCTTCGCAAAGGCGCTCAACTGCAAGTCGCCCAAGGGCGTCGAGCCCTGCGGCGAGTGCGAGAACTGCCGCGAAATCGCGGCTGGGCGCTCGCTCGACGTGACGGAGCTGGACGCCGCCTCGCACAACAAGGTCGAGGACGTCAAGCCGATCATAGAGTCCGTGCAGTTCAAGCCGACTTCGTCGAAGTACAAGATATTCATCGTCGACGAATGCCACATGCTGACGAACGCGGCGTGGAACGCGCTCCTGAAGACGCTAGAGGAGCCGCCGCCGTACGTCCGTTTCATTTTCGCGACGACCGAGGGCGACAAGGTCCTCGCGACGATCGTCAGCCGCTGCCAGCGATTCGACCTCAGGCGAATCCAGACGCACGACATCGTCTCGCGCCTCAAGTACATCTGCGGCAAGGAGGGGATAGACGCCGAGGAGGATGCGCTCCTCGCGATTGCACGCGGCGCGGAAGGCGGAATGCGCGACGCTCTTTCGTCCCTCGACCAGCTCATCTCGTTCAAGGGCGACAAGGTGACGGAGGCGGACGCGCTGGGGGTCTTCGGACTCGTCGCGCGCAGCGACCTTGAGCGCCTTGCGGGCGCGATCCTAAAGGGCGACGACGCCGCGATCCTCGAGCTGATCGAGAAGTTCGACTCGGCTGGAAAGAACATGCGTCGCGTCGCAGGCGAACTCCTTGCGCATTTCCGCAACCTCGTGGTGCTGCAGGCGCTCGGACCGAACTCCAAGTCGCTCATGGCTACGCCGGAGCAGATAAAGACGCTTTCGGAGCAGGCAAAGGGACTCGACCCGTCGCGCGTATTCCGCGTGTGCGACCAGCTCGCCGAGATGGAGGACAAGCTGCGCTACGTGCTGAGCGTCCGCACGCTTATCGAGATGTCGCTCCTGCGCGCAAGCCGCATCGCGACGACTGCGACGATCGAGGAGCTGATGCGCGCGGTCAAGGCGCTTCAAGCCGAGGGCAAGGGCGGCGCGCCTATGCCAGAGCCGTCCGCGCCAAGTCCGTCGGTGCGCGAAGCACCCGTCGCGCCGCCTGCGCAGCCGCCGGAACCCAAGCGCACGCCGCGCAACGCCGACATCCTCGACAGCCCCGTCGTAAACGGAATCATCGAGGCGATTCCAGGCGCCTCGCTTGCCGCCATACGCGAAGTCGCGAAGTAGATTTAACGAAAAAGGAGAATGGAAATGTTCAGGCACGTCATTTTGTGGAAGCTCAAGGACGGACTGTCCGACGTCGCGTCCGTAAAGGCCGGCATCAAGTCGGGGCTCGAAGGCCTTGCGGGAAAGATACCGGGACTTCTGCGCATCAAGGTCCAGACGGACTGCGCCGAAGGCTCTACGGCGGACGTCATGCTCGATTCGTACTTCGTCGACGAGGCGTCGCTTCGCGCGTACGCCGTCCATCCCGACCATGTGGCCGTGGCGAACGAGAAGGTGCGTCCGTTCACCGCCTCGCGCGCATGCATGGACTTCGAGGGTGAAGGGGAGTTCGGCCAGCTCGTCGCAGAGCGCCGCAGCATACGCGCGTTCAGTCCCGTCGTGCCTGCGCGCGAGCTTGTCGACGAAGTGGCCAAGGCGGGGCTTCTCGCGCCGACTGGACGCAACCAGCAGTCGAGCGTCGTCGTCAGGATCGACAATCCGGAGCTTCAGGCGGAGATTCGCCGGAAGAACGAGGAGATTCGCGGCGCTGCGCCAGCAGGGCGCATGAACGATCCGTTCTACGCCGCTCCCGTGATGCTTCTCGTCATCGCCCGCAAGGCGAACTCGACGGCTACCTACGATGGATCCCTCACGCTCGGCAACATGATGCTCAAGGCGCACGAGCTCGGGCTTTCGAGCTGCTGGATCCACCGCGCAAGGGAGGAGATGGAGTCGCCGCTCGGGGCGAAGATACTCTCCCGCCTTGGGCTGGATGGCGAGTGGGAAGGCGTTGGACATCTCGCGCTGGGCTATCCCGCGTGCGAGTTTCCGCCTCCCAGGGAATACAATTCGGCGCGCTACATGGCCATCTGACGGTGGAAGGCGCAAACACCAAGGCGCTGTTCCTCGACAGGGACGGCACGATCAACGTCGACTACGGCTACGTCTATCAGCCGGAGAAGTTCGTTTTCACGGACGGCCTGTTCGACTTCTGCCGCAAGGCGCAGGATGCGGGCTACGCGATTGTAGTGATCACGAACCAGTCTGGGATTGTCCGCGGATACTACACCGAAGACGACTACCGCCGTCTTACGGACTGGATGTGCGCCGAGTTCGAAAGACGCGGCGTGCGGATACTCGACGTGCTGCACTGTCCACTCCTCGACGGACCCGACCGCAAGCCGGAGCCGGGTCTTTTCATCAAGGCGCGCGACAGGCACGGCATTGACATGGCCGCGTCGATCTCCATAGGCGACAAGCAGCGCGACGTCGAGGCGGGGCAGCGCGCGGGCGTCGGCAGGAATCTGCTTTACGAAGGCGACTGGAAGGCGCTTCAACACATCTTTGAACCGGAATGAACGACATGAGCGAAGGACAGCCCAAGACAAGTTTCACCTACGAGCTTACGGAACCGCAGCAGGAGCTTCTGCTGGGCATAATGGTCAACGGCAACTACCGCAAGCGCGAAGTGCCGTATTCGCTCTATTCAATCGAGGGCGACCATTTCAACGCTACGCTTTATTCGAAGGAGAAGCACGGCAAGCGCAAGCTCTGCGTACAGGGCTCGAAGGCGGAGGATTTTGTCCTTTTCCAGCTAGAGCCGATCGTGCTCGGCGCGGCGTCGCTCGGCTACGAGAAGGAGCTCTCCCCTGAGCTGTTCTCCGCGCACGCGGGAAGTGACGAATCGGGGAAGGGCGACTTCTTCGGTCCGCTCGTCGTCTGCTGCGCGTACACGGACGAGGCGCTTTCTGAGAAGATGCAGGAGCTGGGCGTGAAGGACTGCAAGCAGATGACGGACAAGGCGGTCCTTTCGACTGGCGCGAAGCTGCGTGCGCTGCTGGGTCCGGAGGGCTATTCCGTCGTGAAGTTCGGTCCTGCAGCGTACAACAGGCTCTATGCGAAGATGCGCAACATCAACCGCATGCTTGCGTGGGCGCATGCTACGGCGATCGAGGAGCTGCTTGAGAAGCGCAGGGGGTGCAAGCGCGTTGTAGTGGACCAGTTTGCGCCGACTGAGGCGACGATCCAGCGTGCGCTCAAGCCGCTCGGCAAGGCGGCCGAGGTTGTCCAGATGCACAAGGCGGAAAGCGACATAGCAGTGGCTGCGGCGTCCGTCATCGCGCGAGAGCTTTTCATGAGGGACATAGAGAAGATGAGCGCCGAGCTTGTGGAGGCTGGCATCCTGCCTCCTCCGCCGCCACCGAAGGCGGACGGCAAGGCGCCGACCGAGGCGGAGCTCAAGCCGTCGAAGGTCCCGATGGGTTCGAGCGACCCGCGCGTCCGTTCGCTTGCGGAGGAAGCCGTCAGGAAGTGCGGTCCCGTCTGGCTTATGAACCACTGCAAGGCGCATTTCCAGACGACGGACAAGGTGCTGTCCGCCTGCGGCAAGTCGCGCTCCGACCTTCCCCCCGAGGGCCAGGCGACCTCCGCCGTCGCGAACGGATCGTTCAAGGGCCGCCCCGCTTGATTCAGCGCGAAGCTCTTATTTTTAGCGGAGGGGTGGAGACTGAGGGACTCGAACCCCCGACCCGCTGCGTGTAAAGCAGCTGCTCTAACCAACTGAGCTAAGTCTCCTTCTTTCGCTTAAACGCGAACGGGTGAAATTATATCATTATTCGCCCTCCCCGGTCAATAGCCCCGTCTCCCTAATTTATGGTATAATATTCCAAATGACGCTTGATAACATTAGAAACTTCTGCATTATCGCCCATGTCGACCATGGCAAGACCACGCTTTCGGACCGCATTCTGGAGCTGACGCACGCCATTTCCGCGCGCGAGCTCAAGGAGCAGACGCTGGACGCGATGGACCTCGAACGCGAGCGCGGCATCACTATCAAGAGCCACCCCGTGTCGATGCACTACAAGGCCAAGGACGGCAAGACCTATCTCTTCAACCTGCTGGACACCCCAGGCCACGTCGACTTCGCCTACGAGGTCTCCCGCTCGATGGGCGCGTGCGAAGGCGCTCTCCTTGTCGTCGACGCAGCGCAGGGTGTCGAGGCCCAGACCGTCGCCAACACCTACTTCGCGCAGGACGCCAAGCTGGAGATCGTGCCGGTTCTCAACAAGGTCGACCTCCCGGGCGCCAACGTCCCAGAGGTCAGCCGCGAGATCGAGGACATCCTCGCGATTCCGATGGACGAGCCGCTCCTCGTCTCCGCCAAGACCGGCATGGGCTGCCCCGACGTCCTAGAGGCGATCGTGAACCGCATCCCCCCGCCGGAGACCGCCGGAGCCGACGCGCCCCTCAGGGCGCTCGTCTTCGACTCCGTGTTCGACGAATTCCGCGGCGTGATCACGTACGTGCGCGTAGTCGACGGCTCGCTCAAGGCCGGACAGGGCGTCACGTTCATGGGCAGCCACGTGGCGACGACCGTCCACGAGGTCGGCATCTTCTCGCCCGACAAGAAGCCAGTCGAGTCGCTTTCCGCCGGACAGGTCGGCTACATCGTCGGCACCGTGAAGGACCCGAGCGAAATCAAGATCGGCGATACGGTGACGACGACAAAGCTCGGCTCTACCGAACCGCTCCCGGGCTTCCACGACATCCATCCAACGGTCTTCTGCGGAATCTACCCGATGTCGACGGACGAGTTCCCCAAGGTCGCGCAGGGACTTGAGAAGCTCCACCTCAACGACTCCGCCTTCACATTCCACCACGAGTCCTCGCTCGCGCTAGGATTCGGCTTCCGCTGTGGCTTCCTCGGGCTTCTCCACATGGAGATCGTGCAGGAACGCCTTAGGCGCGAGTTCGGGCTGGACATCATATCGACGGCCCCTGGCGTGGTGTACAAGCTCAAGTTCAAGAACGGCGAGGAGAAGGACCTCGACAACCCGCTCCAGATGCCCGATCCCTCCGCGCTGGAGTCGATTTCCGAGCCGACGCTCAAGGCGCGCATCATCACGCCCTCCGAGTCCATCGGCGACATCATGCGCATCGTCATGGACCGCCGCGGGCTCGTCGAGGGAACTGAGACGATGGACGCCAAGCGCGTCATGCTCCACTGCATGCTGCCGCTGAACGAAATCCTCATCGACTTCCACGACACCCTGAAGTCCGTCTCCCACGGCTACGCGTCCATGGACTACGAGCCCGCAGGCTACCAGGTCAGCGACATCGTGAAGATGGATATCCTCCTCAACGGCGAGACGGTGGATGCCTTTGCGACGATGGTCCATCGCGACAAGGCGCGTGCGCGCGGGCTCCAGATGTGCAAGGCGCTCTCGGAGTCTATTCCCCCGCACCAGTTCAAGATCCCCGTTCAGGCCGCGATCGGCAAGGAGATCATCGCGCGCGAGGACATCAGGCCGTTCCGCAAGGACGTCCTTGCGAAGCTCTACGGCGGCGACGTCACGCGCAAGATGAAGGTCCTCGAAAAGCAGAAGCGCGGAAAGGCGAGAATGAAGGAGTTCGGCCACGTCAACGTGCCGCAGTCCGCCTTCATTGCCGTCCTGAAGGGCACGATAAAGGAATGACGGGGAAGAAGTACATAGTCGTCGCCGGATGGGGCGCATACCCGAGGCTCCTCATCGAAGGCGCAAAGAAGGCAGGCGTCGAGCGCATCGACTGCGTCGCGATAAAGGGCTCGACCGACAGGGCGACTTGGAAGGCGGCGGACAACGTCCACTGGATAACGCTCGGCGGCATAGCGGACGGCATCCGCTGGTGCGGCGCGAACGGCTACGACGGCGCTTTCCTCGCGGGGCAGGTCAACCCGCTTTCGCTTTTCCGCGGCAGATTTGACGCGGAGGTGAAGCAGTGGCTCGCCGAACTGTCCGTCAAGAACGCCCACACGATCTTCGGCAAGCTCTCCGAGAAGTTCGCCGACGTCGGCGTGCCGATTCTGCCCGCAAGCTGTTTCATGGACGACTGGATGCCTGGCGCAGGGCTTCTGACCGAGCGCGCGCCGACCGAGGCCGAGGCGAGCGACATAGCCCACGCGGCGGAAGTCGCGCGCGACGTAGGCCACCACGACGTCGGACAGACCGTCGTCGTCAAGTCCGGCATGGTCCTCGCAGTGGAGGCCTTCGAGGGCACGAACGCCGCCATCAAGCGCGGCGGAAAGCTCGGCGGAAAGGGGAGCATCGTCTTCAAGGCGGCGCGCGTCGGGCACGACATGCGCTTCGACATCCCCGTCGTCGGGCTCAAGACGCTCAAGATGATGAAGAAGGTCGGCGTCACGGCGCTCGCGTTTCAGGCGGGACGTCTAGTGCTTCTCGACCGCGCCGAGGTTATCCGCTACGCGAATGTCCACGGCATCGCCATCGTCGGCGTGGATTCAGGCCTCCCAGCCGCCCCGCTTCGACCGTCCGCATAGCACCCCGTTCCCCATTCCCCGTTCCCCATTCCCCATTCCCCATTCCCCAATATGATATAATACCGTCATGACCATAGTTGTGATACCTACCTATGACGAGCGGGAGAACGTCGAGAAGATGGCTCTCGCCGTCTTGCATTGCGCACAGGGCGCAGAGCTGCTTTTCGTGGACGACAACTCCCCCGACGGCACAGGCGACGTGATTGAGCGCCTTCGCAGGGACAACCCGCGCATCCACTGCCTGCACCGCGAGAAGAAGAACGGACTCGGCAGGGCTTACGTCGAGGGCTTCTCCCGCGCAATCGAGCTTGGCGCGGACCGCATAGTGCAGATGGACTGCGACTTCAGCCACAATCCGTCCGACATCCCCCGACTCCTTGCAGAGGACGCCGACCTAGTCATCGGCTCGCGCTATGTCCCAGGCGGCTCTACCCCGGGCTGGCCATTCCGCCGTCGACTGATCTCGCGCCTCGGCGGAATGTTCATCCGCTTCGCCACGGGCATGCCCCTACGCGACCCCACGGGCGGCTTCAGGTGCTGGAAGGTCCCCGCACTGAAGAAAATCGCCTTCCAAGACGTGGAGTCCGCCGGATATTCGTTCCAGCTTGAGATGAACCACCGCGCATGGAAGGCCGGATGCACTATCCGCGAGATTCCCATTTCGTTTTCCGACCGCGCCGCCGGATACTCCAAGATCACGCCTGCAATCGCCGTCGAGTCGTTCAAGATCGCCCTGCGGCTAAGGTTCCACGGAAAATGACAGGACTCCACGATACCATTGTGGCGGTCGCAACCGCACCGGGCGCGGCCGGAGTGGCGGTGGTGCGCGTCTCCGGACCCGATGCGCGGTCCGTCGCCGGACGCGTCGCCGGTGCCTTGCCGGAGGCTGGACGCTTCGCCTTCGCGAAGTTCCGCAACCCGTCCACGGGCGAGGTCGCGGACGAAGGGCTTGTGCTTTCCTTTGCGGCCCCTAGGTCGTATACGGGCGAGGACGTCGTGGAGCTCCAGGGTCACGGTGGGACTGTCGCCCCGCGCCGCGTTCTGGAGTCCTGCCTGGCCGCTGGCGCGCGGCTGGCTCGGCGCGGAGAGTTCACGGAAAGGGCGTTTCTGAACGGGAAGCTCGGGCTGGACGAGGCGGAGTCGCTCTTGGACTTCATCAACGCGAAGACGGACCGTGCTGCGGATGCCGCGCTTGCGGGGATGGAAGGCGCGCGCAAGCGCGCGCTGAGGGAGACGTACGACGCCATCGTCGACCTTGCCGCGGCGATCGAGAACGCGCTGGACGTGGACGAGTCGGAGCTGCTTGGGGCGTTCTTCAACGGACTTCAGACTGGGCTTGACGCCATCCGCCTTGGAATCGACGGACAGATCAGGCGCGAGCGCGAGGGGGCGATACTGCGTGAGGGTGCGCTTGTTGTGCTGGCGGGTCCGCCGAACGCGGGGAAGAGTTCGCTTATGAACGCGCTGCTCAGGCAGGAGAGGGCGATAGTATCGTCGACGCCTGGGACGACGCGCGACACGATAGAGGAGTGGCTGGACGTCGAAGGCTGGCCTGTTCGCCTGGTGGACACGGCCGGGCTGCGCGAGACGGAGGATGCGATCGAGGCGGAAGGTGTGCGCAGGGCCAAGTCGCTTGCGGAGCGGGCGGACGTTGTACTTGCGCTAGACTGCGATATTGAGGGCGCGGTAAGGGTCCATGCCAAGTGCGACCTGGGTCCAGGCGAGGGCATTGCGATTTCGTCCCTCACCGGCGAAGGCCTGCCGGAGCTACGCCGCGCGATAGCTGCGCGGCTGGACGCGCTACGCGAAAGGTGCGACGACAGCCATCAAGGCGAAGCCTCGGTGGTCCCCGCGCTGACGGAGTGCCGTGCGCTTCTTCCCGTCAACTTCGACGATCTCGTGCTTTCCGCCAACGCCCTCCGCGCGGCCAGCTCCCGCCTCGCCCCCGAAATCGGCGCCGACTACTCCTCCGACATCCTCACCCGCCTCTTCTCCCGCTTTTGCGTAGGCAAGTAATTGGAGGGGTATGGGAAAGACTGAGTCATTGTGGCTGGCGTTGTGCGCTGTGCTTGCAGTCGGAGAGTGGGCGGGGTTCCTGAGCCGCGAATGGTGTTCGATGTGGCCGCTTGCGTTTATACTCTCCGTTTTTCTAGTGATGGCGGCGTATTCCATTTCCTCAAGGCGTTGGCACTGGCTGGCTGTGTTCGCCATCGGATTTGTGCTTGCGCTTCACGTTGCAGACTGCCGCAGGCGCGTCCTCGACGATGCGCTTGAGGTCAACGCAGGGCGTCCGTTCTCCGTCTGCGCACGCGTCGAGCGGGACGCAGCTGTAGCCGTGGACGAAAAGGGCAGGCGGTGGGCGAGCTTCAGGGTTGATAGCTCGCCAATCGCGTTCTCGGTCGTAGGCCAGATCGGAAAGAGACGCGAGGCTCCGAAGGCGGATGAGACGTGGCGCTGCACTGGATGGCTGGACAGTGATCGCGATGACGATGTCGGCAGGCGGCGCAGGCTCTGGGTGAAAGGGCGCGGCGCGTCAATAGAGTGCGTCGCCCCTGCGCAAGGAGGAATCAGGAAGCTCCTGCGCTGCGCGAGGGCCGATGTTGCAAGGCGTCTTGGCATTGGGCTTGAAGGAGACCCAGAGGCGCATGCATTTGCGCGAGCTCTGCTGTTAGGTGACAAGGATGGTCTCACGCCTAGGTGGCGGCAGGTATTCGCAGATTCCGGCGCAGCGCATGTTTTCGCGATATCAGGCCTCCATGTCATGGTCATTGCACGGCTACTTTCCGTTCTCGCGCTCTTTGTCTTCGCGGGCCCGCGAGTGGCGCCGCTGTTTGTCGTTCCGCTCCTTTGGTTCTATGTCGGAATGACGGGGTCGTCTCCAAGTGCGCTGCGAGCGGCGCTGATGGCGACGTTCCACTGCATCGCGCCTGTGTTCTGGCGGCGTCCGAACGGACTCGTCTCCTGGTCGCTTGCGTTTCTCTTGCTGCATCTGATTTCGCCGGAATCGATAATGGACGTCGGTTCGCGTCTTTCGTTTGCGGTGATGCTTGCGCTTGTTCTTTGGTCCAGATGGTCGGCGCGGTTTGGCCGTGGGCGATGGGAAGGGGTGTTCGTGTCGATTGTCGCGTGGGTGGCTGGGGTGCCGATTGTTGCGGCGTCGTTTGGGAGGTTTACGCCGTCGGCGGTGTTTTCGGGCGCGTTTATGGTCGGGAGCGCGGCGATTGCCGTTGTAACGGGCGTCGCGGGAGTGGCCTGCAGCTTGTTCTCGGACATGGTTGCGGCGTATCTGAACAGGATGTCCGCCCTTGTGCTGCGCGTCATGTCCGGCGCCTGCGAGACGCTGGCCGAGATCCCCGCGGGGAGCTTCGACGTGAGGCCTTGGACGACGTTCGACTGCCTCGCATGGTACGCCGTGTTCGTGCTTTCGCTCTACCTAGTCACCCTCCACCGCAAGGAGTCCGGCAAACATCTGTAGCGGGTTGGCTTAGTTTTCTGGGAGGATTTCGACGCGGAAGAAGCGGAAGGGGGAGGTGCGGGTTTCGGTTACGACTTGCCAGGTGGGTGAGGCGAGGTCGGGCGTGCCCTTGATCACCGCCTTGAAGCCGGGGGCAATGCACGAGGGCGAATATGTTATGACTGGCTGGCCGGACTCCAAGACTATCGATGCAGTCAGCTTGTCCGCGGGATCCGTCGGACTCGTCCCGCATACATACTCCGCCCAGTTGGGGAATCCGTCGCCATCGGTGTCTGAGGAAACGGACACCTCGTATGCCGATGCTTCGCAGCCAGGGGACACCAGGCCTTTCTCCTCTATCCACGAGTAGGGAATCGATACCGAATACTGCTCGCCGTCTGACGTCTGCGCCGAAACTACAACCTCCGAGATGGACTGCTCCACCTCCGAGAACCGAAGCGAAAGATCCTTATAGCTCTTCGTGCCGTTCGTGTCCGTCGCCACCAGCGTCAGTATCATCCGCGACCTCAGGTTCCCCTCATTGACCCCGCTGGGCGTCACCGCAACCCTGAACTTCCCGCTCCCAGTCTTCTCAACCACCACGTCCTCGTCCCTCACAAGCGACAGGTGGCTCGGGCGCGCCTCCAACGTATCAACCGCAGCAGAGCAGTTGACCGCAAAGACCGATGCGTTCGTCCCGCATTCGCCGTAAAACCCCTCCGCAACCGCCGACACCGACAGTATCTCCGGCTTCCCAAGCGCAGTCAGCGTTTCCGTCTCCCATGCAACCGCAGGAACGGACGGCACAAGGACGTTGGTGATTTGCACGTCGGAAAGTGTGCCGCCGTTTCCATCAGACGTATATTGCAACCCGCTGTGCGAATAGGAAATTACTATCTTGCCGGATTTGCCAGTATAAGGCGCTAGGGAAACGGACACCGACTGC
>SUWC01000025.1 GCA_015061665.1 Lentisphaerota bacterium
TTGCCGATGTTGAACTTTAGCGACTGGACGACCGCCAGACGGTTCGCCTGCTTGGTGTACCAGTCCGGCTTCGCGAACGTCTTCACGAGGTCCGGCACGAAGCGGAAGTCCTGCATCGACTTCTCGAAAAGGAACGTGATGCTGCCGTCGTCGTCCGTAGACGCCGCTGCAAGCCCCATTTCCGACGCAAACGCGTCTATTGTCTCTCTGAAATCCATTTCGGGCCACCTCTATCTCTCTGAGTTGATATAGGTTATTATACCAAATTCGACCCTCTGGCATAAGCCCGAAAATTCAGCGATGTCAGCCGAAGAACTTGCCGATCTGTCCGGCATTGTACGTTCCCGACGTGATCTGGTTGAAAAGTTGAAAGGTTGAAAGTCTGCCTGCCATGTTTACACGCGAACCGCCGAAAGGTTACAGAACGTTGCCGGTGTGCAAATGTTGCCAATTCCAATGTTGCCAATTTCCAGTATGAATCCTTTCATGCCGCAAGGATCCTTCCCGCGCGGAAATCACACCTGCAAAAGAGGGCCGGAGCCGATGGGCGACGCAGAAGTCTCCGACCGCACGGCACCGGAACGATAGTCGGCGAGAATCCTGCGCCAGGCGGCGGCGGTATCGGCGAATCGCTCAAGTGTGTCAAAGACCGTCTCCAGATCAAGCCGCTCCAGCCAATTGTACTTCTGGACGACGAGCCGCCCGGCCGACGGGTCGAGCGCGAGCGTGGAGCCGCCTGTGCCCTGGTAGAGGAAGTTCGCCTCCATCGCGGACGCCAGAATCCCCTCCCTCCCGTCTGCGGGGATCTCGCCGACCTCGGCGCGGACGAGCAGCAGCTCGCCGGCGTCCTGTAGGATGACGGTCTCGCCGTCGATCTCCAGGGCGAACGCGCCGCCCGCGTCCTCAATCTCCACGCCGAGGCGCTTGCCCAACACGTCTATCAGTTCACCAAATGTCATCTTTCAACCTTTCAACTTTTCAACCCTTCAACTTTTCAACTTTTACACGCCGATGTCGATCTGGTAGGAATCGTCGCCGGCCATCTTTAAAGCGTCGTCCTTGACGGCTTTGACAATGGTCTGCTCCCCCGCGAACAAGCCGAGCCCGAGCTCTTTCATGGATATGGCCTTGACGTCGATCATCAGTTTGGCCTTGGAATTCGCAAAGGTGGTCGAGAGCGCGTCGAAGTTGTCCATCAGCGTCGACATCACGGCGTTCGCGAAGGACGCGGGCTTTTGCGTGGTCTCGAACGTGCGCATCGACACGAGCTGCTGTTCGTTCTCCACGATGCCGTCCATGACGGCCTTGACGGCCCGGGTGTAGCTCGCCGCGTAAGCCTTCAGCGCTTTCGTCTTCGCATCGGGCGTCTTGGCGGCGGCTAGATCGGTCCGCAGTTTTTCGAGCAATTCGCCGTCGAGGACGTCAACCTGCACCATGAACGACTCGTTGTGCGCGGTGTCGAGGTTCGCCCTGAGCATGTTGTTGAGTTTGCGGGCGTCTGCGACCGGGTCTTGGGACTTTTCAAGGCGGTCGAGGACTTTATTGAAGTATGCTCCGCCGGTCATCAGACTTGCGCTCGTGTCGAGCGGGAATCCGCCGAAGCCCGTTTTGTCCGCGAGGCGGTGGAGGTAGGAGGAAACCGGCACGGGGTTGCCGTTGAGCTCCACGGTGGCAACTTCGATGTCGTCATCCACCTTCTGCCGGCCCTCCGCCGACGTGCGGTAGTCGAATGCCATGCCGACGATGTCGAGTTCGTCGCGCTCCGGCGCGGGTTCCTGCCTGACGAAGTCGTCCGCCGTCTCCAGCAGGAGGCTCGTCTGGTTGACGATCGTGTTCATCTCGCTGAGCGTGTTGGAGAGGCGCGCCATCGACTGCACGAAGCAGTTGATCTGCGGCGGAAGTTCGAGCCCGAGCTTCTGGAGTTCCGCGACGGCCGCGTTGAGGCGGTACACCATGTCGTAGGAGAAGCGCCCCATTCCGAGGATGGAGTCGAGAATCGCCTCCGCCTTGGCGCGGTTCGCCTTGAGCGCGGCCTTGCCTTCCGGCGAGAGAAGCTTCTCGAGTCCATCGAGGAAGAAGGTCTTGTCGCGGAATGCCGCGCCCATGATGATGCGCAGCAGCTCGTGGCGCTCGTCAAGCAGCACCTTCGGGCGCTGCACTTCGACCATCTCGCCCTCCTCGTTCTCCTCCTGGACGGTCTCCATGACCTGGTTGCCCTGCGCGTCCAACTCGTAGTGCGTCTTGAGCTCGTAGAGGTTGCCGAAATCGATGAACGTGATTCCCCCGGGAGCGACCATCAGGTTTCCGGCGTGCGTGTCGCCGTGGAACTTGCCGCTGCCGAGGAGCGCCTCGTGGAACCACACCTTCGTCGCCTGGACGAGCAGCTGCTGCGCTTCCTTGATGTCGCTGTAGTTGGTGCGGCACCAGTTGATCATGTTGTTGATCTCGCCGCCGGTGGCGTTCGGCTTCACGACCGGCACCTGCTTCGGCTTGCCCGTCTTTGGATCGACCGGGCCGTTCTTCCACTTGATGCGCCCCGTCGATGGATCCTGCTCGAACACGGCGGAGGCCGCATTGCGGATTTCGGAGATCTTCGTCTTGAAGAACTTGTCGACCGGCTTGCCGCGGGCGACTTCCGCGACCATGACGTCCTTCTTCGGCGCGACTACGGTCGAGAGCTTCATGGACTCCACTTTCGTCGTGATCAACCTGAGCGGATGCCCTTCCGTGTTCGCGATGTCGTAAAGTTTTACGCCCTCGTTGACGTTTTTCGCCTCGTTGCGGAAGTCGAATTCGGTCATGTACTGCTTGAGCTGGCCCTCCCACGTCTTGGCCATGCCGGGGCCGATCTTCTTGGCGGCCTCGGTGAATATCTCCGCCTCCGCATTAACGCGGCGCTCCGCGTCGTGGCGCATGATCTTGACCACGAACTGTCTGGGCTGCTTCTCGCCCTTGATCTTGAAGGAGCAGAGGAACGCCTCGCCGACCGACGCCGCGCCGAGCGACTTCTTGAGTTCGATGGACTCGATTTCCTTGCCGGCGCCCTTGCCCTTCGACTCCTCGATCATCTGCATGAAGTGCGCCTGCACGATCTTGCGCGGAATCGGAGCGAGCGAGCTCTTCATGTCCTCGAGCGCGTCGGCGTAGTCGCCCATGATGTCGCGCGGGAGACCCTGCATCATCTTCTGGAGAAGCGGGCTCGTGCCCTTCAAGATCGCGCCCGTGAACTTGTTGACGGCTACCTTCTGCGCCGAGACGAGCTTTTCGGGATCGTTCTGGAGACCCGAGAAGTCGAACGTCTGAGCGTAGCGCATGGCGGCGGCGAAGCACGAGCGCTTGTCGGCCTTGCTCAGCGACGTGAAGTAGCTCGAGATCACCTGCCGGAAGAACCCGACCTGTCCCGGGCTGTCGGAGTTGGCGGCGGTATCGAGGATGGCGTTGAGACTCTTGTTCTTGAACTGCGCCTTGAGCTGGTCTTCCGTCAGATCCTTGTAGGGATCGCCCACGATGCCGCCTTGGGCGTTGACGTTCGCGTTGCCGACCTTGAAGACGTCGTTGATGAAGAGCTGGATGCTCTCGCAGCCTTTGTTCGCCATCGACAGGATGATGTTGTCGAACTTGGCAAGCTCCGCTCCGGGCAGCTTTTCGGCGTCCTTGAGAAAGGCGGAGAGCTGCTCTACGAAATTCTCCTCCGTCGCGGCCGCGGCGAAATCCTTGCCGGTGGCCTTGTCGAACGCCGCGGCAAGAATGTCGACCATCCTGCCGAGGCCGTCCTTTACGGCGCCCGCGATCTGCTGGGCGCAGGCCGTGTCGATGATGGCGGGGTTCTTGACGATTTCGGCGAGCGCGACGACGTTCTTGCCGTCCGCGAGCATCTTGCGCATCGCCTCTCCGGGGCGCGTGGCGGCGACGTCGCCGACCATCGTGTCGTCGGAGAATACGAGGTTCGCCACGAAGTCCTTGATGGCGCCGACGCCGCCGATGTCGCCCAGCGCCTTCGGCACGGGGGCCTGCACAGGCACCGGCATGGCCTCGACGACCTCGTTGATGTCGCCGACGATCGGCGCCTTGACGACGAACTCGCCCTCGCCCGAACCCGGCTTCTCCAGGGGGACGTTCGCCACCTTCTCGAGCATCTGCTTCATCTCTTGCGGAAGCGAGGCGTTGTCGCTCACGAGCTTCGCATGGTAGTCGTCGAGCATCTTCTTCGAATCGGCGATGTGCTCTCCGCCGATGACGCGCTCGGCCATGTCGACGAGAATGCCGGTGTTGTAGTCGCCAACGACGAGATTGACGGCGTCTTCCGCCCTGTGTTCGAGGACAAGACAGGCGAACTGGCGCGAAAGACTGGATCTGTCGCTTGCGACGAGCCCGCCTTCGAGGTCGCTGTCGTAGAGGGCGTTGAGGACGTTCTTCGCGGCAGTGGAGCCGAGCGTGTCCTTCTCGTTCACCACCTTGCCGAGAAGCCGGGCGAGGAACGTGTCGGCGTCCATGCCGAGCGATACCTTCGTCGCGAGGTTGCCCGTGCCGACGACGGCGGAGATTTTCCCGTCGGAGCCCTTGACGAGCTTCACGCGGGCGCCGGCCAGCATGAAGGAGTCCGTCTCGCGCACGCCGGCAGGGAGCATCTTGAGCGCCTGCGAGACAAGGCCCTGGAAGGAATTGACGAGCGCGGTGTGCAGCTTCTGCCGGTCGTTGACCGCATTGTCGCCCGTGCAGCGCTTGCCGCGCACCGCGTCAAGATCCGCAAGGGAACGCGAGTCGGAAAGAAGGCTCATCGCGTCCGTGACGGCAAAATCGACACCGGCGTTGCCGCGCGAGGTGTGGGCGGCGGTCGCGGCGGCGTTCACATTGTCGCGCCATCTTGCAGCCTTGGCGCTCATGTTCGCCGTCGCCTGGCCCGCCTGCCAGTCCTCGTAGGAGATGTCCGCGTGCGAGGCAGCGGTGAAGCCCCTGCCCTCGTTGGCGAATTTGTCCAGGATCGTGCGCACCTGGGCACGCGTGAGCGGCGTGAAGCGCGCCTTGAGAAAATCGTCGCGCTCGGCCTTTGTGGAAAATTCCCGCACCTCCGCCGGAAGGCCGAGCTGCTTTCTGATGGCATTCAGCGACTCGGCTTTCACGCCGCCCTTCTGGAGAGCGTTCAGGAACGCCTCCTTCACCTCGAGGATGCGCTCGGGCGAAAGCTCCACGTTGTTCTTGGAGGTCTTCCAGACGTGGTTGTTGACCTTGACGAGCTCGGCTGTGCCGTTCTCGTCCGTCCTGAAGTCGATTTGCCCGGCGTTGTAGCTGCCGGACGCGATGCGGTTGAACTGCGCGAGGCTGATGTCTGGTAGTGCCATTGTCGTGATCCTTTCTTTTTTCCCTTACTGCACTCTGTATACACGTTAAATCTGAAAAGGTTTCATCATCATTCCGAATTTCCGCTGCCGCTCGGCGAACTCCGAATCGGAAGCGGAATCCTCGGACGCGAGACCGGAGACGCGAGACGCGTCATCCATCTCATCTCTGTCTTCGTTTAACATTTCGCTACTCCTTCCGGGCATACATGACGAAGGCCCGCAGATGCCGCCTGCGGTCCATCCAGCGTACTGCGCGCCACGCATATCGCCGCCACATTCATAAGTCTGCTGTAATTATACCAAAATATTGGCCCTGCAATCAACAGAGACAATGGATAGTCAGATATTTGGAACGCCGCGTCCGCTTCGCCGTCAGAGGTTCTTGAGGATGGATATCTTGCCGTACACGACGTTGATCCTGTACCTGTCGGGGGCGTTGGTCTCGACGCCGACGCAACAAAAAGGGCGTGTCGCAGTCGACTGAACGACAATATTGACTGGGGGAAGCGGCCTCTCCACCCCCTTCTACATGCTCTACATGTTCTACACGGCTAAACACCTACTCCTCTATCCTCACCCTGAAGAAGTTCGCCGACTTGCCGGCGGTGGATGAGGCGCTACGGAAGGTTAAGAAGCCGCCGAAATGGAATTATGGCGTCGAAGTACCCGTCCGAGGCCACAAGTGGGGACAGATGTCCGTCATAGACAAGCGCCGTTTTTGAGGACACTCCTTCTGGACGGGACAGCGCATTCACTTTGCGCTCAATCTCGGTCTCTATCTCGCGTCCGATCTCTTTTTTGCGCTTCACCTCCACCAGCCAAATCGAACGTCTTGTCTGCAGCATGAGATCCACCTGGACACCAGGCTTCCCCCTCGCGCTTTTTGCCGCTCGGCGACGATATGGTCCGGCGGCCGTTATCAGCGTACCAGTCAAGTGCAGAAGCGGCAAGATTTCTCTGTAGTTGTTCACCACAAGGTTCTCAAATGCCAACCCCATCACGGCGTCGATACCTTCGAGTTCAGACAACGACGAAAACAGGAAGGCTCCTTCGTCGATGACATCCTTGTAGGGTTCGATGAATTTCAAGTAGAACCGCGTATAGTTGTCCCGCAGGCGAAAACGCCGTTCCCTCGCCGGTTCCCCGGTTTCTGGATTGCGCGTACATTCCTCTGCCAGAAAGCCAGACTCACGCAGCGTGGACAGCGCCGACGTGACATCCCCGCCCGACTCCACCCCGAGAGCCTTGGAGACCTCCGCCCCGCTCTTTGGCCCGTCAACTAAGGCGCGAAGCACCTTGGCGGCGAATTTCTGCTTGGCCGTCACGACATCGTTAAACATGTCGTCGAACTCCATCCGCAGGAGACTTCGCGGAGCAAAGCACAAACGCCGTATGTTCTCCTCCGCTGGCAGCGAGGGGTTGATCTCCTCAAGATAACGGGGGATCCCTCCTGTAACGGAAAGCACGTCTATGATTTCCCGTGCGTCGATATGGGCTGCCTTGCCGCCCCAGAACTTGACGCATTCCTTCAGAGGGAGCTCTGGCACAACCATATCCAGCGAACGCCGTCCAACATACGCGCTGTTTTCGATGATGTTTTTCGTTATCCAGTGCGACACACTGCCGCACAGCACAAGGATCAGTTTCCGATGCTTCTTGAAGACATCGTCCCATGCACTTTTCAGAACCTCGGGGAACGAGGGTGAGTAGTAGGCCATCCAGGATATCTCGTCAAGCAGGACCACAGTCCTGCGGCGATCGTCAATGCATCTTCCCAACCTTGTAAAGGCTTCATACCAGTTGCCAGGCGGCGCGACCCTGCCCTTGACCTGCGCTTCAAGCTTCTCAGCGAAGAACAACCGTTCATCCGCGTCGGTCAGGCCTTCCTTTGGACGCAACCCGTCCAACTTGATGAACGCCGCATCTGAGCGTCGCGCGAATTCCTCGATAAGCGTAGACTTGCCTACACGGCGACGTCCACGACACGTAACCAAAGATGGCACGCGCTTCGCCCACAACTCATCCAGTTGCGCTATGAGATCCTGCCTCCCAAAGAACGATTCTCTGCCTTTCATGCGACTCCTTTCCTCGACTAATCTGCATTTTGCAGAATAGCCGAGTTTCAATGCATAGTATATCCTAATCCCTGACGCCTTGTCAACTCGGCTAATTTGCATTTTGCAATTTAGCCGAGTCCGCAGCCAGAGGCGCGAAACGGTCGATAGAGGTGAGCGCCCTTACCTCACCACCCCGCCAATCCAGTGAATCCCGCAAGTCCTGTCGAATAACTCGCTCCCGCCGAAGAACTACTCCTCCAGCTTCACCCTGAAGAAGTTCGCCGACTCGCCGTCGGGGATGGTCCAGTCGTCGCCGTTCTGCTGGAGCGTCACAGGCGAGGCCCAGTCGCCGACCGTTTCCGAGCCGACGACCGCAGCCATGAAGTCGGTGTGCCCTTCCACTAGCGAGATGCCCTAAGGTTTCCTTCATGCTGATTTCGGTGTCCCGCGAATGCGGGTCTCCGTGTTTTCCGACGCGATAGGATGCTCGGCGTCTCCTTGATAAGCTGCCAGCTGGCATAGAAGTACGTGTGCGTCGCCTCGGGCGTGAACTTCTGCACACGCCGTCCGAGGTGGTCGTGGCTCTTCAAAGTTTTTAGTGGAAGAGCATGAGCAAAAACTCCGATGGTTGGGGTTCTCGCGCAGACGCTTGCGCGCCCCGCGGGTTCGGCTTCGCCGAATCTACCCTCCGCTTCGCTTCGGCGCATTCCCGCTTCACTGCCTCGCGCTTTTCAACCATAATCAGGAGACGTGATTTGCAGTGATTATAGCGGTCTACGGCCGATTTATGCGACGCAGTCGCATCCCAAAACACTTCTGCCGATACATATACAGTCGTTGTGAAGTGCAAAGCTGCGGAGCGTTAGCGGGAGCCCAAACGCTCAGAGTTGACTTTCTTGCGTTTACTTTCAGAACGTGCGTTTACTTTTGAACGCGACGTGGATAGTCAAAGATGGTGCACCCAGGCGAAGAACTGCTTCTCACCGCAGTTCCCGAACCGCGTCGCGGACGCGCGCAAGCACCTTGGGCGCGGTGCCGATCGCGTACTTCTCCGCCACCGCGGAAAGGCCTGCGTCCCCATAGGAAAACAGATACCGCCTTTACCGGGAAGTAACTCATGGGCACCTCCTCTTGCTTGAACTGGCACGTGTGCGCCTTGAAGCGGATTTCGCCTTCTCCAACGCCTCGGCAAAGGCAATCGGACTAACTTCGGGGAAATTCTCCAGGTCAAGGATCCAGCGATCCCTGCCAAGCGTGCGGCAAGCCTGCACAAACGTACCAAGCGTCGCACCGCTGCCGTCTTCAAGATGACGAACCGCATTGAGCGAGACGCCGCTGCGGTCAGCCAGGTCCTGCTGAGTTATGTCGGCGCGAAGCCGCCACTCTCGCATGGACTTCTCTATGCGGCGAAGTATTTCTTCTTTAGTACCTTTCACCATGCCAACGTATCTTTTTAGGACATTTGATGCTTGGATTTTACCATAATTGTCCTAAAAGAGTCAATAGCAAAGCACGCTTGGAGGTTCCCCAATTTTACTTTGGGCTGCCGAACCTTTGCGACCCCTGCGCGGTTTAGGGAAAACTCCGACGGTTGATGTTCCCTATGTGATAGGGTGAATGTCGTTAACGCGAGGAAATGGGGCAAAGGAGGAAGCCCCGCAAACCCGGCATTCGGATTTGTAGTCGGCAACTGCAAAAAAATCCTGTCGGCTTCTTTCCGCTTTGAAATCAATACCCGCCTCTGGCGCTCGCCTTGATGCCGAGACGTATGTCGCTCACGCCCGGGATGTCGATGACGCCGTCGGCATCGGAGTCGAGTCCGTTGATGAACGTCTTGAAGGCCTGTGCGCGGTTGGACGAGAGCGAAGCTGCGGGTATGACGAGGAGCCAGCGGTCGTTCCAGACACTTCTGCCGACGAGACGGGTCGAGGTAGTCTCGCTGCCGACGCGCATCGTCGAATGCCGGCGGATTGTCGCGGCGGAATCGACCGTGCCGTCAAGTCCCGTGAACGACGCGAGCCAGTCGTCGTCGGAAAGCTCGCTTGCGCCAACCTGGTAGGGGAGCGGCAGCACCTGGTCGATTACCTTGTACGCGAGTATCTGGTTCGACCTGCCCGACGGCGTGCGCATATAGTCGTTGCCGACCGGCACGAGGTAGATGTCCGGCTCTGCTCCGAGGCCGAGCTGCGTCGCGACGGTGAGCGCGTTGTAGCCGACGAAATCGACGCCGGCGGCCTGAATCCTGATGGCGTAGTCGCTGGAGGAGAACGCATCGTCGCCGCCGATCAAAGGTTTCCCGAAGACGTTCTCGGCGAGGTTTACGGTAGTCGAGAACGGGATGATGAAGCCCGGCTCCGGCTCGCCCGGAGTCGAGTTCACGCTCTGGAGAGGCTTGCAGTAGCGCTTGACTTCCTCGTTCGCGAAGATGTCGTCAACCTTGTATTTCGCGAGTTCCCGGCGCCAGGCGGCGTCGCCGCTTGAGTCCGGCTTGATACGGAAGAGCGAATACCTGAGCGAGAACCACTTCGTGGCGTTGTCCTGGTTGTTCGCGCCGATCGTCGGCCCGAGGACGTCCCAGTTCGCCTTCATGCGCGTGACGACATCCCAGAGGCCGCCGTCGGTACCGTCGGCGACGACAGTGATGCCCTTGTCGCCGAGTGCGCGCGTCGCGACGATTTCGCGCAGGAATGCGTCCCCGGCCTGCTTGTCGCTTGAAAGCAGCCCCGTCTCGTAGTCGTAAACCTTGGCAAGCTGCCAGACGTAGCGCTGCGCGATGTCGAACGCGGAATTGAACTTCGAGAGCGCCCTGTTCCGCTGCACACGCAGGTACATGTCGGTGTAACGCTTGGCGACGGCGTTGTTGGAGAGCTGCTTGCGGACCATCTCGCGCTCCGCCATGAGCGCGGAGCCCTTGGCGACTTCCTGGCGGTAGGCCGCCTCTGCCGCCACAAGCGCGCCGTAGGCCTCCTGCATGTCGAACGCCGCAGTCTCGACGGCGAAGCAGCGCTCGACCATCTCCCAGTGCAAGTCCACCCAGACGTCGTAGTTCTCGATGTCCGCCAGCGCGATGTCCATGGAGTGCTCGATGAGATCGAGGGCGGCGCCGGATGCATCCTGCACGGACTTTGCAACGCGCTTGGTAACGTCCGTGCCCGTCTTCATGCTTAATTTCAAGGCGGTGGACGCTGTTCCGGAAGCCACCCTGGCGACATCCGTCCCAATGGCCATGCCTGCCACTGTCAATGTCGGAGAGGACTTCACTATTCCATCACTTACGATGTCCGTAACGCTCGCGGCCGTCTCCGCCACATCTATGACGACATCCGTGACGCCCTTCACGACGGAATAGGCAATCTTGAGGCCGCTCAGCGCCTGCTTGAGCTCCCTGGCCTTGTTGGCGTTCTTGAGCTGCGCCGTGCATGCGGTTACCGCCTCCGCGAGGTCGTCCTCCATGTCCTCGTAGTATCTGATGGACGTCTTGACTTTATTGTAGGCCTGGAGGAAGTCGCGGTATGCGGTCTGGATCGAGCCTTCCGAGCCGCGTACACCCGTCCATGCAGATGGTTTGACGAGCATTCCGCCCGGCGTCACGTTGTACGAAATCGTGACAGTATCATCCGTTTTCGCGCCAGGCGCGCCGCCGAAGTCGTCGTTCAACGGCACCTTCACGTAGGCCGTATACGACATCTTGCTGTCGAGCGAATCAAGACCGTACTGGCTCAGGTCCACATACTGGTAGTGGTAGATGTCAGGTCCCTCGTATCCCTGCGGATAGGTGCCGGCGGGTCCGATGTCGTCTGGATAGGGCGTGCCGTAGATCGCAATCAAGTCCTTGTTGTAGTTGAATTCGAGCGTCTCCTGGTCGGCGATGTCGTTGCCCTCGTCGACAAGGATCTGGCTCAGACGCGAGCCGAACTTGTTGGCGTAGGAGAGGACCGTTCCGGCGTTGTCGAGCGCGCGTTCGGCGCGCGCGAGGATCTGGTCGAAGTGCGAAGTTCCGGCGGCAAGTTTCGCCGGGTCGATGTCGAACGGAATCGCGTTGTCGGAAAGCCCGAGGGGATTGAGCCCCGAGTCGAGCATGTTCACCTTGCGGTCGAGCGACTCGAACGCTTCGGAGATGAGCGAGAGGGCCGGCACCGTGTCGCGCGTGACGTCGGCGATGGAATGGTCGGCGAACGCGCTTGCGGTTTCGTTCGTCGGCAGGAGCGAGTTCACCGTAGCCCAGTTGTAGAGGGCGCCGAGGCCAGTGCGGACCGCCCACTGGCCGAAGCCGAAGCCCTGGTCGGTGTTCGAGTCGAAGTATCCGGCGGCGGTGTCGCCGCCCTGGTCGCGCCACGTCTTGCGAGCCGTCAGATCAACCACCTCGAGGCCGGTCTGGACGAGTTTCGCCGCGGCCATCGCGAACTTCTGCTCGTCTTCATAGTCCATGTTGACGATGGAGTCGGCGACGAGCATTTCCATCATGCCCGGGGCACCCCACTCGAAATACGGGTTGCGCAGAAGCCTGTAGTAGCCCCAGAGCGCGCTCAGGTAGTGTCCGTATGCGTCGCCGTGCCCCTGCGGATACATCTGCGCCGCCTGCTCCGGCGTGATTTCGCCGTCCGAACCGATGATGCCGTAGTTCTGCACGTACGCCATCTCGCCCTGCGTTATGCCCTTCGTGAAGTTCCACATCAGACGGTTGTAGTAGGGATACGTCGTCATGTTCGGCGCGACGGCGGCCGAACGGCCGCGCAGAAGCGCGAGTTCCTCGTCGAGGAGCGACGGCACCTGGTTCGCGAAGCAGTATGTGGCGCAGGACGTCGCGTCGTAGAGCGCTGGGCTCGGCGTTGTCGCCGATATGCCGATCGTCGGGTTGGCCGCGTCGGAATACGCCTCGTCGCCCAGAAGCGCATACAAGTCGGCAAGGCGCGACGCCGCTTCCATGAGCTGCTTGTTCGCGTTCATGTCGTTGATCCTCAGCGACAGCGAGAGCGACTCCGCCTTGTTGAGGACGGTCTGGTAGAGTTCGATCAAGCCGACATTCTCGAGGTTCGCGTCGTTCAGCGCGACATCGCCGCGGTACGGCCCGCCGATCTGCTCGTTCATCGTATAGTTGAGCTCGGCGGCGTTGTTGTAGAAGTCGGAAAGCCTCTGCGCGAACGGCGTGACGTTGTTGAGGACGCGCTGCACCCAGCCCTCGGCGAGGGTCGGCCCGCACCACGCGCTCCACGCCCCCTGCGTCATCTCGTACGGCTTCGTGCCCTCCACCGCGCGGTAGCGCATTTCATAGAACGTGTTGACCAGCTCGGCGAGGCTCGCCCCGGAGCCGCCGAGCAGGATCGACGTCAGGCCCGCGCCGCTCTCCTTGAGCTCCCAGTCCTGCAGACCCGCTTCCGGCACCCTGCCGTCCGCCGCCGGCAGACGCTTGCGCCACTCGAACACGTAGTTGTCCGAAGAATCGCCGAGCGGCGCCGTATAGAGGACGTTGAGCTGTTCTGAAAGCTTGTTGTTCGGGTCCTGCAGCACGACGAGCGCGCCTGCGTACAGCTCCGGCACGACGCGTATGACGTGCATGGAGATTGTCGAGCCCTCCGGCACGACGGTCGTATCCGCGGAATCGTTCTCGATGAGCGTGACGTAGTTCGTGCCGCATCCGTTGGCGACGAGCGCGTAATGATCGACAGGCGAATACGACACTTTCACGACGTCCGTCGCGACAAACTGCGGTACGCCGTTTTCGCCGGCGACAGGGACGCTTTCCTGCTCGACGTACCGGAGCGAGGGTTGCACCTCCTTGAGCGCGAGCGCGTCGACGCCGGCATCCCAGCGCTCCTTCGCGGCGCCTGTCGCCACGCAGATGTCCTTGAGCGCCTGGCGCTCCTTGGGACTGAGCGTGTTGATCTGCAGGTAGCTCGTGCCGGCCTTCTTCGCGACCATCTGGCCGACAAGCGTCATGCGCTTGTCCTCGCCGGCGTTCATGTCGATGTAGAAGCGGTCGGAGATGTTCGGCGGCAGCCCCGTGAAGAAGTACTTGCCGCTCTTGAGCTGCGTCGTGCCGGACGGCCCGATCGTAAAGGCGTATTCGCCCGGGAAGTCGGCTTCGATGGCGAGCGGGGCGGTCTGCGCGACGGTCGGGTCGATCAGCGTCACCACCGTGCCGTCGCGCGAAGTTTCATCCCCGCCGGACGTTTCGTTGCGCGGCACGGGATACACTACCGCCATGGAAAGCGCGTTCCAAACCTCAGGCAAGCCCGAATCGGCCGTCGTCAGCGTCTGGGCGATTCGCATGGTGGGCGTCTTGTCTGGCGCGGGCCAGGCGACGTTCCAGGTCCAGGGGAGCGGCGGCGCAGAAGTTATCTGGCTGTACGTCGGCTCCGGGTGCTCCATGCAAGACATCCAGCTCACGAGCGTGCCAAACGTAGGCTGTTCGTTCGCGCCGAGAGACGGGAAGTAGAAGCCTTCCTTCACCGGATAGTAGTTGAACTGCTTCGTCGTGCCGTCGCGCCGCGCCCACATCCTGTTGTGCCGGTCGCGGTAGACCACGTAGCCGTCCGGCTCGGTCGTCGTCTCGAGCGCATAGTTCTTCGTGTTGTAGTAGCCGTCGAGGAAGTCGAGCGGATGGGGGCCTGCGAGCAGATTGCCGGCCGTCACGTCGCTCGCCAAAGTCGAGTACACCTCGTTCGTCAGCGTCACGTCGAAGAGCCTCATCGCGCCCTTGCCGCCGGAGGCGTACTCGACAAGCACGAACGGCTCGGAGGAGGACGCCGTATTCAAGTCATTGCGGAGCGCCCAGACCGTATAGCCGTCGGCACCCTCCCGGAGGAATGCATGCTCTTCGTTCGGGTTGTAGCCTGTCGCGTTCCTGTCGTTCTGCACATAGACGCGGGGCGAGACGCCGCCAGACTTCTTCACAAGGCCGCTCACGCGCGTTGGACCTCCCGGCGCGAGCATGAGGCAGTCGATCGCGGCCATGAGCCCTCTCCCCTCTGCATCCGAGGCGAAGCGGAACGGCAGGCCCGGCATGTACATGAGGTCTGCCGCCCCATCGAACGAATATTCGTAGCTGCGGCGGTTGATCATATCGCTCGCGCCGCCAGCGACATATTTCGCTATTTCCTCTGCCGGCAAAACGAACGGCCATACTGTGGCATCGTCAATCGCAACGCCGGATGCGCCCCACGCGCCGCCTTCGGCTATCGTGCCGAACGACGCGCTCGTCGTGCTGCCGATCACGAATCTCGTCGAATTCGTGAAGAAGTCGTCCGCCTGCGCGATGCTTCCGCACTCGCCGAGGCTCTCGCCGTCGCGATAGACAGTCATCACGCCGTTAGTCGCGATCGTAAGCGCGATGTGGGTCCAGCAGTTGGTGGAAACCGTCACGCTCTTGCCCGCGACGCTGAGCGCGGTCGCGCTCGTCGCGTCAATGACGACATTCTGCGTGCCGTTCGAGAGCGTGAGAAGCCTGCCGGGCACGACCGGGTCGTACTCTGCCGCACGCGGCGACGGATTCAGCCAGAATCCGACCGTAGCGCCAATCGCGCTCGGACAGATTGCGGGAATCGTCGTGTATGCCGTCGAGTTCGTGTCGCCAAGATAAAGCGCGCCGCCTGTCGCCGAGAGCGACTCGCCCGCCGAACCGCGCTCGGACGCGAGCACGATCGTATGCGTCTCTTCTGGGAGCGGCCATATCGCCTTGTAAAGCTGTGCGCACGTCGGGAACGTGATCGCGTCCGGCATATCTCCCGACTTCACGGAGCCGAACCACCATACTTCTATCGGCGTATTGGCTGTATTCACGGCGTATATCGCCGAATCAAGCGCGGCAAACGGGTCTTCGTCGGAAGAAGAGTCGCCATCGACTTCGGTCTGCTCGTCGGATACGGGCGGCTTCGGCGCATGGTAGAGATTCGGGTTCCAGTTGCGTCCGCGCGAGTTCGGCTCGTAGATGTAGCCGGGAAGATCAGGGTTCACGGCCGCAGCCAGTTCCGCGCCTGCTCCCGCCGCCGCGTCGTGGCGGGTCTCGAGCTCCATGCCGATATGCCACTCCGCCGCCGTGCGCTCATGCCAGTTGGTATCGGTGTTGAGCACGCTCTCGAACGGCAGGAACCAGATATTGTCGTTGCCGACCACGCGCAGCAGGAACTTGCCCGCGCCCGTCACCGTGACGACGTTCGTCGCCGCCGTCGCAATTCGCGCCGGGCTCGAGTAGTGCTCGACCTCCGTCTTGTTCGCATACTCCGGCGGCAGGAAGATGCCGCAGCCGGGATCGGACGAGCCGCCCGTGACGACCTTCGGCAGATGCTCGCCCCAGCGTATCAGGTAACGGTCGTGCTCGAACGGCCACAGCGTGCCCATCGGGTCCGTCGATTGCCAGTAGATGTCGGCCTTGTGCGGCGAATCGAGTCCGGACGGCTGGTGCGCGGCGTCGTTCGGCGCAAGCGCGAACACGCAGCCCGTCTTCGGACTGAAGTCCGTGAAGCCGGAATGCTTGTAGAGATACGGCGAATTGGAGTCGCTGGGGTCGTCAACGTTGCCAGCGAGGATATTCGCGGTGATGTGGTCGATGTTGTACCCTTCGCCAGTCGGCTTCAGCTCGTCGCCGACTTCCGCGTCGAGTACGGCCAATATCGGCTCGGACACTTCAACGACTATCGTATAGATCAGCTTCTCCAAGGCGCCGGTGCTGTAGTATGCGAGCACGAACTGTCCGCGCGGGCCGACGTGCTGGCCGCGGTCGAGGTCGCTGTCGTGCTTCGCGTATGCGCGTATCGAGTGCGTATCGTTATCGACCACTACGCCATAGACGATGTTCGATACCGTTGTGCCGCTGTTGCCCGATAGCGTCGTCACTTCATAGCGCGGCGCGATGATGTCGGGGTCGCCGAAGAGACGGACGTACTTGAAACTCTGCGCATTCCCGTCCGTGAGCGAAATCTTCGGGCCACCGAAGTTGTCCTCCGTCCAGAATATCCTGTACGGACGCCCCGACGTGAACCACGCGACCATATAGGCGCGCTGGCGCGTCTCCGTGGCGCCGCCTGCAGTATTGACAACCCAGTCGATCAGCACCTTGCCGCCGCGGGTGAAGAGGACACGCTCGTTGTCGTTTGTCGCCGTCTTGTTGTACAGGAGACGCCCTTCGCTCTTGAATGCCGCCGAGTTCATGATGTTCGCGGACGTCAATTCCCAGTTGATCGTCTCGCCCGCCTCGAGCGGGAAGGTCGTGCACCAGTCGCCAAGGTAGTAGTCATCGACCGGCTCCGATACGCTCATGCCGTACGACGCCGACGCGAGGCGATACACGGTGTTGCCGTTGTTGTCGCTCGTGCTAGGCTTCGAATCCGCGTCTTGCGCGACGAACCCGCCAGCTGTCAGATACAGCCCGGAAGCATTGGCCTCGCTCCAGTCGGACGCCGTGTTCGCGCTGTAGATATCAACCTTTACCGAATGCGTAATCCCCAAATCGACGTCGGCGGCGTTATATGCCCTTGCCGTCAGCGAGAGCATCGCACCTGCCGCAACCGCAAGCAGGCTGGCCGCGAGGCTAAATTCATTTCTTCTCATATCCTTGCCTCCTCGCCTTAGTTGCCGCTGTATGGCGTGCAGTAAATCGTGCCGTCCGCATCAGCACATTCTGGCAAATCAAGGTAGTTCTTATTCATCGGGATCGTTATGATCATCGGTATTTTGATATTAGAATTATTCCATTTTGCATCCTGGTTGTTGCTGGGGTCCTTGGTCGCGACTAGTGTGACAAATCCCATAGGCAGTTCGCCCTTGTGCTGCTGCCCTTTTGTGTGGTTGATCGGTCCAACGCTGCTTTGACCAAACACTTCCACATGTCCGTTTTCAGGTTTGAGGATCTTCACATGCGAGCGAAGCGAACCCATTTGCAGCTTGGAGATTGTGAAGTCCCCCGTCCCGCAAAAATCCAGGGAGTTGGTAATGTTGAGCGAGTCAACATTGACCGTGTTTGCGACAAGTTCGCGCACATTCGCTTCAACGAAACTGGCCGAGTGCGGTGCCACGCTGACGCGCTCGGCATATTTCGCAAGAGGCGCGGAAAGGACTTCCTGTCGCGGCGTCTGCTCTGGCGCGTCGCCCAAGGTCACACCAAGATAGTGCGCGCCATTATCGAGAAACGCGGCCTGCAGGTTGTTTCCAGAAAGAATGCTCTGGAAAGCACCGTCCGCCGATGGCTTCTCGGTTTTCGTCTGCGTCCAGACCGGCGTCCTATCGTACTCGCCTTTATAGAGCGCATACTTCACTTGTATTTCACTCGGGATGGCCGTGTTGCCGCTTTCCGACGTGATGCGTCCGCGATACACAAACGCAAAGTCCTCCGCTGCCAATGCCGACGCTCCCAAGGCGAGAGCGGCTATAACCGATGATGCTAAATTCCTTTTCATGATTGCTCCTTTCGTTTTACTTAGCCGCTCCAAAATAAACAAACTGTATCTTCGCCTCAGCAACGACGAAGCAATAATCAGTTCCAAGCTTAAGCTTTAGTGTTAAATCTTTACCCCGATGAACTGGCACACTCCAAGCATAGAAATGCTGATAATACATCCAACATGTATCGGAGGATCCATCCTCAATAACGCTGTTATCGAGGAATGTAGTCTGACCATTAGATAGTGTTGCTGTTATATTCCAATTTTGATTCCTGTCATACCCCTGTCCCTGCACAATGGTGCGAACCATTATGATTGCTATGCCATCCTCGGATGCTGTTATTGTTACTCCATCTTCTTTGCCGTTGCTATTGTTTGTAGAAACAGATTTTGTCACATCTGCCGGGAACCGATGCCAATAGAAGTCTGGCACGGCCCCGTTCCCCGTGCGCAGGATGGATAACGAGTCTGTCATGCGGTAATTCCCGCGGGAAATCTCGCCTATCGTCAAGTTCCTGACATTTTCGAGTCCTGCTTTGTCGATAGACAGAGGCTTGGATGTGGCGATGGAGTTCGGTATCAATTTGTCGGCGTTCGCAAGCGTAGTAATTGTGACGGTTCCATCGAGTTTTAGGTCGCCATCGACCTCGAGGACGCGCGCGGTGGCGGCGCGGATTGCGTATGGCGCGGGCGACACCCGCATCCTCGGGCGAATCTCCGAGCCGCCTTCCGGCGTTACGCCAAGCCAGAACGTGTCTGCGCCGTCCGCTCCAGATAGCGCGACATCCGCCGTCGTCGCGAAATAGCCTTCGGAGTCTGTTGCAATCGTTATCTGCGCCGACCCGGCTGCGGTAGATGTCGTTTCCCCCGTGTACACTTTGAGCGCCGCCGCCTTTGTCGTGCTCACGACAGGCGCTCCGTCGCTCCCCAAGTACCGGCCTTCATACGTAAAACTCTCGGCGCGCGCCGTGATAACGGCAGAAACCACCGCCGCCATCATCGCCAAGGGCAATCTCGTTTTTCTCGTTTTCATTTCCAAATCTCCTTTCCACTCTCGCTTACCAGCCGAAGTTATAAGACGTGACGTAGTAATTCCGTTCATCCGCGGGAATCGACGAGCCTTTTGGATAGAAACCAACATAAGGATAGTCAGGATATCCATTTACGTATGGATTGGACCAAAGGATTACAGCCGCATCTGTTGTTGTATTATTTAGAACAAGAAGCTCGCTAGTAGTAACCTTGCCGACCGGGATGCCGTTCAAAATCTTCGTGCTGTTTACGGATGAAAAGGTCAGACTGCTGTCATCGGGGCAGGTAATCGAAATATTGCCGGCGCTCTGGAGCGAGTTGGATACTACAAGTGTCGCAACCGTTGCGCTGCCGATGTTGACGGTATCGGCGATGAGCCTGTCAGCCTTTAGGTTCTCGATGCGGTCCGCCGACACGGCGCTCAAGGCGCGCGGGACGGATGCGAGTTTCTGGCGCGGCCGAAGTTCGTCGTAGTTCTCCACGGAAAGTCCGATCCAGAAATCGGTGCCGCCCGACGCGAATGCGTCGGAGAGCGATTCATACTGCTGTAAGGCGTCGCTTGGACTGCCGTGGGAATCGGATAGCGTGACGTTGAACGAGCCGTCCGCCTCGACGCGCACGGGGAGTGTGCGCCCCCAAAGCGGCCGTCCGCCGGATGCGCGGTTGTAGAGGCGGAACGACATGGGCTTCGGGAGGCGCGACTCAATCTGCGAGCCGTCCGCCCGCTCGAGCCTGCCGCTGTATGCGAACTTGGCCGGCACGTCCGTCGTCGCCTCTGCCGCGCCGGCTATCGCCACAGCCGCCGCCATTGCCATCGCAAACCTGATTCCTGCTTTCATAAGTTTCATTGTCTTATTCTCCTTCCTTGATGACTGCGGCGTCTGTGACGCGCTTGAGCGAGAAGAGTCCGCGCATACGTATTCTTTCCTTGCGGAGCCCGTCGAGATACCAATCCGCCGCACCGAAGGTGATCTCCTCCGGCAGCGCGGCCTTGGTCGATACGCCGTTGTCGTCGCGCCAGGCGAGGATGATGGTATTTGTGACGGAAAACATCTCCGGCTTTATAGGTCCGATGAAGTTGTCGAGGACGTCGCCGGAAGGCGCTGGGCTTGAATAGTCAGCCTGCTTACCGTCGTGGTCCGGGTGCCACGCATGGCGGAACGGATTCTCCTTGGAGTCTGCGGCGACGGTGAAGCGGAACGTCGCCTCGCGGCCGAACTCCGGCGCGGAGGTGTCGGTATTTTCGCCGGCCGCGACTGCGCGGTTCGCCGTATCAATGAATATGGAGGAGAGTCGCCGCGCCGCGACGCCGCTCGGCACATCCGGCAGGTCCTTATACAAGGTAGTGCGCATCGCGCCCGTGGAATCCGCCTCCTGCGCCGCCGCCACGCGCTGCAGGAGCGTCATCGCGCCCGCGCTGTCGACGTGAAGGAGCATCGTAGCGGAGAGCGGCTTTGCGACAGACATGAGGTTTCCCTCCTTGTCCGCGACCTGCGCGATCTTGAGCGAGCCGACCCAGAGTCCGGCCGGGAAGGCGGCGTTGTCTTCGTCGTATGCGTCCGGCGTCGCCGTGACAGGCAGGCGCACGCGCATCTTCGTTCCGCCGAGGTCGCGTATCGCGAGCACCGAGCCGTAGGTCAGGCCGGAGTCAAGGTCGCTCTTGTTGCACCGGAACGTGAAGCGCCGCGTCGCGCCAGCCTCAAGCGTCGCGTTTGTGCTTGTGAACGCCTCCCACGTCGAATAGCTGGTGATGTTTGTGCTTTGGCTGTAGATATAGAGCGGAACGGGCGTCTCGCCCGTTTTCGCCGAGGCTTCCAGAGTGAGCGAAATCTCGCGATTGGTCGTGGAGGCGTTGTGGACGGAGAACGAGGCGAGGCTTATGCCGGACGGGAACGCAAGCCCATCCTCAAGGCCCGTCTCCACTTCCAGGACGCCCGGCCAGTCGCCGACAACCTCGCTCTCGAAGGCGTATGCCTTGCCACCGGAGAGCTTCGGGTTGGGCTTGAAGACGTTGAGCTGTGCGATGCTGGGCGCCTCGGGCTTCTCGCCGAAGATCTTGTAAGGCCTTTGCGCATTCTTTACGCCGCACGGCGCGTCGCCGAAGTACGTCTTGGCCGCGACCTCCTCGCCCGCCGGAATCGCAACGGGCGCGTATGTCGCAAGCCCTCCGTCCGCCGAGACCTGCCAGCTCACGCGCGGCGTCTGCGGAACGCCAGTGAACGTCTTTTCGCAGTCCTGCGTCGCATACACGAAATAGACGAGGCCTCCTATCACCTGACCCATCGTCGAGTGCGGCGGGTCGTTGATGTCCCAGACGAGATGCGAAACGGCGTGGCGCGTAGTATCCGTGCCTTGCACGGAGAGCTGCGCCGTCGCGGAATACACCGTCGACCTGTAGCACGTCGCCTTCGCCACAGGCATCGACGACCAGAACCTCTGCGCACTCGAATCCTCAGGCGTCGATTCGATGTATACCGCGTTCCACCCCTTTGAAAGGGATAGCGTCTCTTCGATGTGGCTCGCATGCGCGGCGAAGGCCGCCGACAGCGCCAGCACTATTGCCGCTGGCAGGGCGACGTGTCCCCGCGCCGCCGCATCTGGTTGGAATCGCCTCATTACTTAACCTCCACTTTGTAGAACATCTGTGTCGCATCGGGCACGGGCGTCACATAGAGCTGAGTCTCGCCGACGTCATCGTCCTCCGCATATTCGGTCTCTGCGGCGTAGGTCGTGCGCTGCTGCTCGGCATCCTCGCTATCGACACTGAACTTCTGCGTAGCCCAGTCGGGATTCGTCAGCGTCGTCGCGCTCTTGAGCGCATAGACGTGTCCGCCAACATACTCGAACGCCAGCATGTTCGATGTCTCGCCGACACTGAACGACGTCACCCGCAGGTAGTCGCTGGCGTCGAACGGATTGGTGCCGGCCATGAACTCCTTGTAGTTGTCCTGGCCGTCCCCGTCCCAGTCGGCATTGGCGCTGTATTCGCTGTGGCCATACTCGTCCATCAGCGCGGCTATGTTGGCCAGGTAGTCCTCGGGAATGCAGACCTTCTCTTCGCCGGAGTAGGGGAACTCCATGGATTTTGCATAGCGGATAGAGCAGTTGGTCACGGCCGAAGCGCAGAGAACAGGCGGAAACTTTTCCGATGCGGCGGCGCGAACTCCCCGCGAACTGCGAACGACGCAGACGGGCGCATCGCCTACCGCCGCCGTCGTTGCCGTCGCGACCGTCGCGACCGGCACCTCGAGCTTGAAGTTCACGCCCTCGCTGTCAGGATCCGTCACCGTTGCGACCGCGAGAATGTTGCCGTTCGTCGAGACTGCCTCGATGGTCATCTCGTCCTCGGCAGTCATTGCCCGGTTGTCGTACCGGCTCAAAGTGCCGGCGTAAACGTAGGTGCCTATGGGGAAGCTCACCGCCTGCACCGCCGTCGCCCCCAGCACAGCCGTCAGCGCCAACATCGTCTTCACTGCTTTCTGCATCGTCTTATCCTCCTTGCATGATCCCCCGCCATCCAGTAGCCAGTGCAACGCTCTTTGCGTAGCCCTGTGCTGACGAAGGTTTCTTGCTTGTTGTCGGTATTATAGCAGTTTTGGTTTGGGCTTGTAAAGCGGGCTTCAGCAGGCTTCAGCTTGGAGGTTCCCCAATTTTCTGGCATGAAAACGGCCACACCCCAGTAAACAAAGGATGAAGTGGCAATTTTCATTTTGTCTCAAAGCGGCGAGACGCCGCTTCCCCCAGTTATAGTCGCTTGCTCAGTCGCAGATAACGAAGCGGCGAGACGCACCCCGCATTGAGCCGCCTTCGGCGCTCGATTCGCTCGGGTTATCAGGAATTCCTGATAACTCGGGGGATATTCTTCACCCAGTCATGGCCGACACGGCGGTCGGCCCTCCCAGCTGAGCAAGCAAGAGGTGCCGCTGGCTACTGGTGACACACGCGGGGTCTGTCCCCGCGCGAGTCTGACGGAATCTGGTTTAAAGCGCGGTTTATCTTACGCCGACCTTGTCCAGCACAACGCCGGCATCGAGCGCAAGAACCTTGACGGAATTATTCCCCGCCTTCAGGACGCCTTTCTTGGCCGCTCGGACGAATCCGTCCTGCACGGCATAGCGCCTCGTCTCGCCCTTCTCGTCCTCGCGTCCGTTCGAGCCGGGAACCTCGACCTCGAACGGCTCTGCGCCGTTGACGGAAACAGACACGCGAAGCTTCTCGCCGGGGAAAAGCCTGAAGTCCGGAAGGAACTGCAGCACGAGCGCATCTTCGCCTTCCTTCGCCTCGAGCTCGTACTCGAGCGCGGCACCCTTGCCAGCGCCCGGCTTAACCGGCAGAAGCGCCATCGCGCCGTAGGACGCGCCGAGTCCGTCGACCTTCTTCCACGAAGCGCCGTCGCCGGCATGCGCTTCCCTGAACGCGGACGCGTCCTGCATGCGGGCGGACGCGATCCAAGGATCGGCCTGCCAGACGGTGCAGATGTATTTCGGACGCATGTCGCCGGGCTCGTTCCACGGCCACTGCATCTGCGACGCCCAGTTGTTGCGTCCGTTCTTGATGTAGCGGCACTCCTTCCGCCTTTCGTCTGACGTATCCCACCAAAAGCCCTTCCAGTGTCCGTTCTCGACGGACGCCACTTCACCCTCCAGCGCCTTGATGTCCGCGAGCACCTTGTCCTTCAACTTGCCTTTGAGGTCAGCGTCTTCGCCTGCGTCGCCCCATGCCATGAAATAGCGTCCGGCAAGCGTGAAGAACCTCACCGAATATCCGTTGACGGCCATGAACCTCCCGCGTCCTTCCGGCGTCATCGCGGCAAGCGCCTTGTCCAGCATCGCGGCAAGGTTCGCGTACTCTCCGTCGAGCCGACGGCGTTCCTCCGCGGGCAGCGCGCGCGTCCACTGCGCGCACATGAGCTCCGGCTTCCTTATCCATCCCAGGCGATAGTATTCGTCGAGAACACGCACCGTCGCATCGACGGCCGCGGCACTTTCGCCGCAGAGAATCGACTCGACGTAGCCGCGCAGAAGCCTTGCGTGCGACTTCTCGTCCCATGCCTCTGGATCCTTGCCAATCTGCCCGAGCGCATATATCGCCATGTCCGCCGGCCAGTAGTCGCCGACGTTCAGCATCCAGACGTCCCTCACTCCGTTACCCCAGCAGCGCGCGACGAGCTGGTACCACATGAACGCGGGAGGCGTCGTGCAGACGTGCGTGTAGCTGTGCGGACCGCCGTAGTACGAAACATGCCAGTAGATGCCCTGCCTGCGGCCCTCGGCCTTCGGTCCGCCGAGCCTGCGGCAGTAGCCGAAGTTGTCGTCCACCCAGAGAAGCGTCGCGTCCTCCGGCACCTTGAGGCCGGCGTCGTAGAGCGGGAGCACCTCCTTGTACGGACAGAACACCGTCGGACGATCCGGCCCCAGCATTTCCTTCTGCGCGGCGAAGACGTCCTCAAGAATCTTGATCCGCGCCTTCGGGTCGCGCGGGCCTGTCATGCCGCGGTCGTGTATACCGCGCATTCCGATTGTCCACAGGCAGTCCTGATCGCCGTAGTTGTCGACGCTCCACTTCCAGTATGCGTCGATCCCCGACTTGTTCGCCGTGTAGTCCCAGACGCCCTGCTCCTTCTTCCAGTAGCAGTTGTTGCGGAGCATCGGCTCGCAGTGGCTTGTGCCTATGGTGACGCCAGCCTTCTTCGCCGCCTCCATGTTCTCCTTGCGCGCGACGAACTCGTAGCCGCCTTCGTGCATGGCGGGCCATAGGAGGTTGACGCCGCGCGCCTTCATGTCAGCGAAGATCTCCTCGTACGCCTCGGCGCATATCCCGCGCTCCTTGCCGAAGCGCTCCTGGCACCACGGCCTCAGGCACCAGTCCTCGTCGTTGATGAAAACGCCCAGGTAGCGCACGCCGCCCAGCAGCTGGTCGGCAATCGCAAGCATAATGGCGCAAATAACTTTTTTCATCGCATTCCTTTCTGTCTAAGATGTCACTAATTATATCAAAAACAGAATCGGCGCGCACCCCGAAAAAGTGGAGTGAGTATTTATTCAGTCTGCAACGACGACCTACGGCCGAACCGCCTCGCCCGCTTTGACGTCGAATATCGACGACACCGACTCGTCCTGCCACGGGACTTTTGAGGCGCGTCCCTCTTGAAGATGAGTCGCGAGGGCGTTGCGCTCTATCGTCCAGCCCGGACGCTTGGCAAGTCCGCAGTTCTCGCCGACAAACATCTTCGCCGCACCCGCGTCGCCCTTTAGCTGCCAATCAAGCCATATGCGCGCCACGACAGCGAACTCGCCGCCGTGGGGACGGCCGTATGTTCCGCCGTGTCCGACGGGAAGGTTCGCCGCTATCGCCGGCACGTGGTTTATGCGGTGGAAATCGTCCATGCCGTTGCCGTAGGCGATGTCAGGCTCACCTCCGAGGATGTAGATGACCGGCGAGTGCAGCTCCTTGAGCTTCTCCTTCGTAGGCATCGGCACGTTCTTCATCGCCTTGGACGGATCTATGAAGAGCCCGCTGTTGCAGATCATGACTGCCGTTACGCGCGGATCGGCGCAGTTGATGAGCGCCTGTAGTCCGCCGCACGACATGCCGGCGATGCAGATTTTCTTCACATCGATTCTCCCGCAGTATTCGTCGCCCGCCGCGCCGTCTTGCGCGGCGAACGCCCAGTCGATGGACTCGATCTGCTGCTCCGGGCGCGACATCGGCCCGCGGTACGGCTCGTCCGTCTCGGGGAAGATTCCCGTCGCGAGAACGAGGTATCCGTGCGAGGCGATTTCGTTCAGGAATTTCGCGTGCTCGATCGGAGAATTCGCGCACGCCCCGTTGCCCCAGACGAGAACAGGCAGAGGCTTGCCGGGATTGAACGGCGACATGTCCGCGGGGCGGAACACCGTGTGCTCGACGAATCCCGGCACCTCCGTCATGACTGCCTTGTACGGACCAGTCCCGCCGTCTTCGAGAACGCGCGAGCGCGGCTCCGCGGCGGATTCGCCGCGGAGCTTCGCGCAGAGTTCGCGAATGGCGGCCTGCGCGCATTCCTCGTCGAACGCGCTGATTCTGAAGCCTTCGCCGTCCGCGTCGATGCGGTAGCGGCCCTTGCCGACGTTCGGGTCTAGGTCTATCTTTACCTGCCTTCCCTCGATCGTGCGGTCCTTGGAGAACGAGCGCTTTTCGAAATCCTTGAACCACGCGTTGCGCTTCAGTCCGCAGCGCATGACGGAAAAGTCCTTCAGCAGCGGCGTCATTTCGCAGTGGACGATCCTGAGTCTCACCTTCGTCGCCTTCACCGTTTCCTCGCGCCTGAGGAGACGGCGTATGCCGACGGCCTGCCCCTTCGCGAACGGCTTCCACTCCCCGTCGAAATAGTCCACCGCGAAGTCGTCGATGCGCTGTCCGTAGCGGCAGTCCTCCATGAGACGCACCACGTTGAACTCGACCTCGCGCGCAAACGCCAGCTCCACGCCGTCGGCCGTGCGCCTCGCCTCCGCATCCTTCGCGAAGTCGTTCGACAGCATCTTCTCCAGCTCGTCGCCGAAGGTCTTGAGCTTCTTCACGTCGTCGGGATGGATGCGGCCCTTCCTGTCGGGCTGGAGCCCGATGTTCATCATCCCCCCGTTGCCGGTCGACGAGAAGTAGATGTCCATCAGATGCTCCGGATCCTTTGCGCGTCCGTCCTCGCCCGGATGGTAGAACCAGCCCGGACGCAGCGAGACGTCGAACTCGGCAGGCATCCATGTCTTGCCGTTGCGCGTTCCGAGGAAGGCGTCGCGCACGTTCTGGCAGTCGCCGGGCATCGCCACCTTGCCGGGCTGGAAGCTCTTCGGATCGTACGCCGCCCAGCATTCGGGTCCGCCGAAGCCCATCTCGTTTCCGCCCCAGCGGACATCGGGTCCGACGTCGCTCTCGATGCAGGCCGTCGGGTGTATCTCATGCACCATCTTCCATGTCGTCGGCCAGTCGTAGTATGTCGTGCGGTCGATCCAGCGGTGTTCCTTCGCGCCGCCGTACCACCCGTCGCCTCCGTTCGCGCCGTCGAACCACATCTCGAACATCTCGCCGTATCCTGTGAGCAGTTCCTTGACCTGCTCGCGGAACATCTTGATGTACTCCGGCTTCCCGTAGAGCGCGGTGTTGCGGTCCCACGGCGAGCAGTAGACAGCGGTCCGCAGGCCCTGGCGACGCGCGGCGTCTATCGCGTCGCGCACCATGTCGCCCTTCCCGCCCTTGTACGGAGACTTCGTGATGTTGTACTCCGTCGTCTTCGTGGGCCAGAGGCAGAATCCGTCGTGGTGCTTGGCGACGAAGATGATGCCGTCTATTCCGGCGTCCTTCGCCTGGCGCATCATGAGATCGAAGTCGACATCTCCCGGATCGAACTTCGCGGGATCCTCTCCGCCGAAGCCCCATTCCTGGTCGGTGAACGTGTTTATGCCGAAATGGATGATGGAGATGATGTCCATCTCGTCGCGCGAGAGCTGGCTCGCGCTCGGAACCGCGCCATATGGACGCTCGTCCGGCGAAGGAGAGAAGAGGTCGGATACATCCCGCGCCTCCAGGGCCATCGCGCAGGCCATCGCCGCGCACACCATTGTCGTCTTTGTCATGGACACTTCCTTCCTGATTGAAAACTACAACTTGCTCCAACACCTCCATTATCTCATAATCGTTCTACCAAGACAATAACACCAAAGTGTAATTGCCACTTAATTTTTTTGCACGCGGGAATCAGTCGCGGCGGAGGAAGCCGCGGCGGTAGGCTTCAGTGGTCGCTGTGACGCGGTCACTTACATCCAGCTTCTCGTACACGCCCTTGACGTAGCCCTTTACCGTATCGCGTGATATTTCAAGTATTCGGGCTATATCGGAGTTGGTAAAGCCGCGCGCCATAAGATCAAGGACCTCCATTTCGCGCACGGTCATGTCCAACATGCCGCTGCGCTGCTCATACAGCGAGCGCACGCTCTCCGGCATATACATTTTTCCTGCGGCAACGGCGCGTATCGCCGCAAGAAGCTCGCCCGAGTCGCGGTCTTTCATAAGATACCCCTTGGCGCCGATACGAACCGCCTCGTACACGTCGTTGTCCGCCTCGCTTGTAGTAAGCATTATGACGCGCTGCGCCGGCCTCGCGAGGATTATCTCCCTCAATGCGGCGATGCCGTTCGTCCCCGGCATGCGTATATCCAGAAGGAGGACATCCGGTTGAACCGAGCGGACAAAAGAGCCCGCCCCTTCTCCTCCCGCAGACTCTCCGGCGAAACAAAACTCGTCAGGGCATGTCTGAAGCATGAATTCCACGCCGCGACGCACCATGGCATGATCGTCTATTATCGCTACGCTCGTCATTTTCCGACCTCCAGTCTTATTCCGCACCATTTTCCTGTGTTCACGAACTCCAGTAGTAAACGGCTGCGCGCGGCACGTTCGCGCATGCCGCTCAAACCATAGTGCCCCGTCTCGGGACCGAGCGCGGTTTTCGCGTCGAAAGGATCCCCGTCGTTGAGAACCCGCAGCACAAAACCATCCGCCCCGTCGCCGGCAGGGACATCAGCGACAAGGACAATACGCCCGGCATGCGCGTGCTTTATCGCATTTGTCACTGCTTCGCGCACGATCGCCACGAGGTCTCTGCGTCGCGAACGGTCTTGCATTTCGGGCAGACGTGAAAGCGAAGTGCGGACATATACCGTTCCTCCATCCGAGACAGACCTTGCGATGAGTCCAAGTTCCTCGCGCAGCGAAAGTCCGGAGGAACCGTCCCCCCTCAGGTCCATCACAGCATCGCGAACCTCGACCTTTGCATGCACCAGCACGCTCTCGGCCATCTTCACCGCGCGCACGATCTTGCTCTTGTCGTCCCCCATGTTAAGCGCGGCGGAAAGATAGAGCTTTGCAGTGGCGAGGTGCTGCTCTATCGTATCATGAAGCTCACCTGCAATACGACGGCGGTCGGCCGCGAGAAGCGCCTCGCGCCTCCGTCTGCGCAGCACATGAAGCAGAATCGCCGCTAACGCCGCCAGAACGACACCCAGAAGCGCGCAGACCACTATCGCCGCCATGCGCCAAGAAGAAGCGACCCCTCCACCGGCAAGGCGTATATTCCATTGAAAGGCCTCAATGTGCGAGGCGATCGGCGCACCGTCCTCTCCGAAGTCTGTAAACGCCACGCCATCCACCTTGACAAGCACGCCCTTGCGGAACAAAGAGGAAGACTCGGCGCCTTGCACCACAACTCCGACGGGCTCGCGCGCCCCCAAAACGTCAAGCCACAAAACGCAATCGGATTTCCCATCCGCCCGCGGCTGCGGGGCGCAGTTTCTGACCGTCCCCGAAGTGCTGATGCGCCGAAGATGAAGCAGCCCTCTTCTGAAGTCCGAAAGTTTCATTGGAGGCGGCGCTTCCAGCTCGGCGCGCCCGGTCCTAAGCACGTTCGCCGCAACTATTTCGACCGTGCAGTTGCGGTAAGCTGTAGTTCCCGCCACATTGACCGTTTCGCCAGGTTCGAGCGCGTACGCGCCGTCAGGCATTTCCCCGCCCGCAGCAGGCCTGACAATCACGCCTCCCCGCGTGCTGCGCTGTTCGTCTGCGATCACAAAGCCGTCCTTCCCATCCGCAAACACGTAAGTGACCACGCCGTGGATGTTGGCAGGCAACGGACAAGACGGGTTGTTCTCGTAGATTTGCGGCAGCTGCGAAAATCTGGAGAGAACATCCGGTCGCGCGCCTTCGGCCTGTGCAGACAGGGAGGCTGCAGCAGCTGCGGCAGCCAGCAACGAACAATATAGCACATGCATCTTCACAACCTTATTGTAGCATAATCCGCGTCATGACGCCACTCTGCGCTTATGGTATAAATCCGCCGCGGAACCAGACTCCGCGTCCGCGCAGGTCTGGCCCGAAATAAAACGACGGCTCGGGGCAAACATTATAGCCTGCATTCTCCGCGGCAACAGAGTTGCGGTAGCACGGGTCTTCCATCAGCGTATGGAATCGGTAGGGAGTCGTCTCGGTCGATACGTATACCCTAAGTCCGGAGTTGTCCGCCTTGCGCAGGATCACCTCCTCGCGCCAGTCGCCCAGTATATCCGCAGTGAGGCATGGGTTGCCCTTTGACCCATTGTTCATGACGCATCCCTCGAACTTCATCCTTTGCCCCGCGCCCCTGTAGCGGATGGAGTAGTCGAACAGACCGTCGGCGTCCGCCAGAAGCGAACGTGACATGTCGCCAAGCCACCATACGGCGAAGCGGTGCGTGCGGTAGTAGCTGGGCTTGTTGCGCCCCACGCCAAGCCAGTTGCCGGTGTGGTCGAAAACCCCGATGTTCGCCGCAGCGAAAAACTCCGTACCGGGGTTGAACGGATCGACATCGGCCGCAAGGCAGTTGGGCACGTCGAATCCGCTTTTCTGCTGGAATATGACACCCCCCGTGCGCGCATCTCGCAGCACCACGCCGTCCTTGCCGTTCTCCTGGCATGTCCAGACCTGAAGTCCGACATGCTCGGGAGTGGCCTGCACGATGTGAATCTGGTCGCCATGTCCAAAGCCGGTTGAGTAAAGCCCCGTGCCATCGTCGTCCACAACCATCTGTCCATAGACTATTTCATCCTTGCCGTCGAAGTCGATATCCGCAACTCGCAGATTGTGGAAGCCCTGTCCCGAAAAGCCCTTGCCGCGCCAGCGCGGTGCCTCCGAATCGAACAGCCACCGCTCGCGCAGATTGCAGCCGTCCCAGTCCCAGGCGGCAAGGCACGTGCGGGCATAGTATCCGCGGCACATCACGGCGGACGGATGTACGCCGTCGAGATATGCCGTGGTCGCCAGAAAACGGTGCGAGCGGTTGCCCTGGCTCTTGTGCCAGTCGCCCCATATCCAAGGATTCTCGAATGGCGGATCATACTTCACGGTATCGAGCGCGCGGCCAGTGGCGCCGTCAAAGACGGTAAGGTATTCCGGTCCGTCCAGCACCTGTCCATTCTGGCGATAGTCTGGCACTTCGACCTTTTCGCCTGCTGCCGACCACGTGCCGTCGTCCTTGAGCGTTCGGCCTGCTCCATCCATTGTGCCTGGGCCTGTCCGAACAATCATCTCCGCCTTGCCGTCACAATCGAAATCCGCAACTGCGAACGGAATGTAATGCGGACCAGAGCGCATGTTCACCCCCATGTATATCCGCCAGAGGCGTTCACCACCGGGGACCTTCAGGCAGTCGAAGTACGTCTCCCCCGTATATCCGCCGAGGTTGTCCGCCGCACCGTCAGATTCCCACTTCACGAAAAGCTCGTATTCGCCGTCGCCGTCCACGTCTCCTACGGATGCATCGTTTGCGTGATGACCTATGGTGCGACCGTCCGGCGGACGGCTGGTCGGCGGTGCAGGCGGCAGCGGAATGTCAAAGCATCCCACGCCTGCATCGGACGGAAGCGTCCAGCGTCCGCGCCCATGCTTCACTTCATGCGTGCCAAGCGCCGGACGCACCTCGTAGCGAATTGCCGCGCCCCTCCATGCGCCCTTGTCGACGAAATACGTCACGTTTGTGATTGGCGCTTCATTCAGCCGCGCACCGTCGCGATAGACATTGAATCCGACTTCCCTTGGATCTACCGAGCGGTAGCGCCACGACACCCACACGTCTTCGCCCCGCTCTCCCGTGCGCACGGCAACGACGCCGCGACCGAGACACTCCATCAGCAGCCTGCGCGCGTCATACGCCGTCGTCTTCGCGGGGAATGGATCGTCGGCACTGCGCAACTTCGGGGCTATGCCGCTTTCCGCATCGGCAAGCGCCCATGCGGCCAGCAGGCACGAAACAAGAAACACAGACAGCATGTAGCCTGTTTGGCGCACCATCTCAATCCCTCCAGTTGATTGTAATCATGAACGAGCCGTCGCTCCAATTTTCGATGTTCTGCCGCCAATGGGACATGTCGTCAGTCTCCATACGCACGTCTCCTTCCAGATGTCTTGCGTGAACTACCCACAGCGGGCGCCACTTGTTGAAATGCCGCGGCGGCCAGAAAAGAATCGTGCTGCCGTTCTTCAGCACGAGTTTTTCGACTTCTACGGGCCAATCGTAAGGCATCAGCTGCGCACCCGGCATGACGGTTATTGACTTATACGGCCTATGCCCATGACGTGAAAGGGCAAGAACCGTACCCTTCAAAGCCACAACCGGAATATTCGCGGACGTTCGCAATGAAATCGTCACGCCATCGCCGTCTGCAGAGAAACTCCTGTTCCCCGAAAGATCGCATATATCCAGGCTGGAGCTCGCTCCCTTGCTGAGAACATCTTCATCTTTTGTCCCCTTCCATCGCACATGCGTCTTGGCAACGAGATTGGAGACTACCGTCTGGCCTGGCGGCAGCACAACGGAGAGAAATCCGCGCTTCGCGCCCGCAGCGGCGTCGAATACCACTTGGTCGCATTCGCACGGCGGCTCCATTGGAATGCGTCCTCCGACCGTCCAGTTCCTGAGGCTCGTCCATCTTCCGTCCCCGGCTGAGCCTGTCCATGTGTACGAAGCGCTTGGACGCGTCAGCGCGACGCGCACAACACCATCCGCGTCAGTTTCGAGTACGCCCTTGTAGCCCGCCATCCCGCGCAACGGCTGGACGACTGCGCCATCCATTGCCTTTATCTTGCCGAGGCAGCTTCCCGCGCGCACGCCAAGCTTCGCCTCCGCGCCACGTCCGATCGTATTCTGGACGTGAACCGCTCCATTTGCGAGTATCACCTTGGCTGTGAAAACGATATTGGAAACCATCCGGTCTCGCCCGAGGTCGATCTTCGCATCCTTGCAGAGCTTCACCGTATCTAGGCGGCCTGGGACGCCATGCGGTTTCCAGTTTGCGCAAGTCTCCCATTTGGCGTCGCCGCCGCCGCCCGTCCAGGCGTAGAAACGCGCCACGTCTCGCCTGAACACAGTCCACCAGCCGTCGCCGTCGCTGCGCACGCCGAACTCTGAGGGACAGTCGAACTTTGGACGGCCTTTTGCGCAAATGCTCGTCGCTTCGCGCCAACGCGCAGGCAGATAGCCGGGCGATACGCGAATCGTATTGCCTGTCTGGTCGCCTTTTAGGACAAGCGCCTCGCAGCACTTTTTTGCGACAATATCTGCGGCGCCAGCGCAAGAAAGCGCCAGTGCCGCCGTCAACACAACTATACGAGCGACAAACATCCGTAATTCCGAGAGAGTTGCGCTTCCTGACTTTGATCTTCAATCGTGGCTTCAGTACTACCGGCGATTATGATCATCAGACAGGACTTCCTGACCGCCCTGAGCGTATTGTATGTGGTCTCTCCTACGGTCGTTGTCCCTGTCGTGATTGTCCAGACGTACTTCTGTCCGGGTATGACATATCGAACTGACCCAGGCCATGTGATCGTCCCGGTTGCCTTCAGAAGGATTATTTCCGTGCTGGACGATGCATCCGAAAGCGCCTCGCCGCCTTCGATCTCCACCGTCGCGTTCGATAGGTCGGCATTGCCTTCAACCGTCAAGCAAGTCGCGGAATATACGCCGCCGTCAGCGCTTGCCGTGCTCTTCAGAACAGCCCCTTCCGCCGTAGTGAACGAGCCGGAAATCGTTCCGGAGCCCGCAATTGCTCCACGGAGTTCGGGGACTTTTGAATTGAGTGTAAGCGTTCCGTCTACCTTCAAATCGCCATTGAAATTCACATGATAGGCATTATTGTCAGTATTAAGCGTAACAGATGCGCCGGAGTTGATTGTGACCGACTTGTTGAAGTTCAGCGGATAATCCACCTTGCCGGACATCTTCGGTGTGCCGGTAACAATTACAGGGACATCGACATCAGTCTGTGAAAGATACTCTGTAGCGAGGTCACTTGCTATCTTAGATTCAAAGTAGCCGTAGGTGTATGGAAAACTTATTGTAAGCGTTCCGTCGCCCGTCACACGTCTCGGCTGGAAATTCTTGTATCGATTGTCATTACCGCTACCAGTCTGCGCCAGTTCCAGATCTCCGTTGAGAACGAGTTCTCCGCAATGAACGGAACTTTGCCAGAGGATTAGCTTCGTGGCATAGGGGATGATCATTTTCGTATCTTCGTTCGGGAAGCCGTTCACCCAATCGCATGGTTCTGTTGCGGCTTCGGACTTGTAACCAGTATAGATCGTGAAGCTACCAGTCGCCTTGTTGCCTTCGCTGGTCGTATAAGTCGCCGTCAATGTATCGTTCGCGTAGCCGACATTCCAGAAAAACGGAAGCGTTTTCGTTGCGCCGTTGTTTACGATGATATGCTCCGCGACATCCTCTCCTTCCGGCTGTGTTATCGTTACGCTGCCTGCAAGCGTCTGCGTTGCACCAGGGTCGGATGTGATGGACGAGAGGTCGAATTGAAGATAGCCTTTGCTGCCTAGCGTGACATTCGCAGAGGACGCGCCAACAGGCAGCTCGACCACGCCTTCTTCGATGTAGAGCGGACATGCCGGAACAGCCTCGAATTTAACCGAACCGCCGCCAGTGATCATTAGCGTCCCCGTGCCGCCAATGGCGACATTCTTGATTTTGATTGCCTTGCCATTGACATCCAACGTTCCTCCCTCCTCGCCGACTGTCACGCTTAGATGGCTGTCATTGTCGTTATTGTTGGTGTCGCCGAAGAGATAGGCATTGTACTTATTGTCGGAGCCGAGCGCGACGAGAGTGCCGCCATTGAAGTTGATTTCGCTTTCTCCCGTCGATATCTGCTGGAAGTGCCAGGCCTTGAGGATGCCGCCTTCATTGATATTGATCACGCTTTTGCTTGTCCCTGACGTGCTCAACTTGACCCACAGCGCAGCACCTGTCGCCGTCTCGCACGTGACTTCGCCTCCGTTGGAGATGTTCAATGAGGCAGTGGATGTGTCATTGCCGCCGCTTGCAAACTGCAAGTCGCCGCGCGCGAAGATTTTGCCGCCGTCCACATTCACTGTGCATGTCGAACCATTGCCATTGACAAGATTGAGCTTGGCGTCCAGCGTCAGGGCTCCGTTCGCATTGATGTTCGCCGTGGCGGTCGTATTCGCGTCCGCGCCCCAATAAGATTCACTGCCGACGACCACCTCTCCGCAGTTCATCTCGAAAACAGACGTCGCGCCGTTGATGCCGACATTGAACTGACCTGTCGTGGTCACCTTGCCGCCGTTGACAGTCAGATATGCCGTGCCTTTGTCTCCGATGTTGAGCTTTGGAAAGGTGTAGGAACCGCTCTCGATCCGCAGTCGCCCTTTTTGATTCTCCGCGTCAGCGATACGGGCATAATCGGCAGTCTGGTTTATGCCGTTGTTCAACGAACCGTCGGCAGACAGCCAAACATGCCAGTTTGTATCAAACGCGCCGCTTGTCGAGCCTATCCATACAGATCCGGACTCCGACAGCATCGAGCTGAATGTCGTCGTTGTGGCTTCTGAATAACTCAACGATGCCCAAACGTCCATGGCGCAGAGCGCAATTGCCGAGAGCGCGATAGTCTTCATATTCACAGCAGCATTCTCCTTGGTTGTTAGTTGTTGACTTTGAAATGTTCCTCTAGGGCGCGGACGATTTCGGCGGGCGCCTGGACGACGGCGCCGTGCTTCTGCTCGGCAAAGCCCGTGCGCTTCATTTCGCCGCGGTCGAAGAAGCCGAGCGCGCGCCATTCCCTGAAGTCCTTCGTCTCGTTGAAGCCGAAGTTGTGCGGCTTCATCGTGTAGCGGTCCCACATCAAAACCCACGTCCCGTCAAGGCGCCTCCAGCAGTTCGGCGCTTCGTGTCCGTGTTTCTCTCCGTCGCTAAAGCCGTAGTCCATTCTGTACGGACCGAACAGCTCCTTCGATGTCGCGTGGCGGATTGCCGCCGTATGCTCGTGCGAACAGAAGAAGAGATGCCACACGCCCTCGTCATCCTTCACTATATCGGAATCGAGAATGCCGTACATCGGCTGGAAGTCGCTCCCCGTCTGCGGAACTAGAAACGGACGCGGCGCGTCGGCAAGCCCGGTCATGTCCTGCGTCAGATGGGCGGCGTAGATGCGCGTAGGCGTCGTTCCGAAGCGGACCGTGAAGTGGATTAGCATCGCGTTCGCCGCGTCGTCCCAGACCATCTCAGGCGCCCAGACGCAGCCGACGTCGGTCCATGCGAAGTCGCGTCCATCCTTGTCCTTTGCAAATGTCGGGGTGGCAAGTTTTGAAAAATCGAGGTTGTGGCGTTCCCAGTTTATGAGGTTGGGGCTCTTGAGAAGAACGAGTCCACGGTTGTTACCCCAGCCATAAGCCCGACCGTCGCGCTCCCAGTCAGTTGTGCGCAACCCCTCGCGCATCGCGAAAATATGCAGATCGGTAGCGGCGACGAGAAACGTGCCGTCCGGCGCGCGAACGATATGCGGGTCGCGAATCCCTTTCTGTTCGGCGATGTCGCGGCCGGAAACGACCGCCCTGTCGCAGTTCACCGCACGCCAGCTGTACGAGTCGTCTGAAACGGCCATGTGCAGCGAATGGTCGCAGTCCTTGTGGTAGACCATGACATAGCCCGTGGCATCCGATGCAGACACCGCGCAAGTCACAGACAGTGCGACGGAAACTGCCAGAATTTTGATGGTGAAGTGCAACTTATTCATTTCTTGTCCTTGCTTCACTTTTGATGCCGCTATTATATTCCAGGACGGCGTCAAGTTTCAACCACCCACATGGGTGGGTGGGACAATAGCTAATCGCACCTTCATGAGGGAATGCGCAGCCAGCGGTTACTCTTTTATGAACGAGTATCCGCGATCAACATGCACTTACACGTGGGAATAGTAGAATTGGCGACTTGCCAAAGATCGTAAATCAGTCGCGCCGACGAAAGCCACGGCGGCTGAAAAAGACAGTAACGATGCGAGGAACGACTTCAGGTCCGAATTATATCATATTTCATCTCTGCGCAGAACCAAACACTTGTTTGGAGGTTCCCCAATTTTACTTTGGGCTGCCGAACCTTTGCGACCCTGCGCGGTTTTGGAAAAACTCCGACGGTTGATGTTCTCGCTAACGCTCCACGGCTTCGCACTTTTCAACCATAATCAGGAGACGCTGTTTTGCAGTGATTAGACTTTGGGGACAGACCCCCGCAGACTTTCTGAAGCGGCGGGACGCCGCTTCCCCCAGTCAGATGGTGCGGCGGATGTGCCGCGGTGGCGGTAATCTTCGGGTTGGATGGGGTTAGCCCCAGAGGGATTGTGGAATTGTGGGATTGTGGAATAGCGAAAATGCAGCAATGCGGAATTGTTGTCGACACCGACAACGCCGTTGCCGCATTCTGCAGTTTCCTCACATGCGGGGTGGCAGATTGCGATACGTCTGCGATTCCTCCTAAAATCGACGCCCATCTCAAGGAAATGCGCCGTCACTTTGACATCGATAAACACCTCTTCTATCTCCTTACCCGCGAAATAATCGCCATGCGAGAGACCGCTAACAATCAAGTCTCCGAGGAAAAATGTCTTGACTCTACTGGCAATGGAACTTTGCAAAACAATGGTGAATTAGCACATCAACAAAATCGTGGACGTAGAAACAGATACCCAAAAGCGGTTGAAGACGAAATATGGGACTGGGCATCTCGTCCATGCTACGAACTAGACCGAGAACGAAACGGCGTACCTTGCAGAGACCTTAAAAAGGCAGCCTCGGAATGGGCTCTGCTGTCTCATTCCAGGGACTCTCCAAAGACATCTTATGAGTTCATGGCAGCTTTTAAGCAAATTCAGAGACGCCATCGACAATCTACCTAAAATGACCTCAGGGCAAAGTGCATAATTCAAGTAGCATAATTGCAAAGTGCATAAAAATGAATTTTACACTTTGCCCCTCAGACCCCTGATTTTATTGGCTGAAACGCAAAGT
>SUWC01000026.1 GCA_015061665.1 Lentisphaerota bacterium
CCGAATCGCTCGGCGTCGAGCCGAAGATGGAGATGCTCCCCATGCAGGCCGGCGACGTCTATGCGACGTACGCGAGCATCGAGAAGCTCAACAAGGCCGTCGGATACGAGCCGAAGACGACAATCCGAGAAGGCATCCCCGTCTTCGCGAAATGGTACAGGGAGTATCACGGACTATGAAGAGCCTGGAAATGCGACAAACCTTTTACGGCAACATCCAATATCCCGGCAATTCGTCAAGTGACTTCGCCGGTTTTCTTTGCGGCGAAAGCGGACTGCGGTTCGAAGAATCGATAAGATAGCCAGTGACGCTGGCTGCGGGCGCAATGGTCTCCCAGACCGTATACTCGCTCGCGCCAACCGTCAGCCCTTCAAGATTGCCCCACCGACGCCAGATCGGCCATTTGGACGCCTTCCCCTTGTCGCCGCCCCAGACCATCTCAACCGCCTTCTGCGGCATGGCGTAAGTCCAGCGGTACGGCGTTATGCCAGGGACGTACTCAGCTATCCCGTCAACATACGACGGCAAGTCCAGAAATACGACTGGATAGGCCTCCCCGAGTCCGCTCGTCAGCGTCGCTCCCTGGGGATTGCAGCCGTTGTGGAAGTCGTTGGCGATGCTTATGGCGTCCAGATACTTCCGCTCGCCTGTGACCTGGTGAGCGAAGACAAAATACTGCGCACGGACAAGAGGATGCGCGTGCCCAAATCCCATTGTATGCACCCATCCCTTCCGCGGAGCCCACCACGGCGCACGGTAGGCGTACGACGTCTCCAACTGCGTGTAGATATCCCTAGCCGCACGCATTTTGCTCGCCTCCCAGTCCTTGAAGAACTGCCTAAGTTGCTCGGGATAGCCAAGAGCCCGTTCGCCTGCGTAGAGAAGCGGCATCCACGCATAGACGAGACGACGCCATGCGCCACGGTCCTTCTCAAGGACTTTTGCAACCGTCTCCATATACCGCGCGTCCTCCGTTAGCGCATAGAGGTTTACGGCGGCCTTGACCAGATAGAATATCGGCGGTTCGGTGTCTTCAACCCATGTGACAAGCTCGGTTTCGGTCTTCTTGAAAATCTTCCCCGTGGTGCGCTTCACCTCGAACACACTTTTCTGCGGACTCGTGTTCATGGCGAAATCCCATGCGCGCTTTGCGGAATCCAGATATTTCCTGCGAAACACCGAATTGCACCGCGCGAGGAGAGCGGCATGGGCTGCGTACATCAGAGAGCTTTTGCGCGTCGCGCGCGACAACGCATAGCGCATCTGGTCCTTCTCCGCAACATCGACCGGGCCGGGGTGCCTCGTCGATTCGATCCAAGTGCCTACTCCGCCGTCCTTCTGCTGTCCGTCAATCAGATGCCTGAGGCCCCACTCCGCCTCGTCGAGAATGTCCGGTATCCCATTGCCGCTCTCGGGGATGGCGAGCTGTCCATCGTAGAAATTCTGCGGGCGCATTAGATAAACGGCGCAAAGGTCGTTCACGATCTGGAGGTGCTGCGGACGTCGATCGTAGTCCGCCGCGTCATGCCATCCGCCGACGAGACGGAGCTTTTCGCCGTGCTCCCAGTCGGTGTTGTGACGGATGATGTCAAACCACTTCGCCTTCGGATTTAGCTTTCCCTCTTCTGGCGGGAACGTGCCGCGCACGACGTCCGCATGGCACGCGCCTGCGGTCCAGTGCGTATACGGCTCGGCTTTGGCTATTCCGCAGCGCTTCTGGTAGAGTCCGCCCATGTGGACGCGAAACGCGTCTTCCGCCGAGCTGGACGCGATGCGGAAGCTTGCGCTGCGCCCGACGCCATCAACACGAACGTAGTAGACGCCCTCATTCGTGACGGACGAGAAATCCATTTCGTAAGTGTACTCGCCGGTAAAGGGGACCCCTTCCTTTGTCGTGTCGTCGTCAATGCGATGGACAGGAGGGACAGGCGAGGCAAGCGCGACTTCACCCGTCTTCGCATTGACAAGCTCCCATCCTCTTACCTCTTCCCTCATTTTCCATGAGCCAAAGACGGGGCCCAGCCATGCGCCTACGTATGCGAACTTTGGCGCATCTGGGAGATATCCAACCTGGTTTACCTTGAAAAGCGGACTCGGCTTTTCGGGATCGTAGTCCGCGAACGGCTGGTCCTGACGTCGAAAGACGGCATGCACGACGCGCGGCTTCCACTTTCCCCAATCCGCGAATGGATCGACGAGCCCCTGCGGAACCGGCCAGTAGCCGGGTTCCGTCGCGAGCTTCGCTCCTTCCGCTGCATCGTCCGTCTGGTAGACGCAGGTAAAAGGATCAAGAAAACGCAGCATAGAAGCCGCAATAAGGATGTATGTTGTCATCGGACTGTCTGCCCTCCATCAGAAGTGATCTTTGCAATATTAGCCTTAATATCTAGTGATTATAGCAAATTCTGCGTCGAAATGGCATAATCAAGGAAACCTTGATGGCTAAATATGATATAATAACATCATGTCGAACATTGCAATATCCACAGAACTGAGTACAAAACTCACCGTCGTGTCGTTCATCAGCGCGTGCTTAGCCGCCATAAACGCTCTGCTTGCCGGGGGGAGATAACCTAAACGATGAAACCGTTCTTCTCCATAATCGTCCCCTGCTGCGACGTCGCGCAATATCTGCGCGAATGCCTCGACTCGGTCGCAAACCAGCCGTTCAAGGACTGGGAATGCCTTCTCGGCGTGGAGGAATCGAAGGACAACACCGAGGAAATCGCCCGCGAATACGAGGCAAAGGATTCGCGCTTCAAGGTCTTCACTGGACCTCGCACCGGTTCCTGCTCGGCCTCGCGCAACACCGGCATCGACATGGCGACAGGGGAGTACATCATCTTCCTCGACGGAGACGACACTATTGTTGAAGGATCCCTCCAGCGACTCCACGACAAGATAGCAGCCCGCCCCGGCGCCGACCTCTACCCCTGTGCAATCCAGGTACACAATGACATATCGGGAAAGGACGAAGAGCTGCGCGACAACTACCCGGCTGATTTCAACGGAGAACTTTCAGGAATAGAAGCGACTTTGAAAACCGAAGGCTACTGCGAGGGGCACCCCTGTCCAATGCTCCAGCTGTCGGTGGCCAGACGAGAATTCCTGGTCGAGAACAATCTCAAATGCATTGTCGGCCTTCGGCGGCAGGACAGCGAGTTCACTCCTCGCGCCCTTTACCTGGCAAGGCGCGTGATACCCATCCACGAACCATTCTACATCTATCGTCTCCAGGCGACGTCGGTGTCTTTGTCGGCACGCGGTGCGGACTACTTCCACGGCGACTGGGCGATAATAATCCGCTCGCTGCTTGCATTCCACGCAAAGGTGTCGGCAAAGCCCGATTTCGATCGTCGTCTCTCCCGCGTCTGGGGCGTGAAATGGACAAATTTGATTTTCTATTTCTGGTTCAGTCCCGAAAACGTCCTGAACATTACCCGCGCTCGGCGTATCGAAACCCTCGGCGCGCTTTTCAACGGCGGATTCAGCGACTTCAGGCTTCTCCTCAAGTCCCAATCCGTGTTCAAGAAGTTGGCAGGATGGTGGATACGCGAATTCGTAAGGCATCCGCTGTCGCGTGGTCTGGTGGAGGTTTTCTTCCACGCATACTTCCTCCTTTCCGGCACCCGCCACGTCAAAGGAGTTGCAAGGTGAAGAGCGTCCTTCTATACTACAGCTTCGGGTTTGCGCTTGGCGGCGGAGAATACCTGCCGCTGTCGTTCATCGCGGAGCTCCAGAACATGTGCGACCTGACCGTGGCCGTAGATCTAGCGCGCAACTTCGAACGCTCCTACGAATCCTTCGGCAAAGGCCTCGACATCGACCGCTCAAAGATCAAGATCGTGCAGGTGACGCCTCCAGACTACGACCCGAAGCGGCACAGCGCCAAGACGTCGCTTTACAGGTTCAGGCAACTGAAGCGGCTCGCAAGGAATGCGGATGTCTGCATATCCACATCGAGCATTATGGATTTCGGCAAGCCGGCGCACCACTTCATCAACATGCTTGCATTCGGCGACGACGCGTTCACCGAGTATATCCGCAGCAACTACCACCGCGCCAAGGCAGGCGCGTGGACAACCATGAAGCGATTCGTGTCCGACTCGGTCTTAAGGCCGATCCTCGGGCTGCGCTCCAAACAGAGCATAATTCACGACAGCCGACAGCACATTTATCCGAACTCGCGCTATGTCGAAAAGGTGATGACGCAATACTACGGACCGTTTAACAGCACCGTGTTCTATCCCCCGACTCTGTTCGAGGCAAACTATGCGGAATCCGTCGAGCGAGACACGCTGAGGGTCGTGTACATAGGGCGCATCATCCCAGAAAAGCGCATCACAAATCTTATCGGCATCGTGGAGAAGGCCAGGTCCGCGACAAGCCTGCCGATCACATTCCATCTTGCCGGACGGCTTGACCAGACGCCTAAATACGGCGAAATGCTTGCTGCGATGGCGCAAGAGAGAGACTGGCTGAAGTTCGTCGGCGTTCAATACGGGGACGAAAAGTCGCGATTCCTGATGTCTGGATCATTCGCCATTCACGCCGAACGCGACGAGGCCTTTGGAATAGCGGTGGCGGAATACCTAGTCGCCGGCCTGATTCCGATCGTCCCCGACGAGGGCGGAACTCCAGAGGTAGTCAACTCGCCCGCCTTGGCATACAGCACGGACGACGACGCGGCATGCATACTGGCGAGGCTTGCAACCGACGATTCTTTCCGCGAGGAACAGCGGCGCTTATGCGCCGAACGCGCGCAGTTCTTCTCCAAGGATGCCTATCTCGCGCGCCAGGGCGAAATGTTGCGCAAGATAATGGCAGGCTGATCCTTCATCCGAAATATTTCCGCTTCAGCTTCATGGCACGCCAAATCTGCGGCGCAGCCGGCGTGAGGCAGCGGTAGAGAGGCCACCAGCTGCGGCGAAGCGAATGCGGTATGTCCGACTTCTTTGCAAAACCTCCAGCCACCAGCCAGTCGGCCGCCGAATAGGCCAGGTCACGCCACCGCGTTGCATACTTGTTCCACATCTGCCACGGCTTGGGATTGTAGGCGAAATGAGCAAAGTACCTCGACGGATCGGCACTGCCGTTGGCCTTGTAGTTCTCGGTTACCATCGGTGCATCGGGGTCGAAGCAAAGCAGGCTCGCCAAGACGCTCTCGTCCGTCTGGAAATAGGCGGTTCCGTGTTCCATGATGATGCCAACATCGGACGGGAGGACGCTGTCGAGCTGCCGCTTCCAGTGCGCAAGGAACGGACGCCATTTCCTGTTGACAACGATGAACGCAGTATTCACGCGCGTATCGTATCTGCTTTTTGGAAGGGCCCTTCCGCAGACTCGCTCCACATCGCGGCGCCATATCTCAAGGTTTTCCGGGTTGAAGTCCGGCGGCACAGGCGAATACTTGCGGATCACTATCTCGTCCGCATTTTCGCCGGACAGCCATTCGCTGCAATCGCCTACGAACATGCCGTCAGCATCAGCCCAGCAGACCCAATCGGTCTTTACGGCGTCGTTTGCCATCATTATCGGCTTCTGGCAGGCAACGCACTGTCGTGTAGCGGGAAGATCCACGACGGTGACATCTCCAAGGGAAACGATTCGCCGCTTCATCTCTTCCGGCCACTCCATCGTGCCGACAACGACTGGGTGCCTCATGCCGTTCATCCGCATACTTGCGACGAGCAGAATCGCGCCCCACGCGTACGCGCTGTCGCCCGCAGTCACAACTGTCGTGTTGATTTCTGGTGAGCTATTCATATTCGTCCCTTGTTGTTCTGCCGTATTCCATGCAGGAGTTTCTGGTGGAAAAGAAGCCTGCAGCGGATTCCGAGCTTGTGCGGAATCTTCACGCGTCTGCCGGCGATCGACGCAAGGAGGTCATCCAATACTGCTCGATGTTCTGAGGCTATGCGCAGAAACGCCTCGCGTATCTCCTGGGGCGGAACCGGATTAGACTTCCAGTGTTCGACGCCTTCGGCAACGGATTCAGGCGTGTCTTCCGCCTTGAACTCCGAGAACTCAGGCAGCATGAGGTCGCGTCCGCCGATGTTCTTCGTGTTGACCACAGGAAGTCCGCAAAGCGAATATTCCCCGCAGACGAACATCGCGCCCTCGATGGACGACAGGGCTAGTCCGCACGAAGCCTTTGCCATGTGACGTCCAACCAGCCATGAATTCACCTTTTCGTCCCACCGAGCATGTGGAACCGTATGCATGATCTCGTTGAAGTAGTCGGTTTCAGGTATGGAATGCGCGCCAACAAGATGGAGATTCGGGACCTTCGCCGCCAGCGCGTGCCGTTTGAACGGCGTAATGCGCGCGACGTATATGGCGTCAAACTGGCGCGCTCCCTTTGCAAGCGGATAGCGTCCAGGATCAAGAAAGGCGTTCTGATGGCACCAGACACATTCCGCCGAGTCCTTGAGAATCGGGATCGCCTCCTTCTCGTTGACGAGGAAAACTATGCGCGCCTCAGGGAACAATCGATGAGCCTGCGCCATTCCTGACTTCAGTTCCTCTGCAAACCTCGGGACGAGGACCGACCAGCCGGTCTGCAGCAACATCGTAAATGGCTTGCCTTGCGGCAGAGACCTTCTGAAGGCATCGAGGTTGCGAAGGAAGTCCGTGTCGAACGCCGCAATGATGCGCGGCGACCGGTTGAGTTCGTACGCTGGCAAGTAGTTGAAAAACGGCATTTTACGACACTCCTTCGGTTTTGCGGTTTCGGCGTTTCAGGATGACGAAGAGCAAGAGGAATGCGATGCCTGACGCAAGCGAGACAGCCTGCGAAAGGCGCTGAACAGGAGTAGCCTCGTAGCGTACGCGAACGAGTCCTTTCGCGTATTTGCTCGGGATGTGGACGGAGAGCAGTTTGTTCGGACCTAGGCCCACATTCAAACGTTCACATACGCCATCGGCTTGCTGCAGATGCGCAGCGTAGCCGTAGTATGGAATGAGCGGCAGCTCTACGTCATTGTCGCTCGTGTTCCCGGAGAAGTCCACCTGAAGAACATCCTTCTGCGGACGGGACAGCGTCACTTCGACAGGGTGCGAAGATGTCGCAAGGTCGCCGCGGCTACGGATCTCTGTATCTAAAAGCCCGTCGCGGATGAGGTAGTGTATCCCGCTTGCCTCCTGCGGGCGTCCACTGCGGAAGTCGCGGATGAAGTCATGCTCCGAGATTCGCGCCGCGTAGAAGTAGCCGACATTGACGAACCACGCAAAAGCCGCACCGCACAAGACTATCCACACCCACGACCGCTCGCGCGAGCGGTCTTCCCCAACGAGCGCGGAAAGGGTTAGCCCTCCGCCAAATGCGAGAAACGCCGTAGCTGGGCCGAAGAACCGCCATGGGAACTGAACGACCGCAAGCGGCTTAAACGCACCCTTCCACGACGGCATGTCCGTGCACATGAGAAGGCAGGCGAGCCCTGCGATCAGAAGCATGTCGCGAAAGACTTCGGGTGCCGTCCGACGAGACGTCAGGCGGAAGCGCTGAAGAGCGGCAATTGCGATCATAGTGCCGATTCCGGAGGGGATCCACACATCGGCCTTGCTGGTGGGGATCTCCAGCACAAGCTTCAGGAACGGCATGCAGCGGGTGAGGATATCCGCGTTCTTCTCGATCTCTATGTGGAAGTGAAGATGCGCGAACTGCTCGCACATCGGCAAGAGGTACGCCACGCCCACGAGAAAAGTTGGAACCGGCGACAGCAGAAGAAAGAGAATCCGCCGGGGCTCGCGCAGAAGGCGGACGGCATTGAACGCGACGAACACGGCACACACGACGGCCATCATCAAAAGCGAAAGACTGTGCGCGAGAACAAGTCCGGCGAATCCGAATGAAAGATACGGGAAACGGCGAGGATCGCCCATCAGAATCTCGTAGAGGCCGAGGATTATCCACGGCGCGAACACAAACGTGCTCCACTCCCCGAACGCCTGGCGCACGAACAGGTCTGTCGCGAAATAGCTGCTCCAGGTGTAGAGAAGCGAAGTCGCGAAGGCACCGAAGCACGATGCCGAAAGCTTGCGTGCGCAGAAGTAGGCGCTAGCCGCAACGGCTGCCGCGCAAAGAACGATCAGCACTTTGTACGCCGCGACGATTCCCAGTCCGCACCTCATCAGCAGTGCTGAAGGATACAGAAAGAAGTCTGGATAGAACAGTCCCGACGCATACCCGTAGCCTGCAAGCGCCTCGTGGTTGATCATAGACGGAAACTCACCAAGGCTGAAGTTCACGTCCATCGCGTGGAGGCGCGAGAGGTGGTAGTAGAGGTCGTGCCCGCTGGGAAGTCCCGGCATCACGAGCGGCAGAAGTCCAGCAACGACCAGTACGAACAGAAGGAACGGATAGAAACGCTCCTCTCCAAACCTTGCGCGCAGGGCATCAAAACGCGTGGATGTCCAATCGACGATGTTCATTGTCTGTCCTCATCCTTCTGTTGCCATGTACGGTCGCTGATTATGGCGCGCGGTCGCCGCTTGACCTCTAGGTATATCTTACCGATGTACTCGCCTATGACACCGAGCGAAAGAAGCTGGATGCCGCCAAGGAAGCAAACGCAAAGAACCTCGCTAGTCCAGCCTCGGACTACTGTGCCACGAATCCATGAAACCAGGCTCCAGACGCCCATGAAGAACGACAGCAGCGACACGAGCGCGCCGAAGAGCGTGATAAGCCGGATAGGCTTTATCGAAAGCGAAGTTATTCCATCGGCAGCGAACCCCAGCATCTTCAAGAACGGATAATGGCTTTGTCCGGCTAGGCGCTCTTTTCTGGAGTAGAACACCTTGGCCGACTTGAATCCGACGAGCGGAATCATCCCGCGCAGGTAGAGGTTCGTCTCATGATATTCGGAGAGCGCGTCCAGCACCCGCGCCGAGAGAAGCCTGTAGTCGGCGTGGTTGAACACGGCTTCTACCCCCATCGCCGCCTGGAGACGGTAGAAGGTTTCCGCCGTGAACCGCTTGAAGAACGTGTCGGACTTGCGGTCGCCGCGCACTCCATAGACGATTTCCGCGCCTTTTGCGTACTCGCGAACCATCTCCATCATGGCATGCACGTCATCCTGTCCGTCGCAGTCGATCGTTATCGTCGCGTCGCAACCAAGTGCGCGGGCTTCCATAAGGCCCGCCCACAGTGCGCACTGGTGCCCGCGGTTCCTGCTCTGGCGTATACCCGAAAAGCGCTTGTCACGTGCCGCTATGTCGCATATCGTCCGCCACGTGGCGTCAGAGCTGCCGTCGTCTACGAATAGAACGCCGCTTTCTGGGGCAACAAGCCCAGAGTCCGTCAGCTGGTTCAGCTCCTCGGCGAACAACGGAAAGGACACAGGCAGTGTCGACTCCTCGTTGTAGCACGGCACGACAACTGTCAATTTTGGCAATCTCGATTTCATATTCTCCGTTCACCTACCTTTCTTTATCCCGCCGCGCAGGATGCCTATCGCATCTGCGACATCGCCACGGAAAAAAGCTGCCATGCAAAGCAAGGTCGCAACGGCCGCCGCCACGCCCTTTGCGGCGACACCAGGGATCCCGGCGGACGGAACGGCGCGCGCGGCAAGCCACGCGACAGCGCAAACAACGAAAGTGCACAAAGTAAAACCAGTGTAAGACCGCCAATATGCGCGCGCTTCCGTCTTCCCGAAAAAAGACGTGAACATGACATGCGACTCCCAGGGAACCTGTATCAGCACCAGTCCGATTATCGTCGAGAAGATGACGCCGTCGAGCTTGTAGGCGTCCGGCAGGAACAGAACGAAAAGAATGTTTGTCACCAGGTTTACAGCGCCGGCCACAATCGGCTTCCACCTGTCCTGACGCCAGAGGGTGGCTGCCGACTTGAACGCGAGCAGCACCTGACGCGACTGCACGACGTAGAAGAACACCACCATAAGGACAGGCGTAAGCGCATGACGCATCAGCGTAGGATCGCCCTTCACCCATTCCACCATGAAAGGCTGGTACATCGCCGTCATCATAGCGGAACAAAACACCACCACCACCATCGACAGCCGGTTCATCCGCATGAAGAGGCGGAAGTTCTCCTCCTTCGACTCGGTGTGTATCTTGTTTCCGAATCCGCCGGTCAGTGACGCATACACGACCTCGACAATTCCGGCAACAGAAGCCATGACGTAGTAGTAGTTTCCGTACGAAGCGACGGCGACAAGCCCTAGAAACGCCGAGATGACGAGATTATCCGTGGAGTACGTGATGACGCCTCCAACCTTGTGCATGAAAACGGACTTCACGTCCGAGATGACTTTGCGCCGAAGTTCGGGGGGAAGTTCGCCGCGAGGCTCCATGCCTGGGAATAGGCGGCGCGACGCCACGACAAGAAGGACGTTCTGGAGAAGCGTGAAGAAGACGGTCGCGAACAGGTAGTTATAGTAGTTGCGCGTGACGAGAAGGATTAGGAACACCACTACATACTGGACAACCGATACGGCGGAGCTAATGTTCTTGACGACGTCATTGCGGTGGTGAGCGCCGAGGATGGATCCACGGTACGCAAACAGACCGTAGCTTGAGGCCGTGTTGACGAGATGTATGAAATACAGGACATGCAGATTTACGTCGGGCGGAACCGAGCCGTGCACCAGCTTGTCCAGAAACGGCATCAGCATCATGCCGCCGATGAAGATGACCGATCCAACCCAGCGGTAGACGCTGCGGAAGAACTTCATATATGCGCACAGCAGCTCTCGGTCGTCGTTCGCAACGGGCTTGTACATCGAACATATGACGGCCATTCCAAAGCCGAGCTCCGCAAGCATGAGAACGCCGAGAAGCGAGCCGAAGAGTCCGTTTAGCCCGAGGTACGCAGGACCGAGCAGCCAGAGGAACAGGGTACGGTTCAGAAATGGAAACAACAGACGAATCCCGCTTGATACGGCATTCGCGATCATGTTGCGTTTCACGTTCTTGTTGAAGTCAAGTTTCATCTACCAGCCTACGGCCTTTCCCTCTCGCCCAGACTTCCTTTCACGAACGCAAAAACACGGTATATGATGTTTTGCTCCGTCAACATGACTATATTATAGCACAAAATCGCGTTGCGCGTAAGGTTCTTCACCCCATCTGCTTTAGCTTCTCCCAGCTCTTGTTGAGGTAGCCTAGGATTGCAAACAGGAACACAAGCAAGAAGAGGTTGATCTGCTGGCGCAGCACCCATTCGAGGCAGCTCTGGAGATATGCCGCCGTAAGTCCGCCGAGCAGGCCAGCGGGGACAAAAGACCACGGCGTGCCCTTCAGCTTCCAGACAAGGCGGAGGCTCGAGAACCAGTACCACAGGAACCACGCTATCATTGCGCAGAACGCCGGGATGCCGCATTCAGCCATGACGAGAAGATACACCGTCTCAACGATTCCAGTATAGTTCAAATCATAGCCAAGCTTTTCAGATGCGCGATCCTGGTAGAGGTACGGCGGTTGCATCTTGATGCTCCAGTTGTTGATGCCCACGCCCGTAATCGGCTCGGCGGCGATCATCTCCCTCGCGCAGCACGCGAGCTCGATGCGCGTGTTGCCGGAAGCTTCGGGGGCCTCCTTAAAGCGTTCTATGATTTTGGGAAGCAGCAGCGCCACGCCTATTGCGCCCATCACCGCAAAGGGGAGGATTCGCTTGAAGACACGCCTTTTCCGCGTCGATAGGAAGCTGCACAAGGTCGCAATGCCGTATGCCACGGGAATCATCGCTATCGCGCCGCGCGAGTACGACCTGAACGTCGCTATCGCCGCGCAGACGGCACCGATGGCGCACCACCTGCCGAGGCGCGGCTTTATGCCAAGCGTCAGATAGCCTGCGAAAAACATAGAGCCGAAAAGCAGCATCGCCATGGCCATGCTGTTCTGGTGGGGGAAGGCTCCATGGGCCTGATAGACGCCGGAGAACCGGTCCTTCATCACCATCAGCAGGTTCACAATGGCATAAAGCGAGAAACCGCGAAGGACGGAATCGAGGTCGTCCGTCGCCTTGAGGTACGAGTATACCGTCAAGTAGAAGAAGTAAAGAAGTATCATCTTCCATATCTCAAACCAGGCAGTCAGGTAGTTCTCGGCTTTGGAAAGGCTGAGGAGGCAAAGCAGGAAATAAAGGATGTACAAAAGGAACCCAAACTCCGGAATCAGCCGTTTCAGTTTCCCCTGCAGCTTAAGCGACAGGAGAAGCGCAAACGCGAAGAGATGCACGACACTGACCTCCATGCCGCGAGCGGAGCCCGTGTAGGATTCCATGGAGAAGAAGTTGATCGACGTCCCGTTGTAGAAAATCAGTCCGGCAAGCATCGCCCAAAACGCATACTTCTGCCAGCGCCTGTTCATATAAAGGAGAAACGCCAGTGGCGGAACTCCAAGCGCTGCGAAGATGAAAACGATGTATTTCACCGCTTGCAAAACATCATTAATGGGAGAATGCCGTCACTCTTGACGTCAGCATGTTAATGAGTTGGGCCGTAGGCAACAGTTTCTTGACGAACACGTTGTATTCGGATATGTCGTCCTTCGGGACGTACACAATGTCGCCGGACTTGAGCAGCACGTTCTTGCATTTGCCCGCGAGGATGCCGTCGATGTCGACCTTGTAGAGCCTTGGATGCGAAAGTCCGTCGCGGATTATTATGACATGCTTCCAGTGGGTGTCAAGCATCCATCCCGCTTCCGTGAGCGTTTCGACAAGCCCCATGCCAGGCTCGTAGAGACGCTTGTGCGGGTGCGGGACCTCTCCGCATATAGTGACCGAAGACTCCATGCGCTGCGCGATGAAGACATAGTCACCTCGCCTCACCTTTATGTTGTGAAGAGCGTCCCCGTTGTTTATGGCCTTGATGAAATCAACCGGCAGCACCTCGCCCTTGCGCACGATGATGGAATGCTCAAGGTCCGCCACATCGACATCGACACCGTCGAAAAGGCGCTCTGCGCTCGCGCCGGCAATTGCATACAGGTCGGCCAGCCGAGTAGAGTTGGAAATCCCATAGACGCCGGGCTTCGCGCACGCGCCCGTAATCGTCGCCGTCTCGCTCTGAACGGACCGAACCGTGATGCTGACAACAGGATTCTTGATGTAAGGCGCAAGGCCGTCGCGAATGGTATCCGCGCCTTCGGCTATCGTCATGCCGCTGAGCTTGACCTGACCCATGAACGCGATGCCGACGTTTCCGTCTGGTCCGATCCTCGTCACCATGCCCAGGTCCTGATGATCGTAGACACGAATCTCGATCTCGTCCCCGGCATTCATCCTGTAGACGGGCTCCTCCTCGAAGGCAAGCTCCTCAAGGCGCTTCCGGTTGCGCGCCATCGTTTCCACGTCGTGCCCTGTTTCCTCAAGGATAGCCGACTCTTCTGATTCGTTTTTAAGCTCAAAGACGTCGCTGTAGCTCTTCGTCAACCTGTCAAGGTAGCATCCTGCGAGCAGGAACGGCAAAAGCGCAAGCGCGAAGTTCTGCGTCTTCGTCATTTCTTCGCCTCCATTTCACTGCGGACGACTCGCGCCGTGGCATCCGTGACGACTGCCATCATCGGCTTGCCGGACACCTTGACATGGCGACGGACATACTCAAGCTCCGACCTGGGCGTAAGGTCCGCGCCGACCTCAAGCAGCACGCTCTCGGAAACGCCAAGCAATTGGCTGAAGAAGCTTCCGCCACGGCGAAGTCCGCCCGGCATAAAGAGAAACACGACGTCGAAATCGTTGCGAAGCGTCATTATGTCGGCCTGGAGCATCTGAAGCTCCGTAGGCGCGAGGGAATAGCGGTTTGCGACAGGGAACCATCCGGTATCCGCCTTGCGGAAAGTGTTGATCAACGACTCCGCACCCTCAGGCGGCTCAAATCCCACACTCGGGACAATGTTTATGTGGAAGCAGTTCTGCCCAGACATCGTAAGCGACCAGTCCAGCGACTCCTTGAACTTCGGCTGTGGCTGCACGCCAGGCAAGCGGCAAACGACCACGACGCCCTTGGGAAGCTCGGCGTTGCAGTAGTTGAGGGCAACGACGCCGTAGATGTCCTTCTCCTCGTCCTCCGGCACGCTGCCAGGCTTCGGAAGCGACCCCAGCACCTCGACGTCGCCATACGCGCCGACCTCCTTGGCGCCACGAACCTTTCCGAAGATGAACTCAACCGCGAGAATCCAGAACGAGACGACAAGCGTGCAGGCGAAAGCAGCAATGACGCCAAGGGCGAAGTTCTTCGGACTAAGCGGATCCTTGTCGCCCGCTCCGCCAGCGCGCTCGATCTGCTGCAAGTCGCTCTCGACGGACATCTGAAGGAAGTCGATGTGGTCAATCTGGTCCTCGATGTCGCGCAGCGTCTTACCAAGGTCATCGCGCTTGATCCGCAGGCGCTCGAGGTTAGGGATGATGGCGATGAGCTCGGACGCCTTGCGCTCGTTGTCCTCGATCTCCTGCCTGAGCGACCTCTGGCTCTCGGACAAGACCTCGAGCTTCGCGGACGTCACCGCCAGCTCTCCGGCGACCTTCTCCATCTTGTCGATATCCTCGAGCGGAACGCCCTCTATTCCCTTCTCCTTCAGGAATGTGCTGTAGCCCTCAAGCAGGCGCTTGCGGTCCTCAAGCTTGCCAAGGACCTTCGGGTTGATGTCGGTGTATATCTCGCGGAGCTTCGCAAGTTCGTTGTCGATTGCCTCCAGCGCCTCGCACTGCTTCCGAATCGCGGCCGCGTTAGCCACGACAATCGGGCCCGCCTTGCCGATCTGCGACTCGTACCGAGACTTCTTCACCTCTTCGTTTGCGATGTCCACGCTCATCATCGAGAGGTTGCGCCTCTGGTCGGAAAGAAGCGCGTTGATCATCGTCAGCGTTTCGACAGGGGAGGCTACGCCTGAACTCGCCTTGGCAATGCTATCCTCGGACTCGTTCTCCGCAATATGGTCCTGAACGCTCTTCTTGCGCACGAGAAGCGACTCGCGCAGGTTCTCCAGCTCCTGCCTGCGGTAGTTGATGTACTCCTCGACAAGGATCTCGGCGTACTTGTTGACCTTCCTCACCGCGCCGACCCACGTCGGGGCGTTGGCCTTGAGCGTGAAGATGTTGGACGGCTTGCGCTCCTGGACTATCTCCATATCCATCTTCAGGCACTCCGCCTCGCCAGGCGCCAGAGTCATGCGCTCCGCGATTCGGCGCTTGAGAGACGGACGCTCAAGAATGGACATCAGCTGCCTGTCGCTTATCGGCTCCACATTCGCAGAATTGCGAGGCGTATACATCAGGCGCGTCACCGCGTCGAAACGATGCCCGCTGTACGCGTAGTGCCACACAAGGAAAACAGAAAAGACAACTGACAGGCCAATGAAAAAAGCAATAAGAATCGGCATCCATTTGAGCAAAATGCCCGAAGCCACCTTTTGCAAGGCGGCGAAAAGACGCATTTGCTCGCGCTCGGACGCTGTAAGTTCTTCTTCCATCAAGATGGGCTAATATTTAATCATATTTTGTCATAAAAATCAACCGCCCTTCTCCCAAGCTCGTTCCAGTCGTAGTTTCGGGCCGCTGCAAGGCCAGCCTGTGACATTTCACGCCCCTTTTTCGACGCCTTGCCCACGCCAAGCTCGGACAGTGCGTCGTCAAGCGCCTTCGCATTGCCAGGCGGAAACACGATGGCCGCGTCTGGATGCGTCGCGCAAAGCCTGCTCAGTCCGCCGACGTCGCTGGCGATGACGGGAAGTCCCGAAGCCCACGCCTCTAGGACAGCTATGCCAAACGGCTCATGCCTGCTCGGCAGGACGAACACGTCGGCATTGGCGTATTCGGATACGAGTGCTTCGCTCCCCGGCGGAAGCGCGCCTACAAACGACACGCGGTCCGCAACGCCAAGCTCAAGGGCGCGCCGCTCCAGCTCGTCCTTGTATTCCGGCTGCGTCACGGGCCCGACGAGCCGAGCCTTCATGCCAGGGTGCCGAGCAAGCGCCTCGACTATCATCATCTGGTTCTTCTGCCTGTCTATCCTCGCGACGCAGAGGATGGTGAAGGAGGGATGGGGAACGGGGAATGGGGAATGGGGAACGGGGGCGAAAAGCGAGGTATCGACGCCGTTTGGAAGATATATTACGTTGGGGTGAATCCTGCTGTACTTGAAGTATTCATCTTCGCCGACGCAAACTATTCCTTCAAACTCCTCCGGAACGCGCCGAGTCCAGCGCATCAGGTGGTCCACGATCTTGCCCCAGGGGAAGAGTCCGCGCGTCGGAGCCTTCAGGCTCGCAGCTTCGGCTTCCGGAATGTTCGCGCTGCCGCCATGCAGCGAAATGACCGTTTTAGCTGGAAGCTGCGAATTGGAAGTCGGGATTTGCTGGGCTGTGCGAAGGCAGAGCTCCGCAATTCGCGCCATGGCATGGCAGTGGATGACGCCGGGCCTCCATTCGCGCAGAGCCTTTCCAAGCCCCGGCACGAAGGGATTGCCGCCCTTCCTGTCGAGTTCGTCGACAAGACTATTCGACATCGGCCACCATGGATATATGGGCTTGTACCTGGCGATTTCGATGCCGTCGACGACTTCCAGTTCCCCATTACCCGCTCCCCGTTCCCCTTTTCCCCGCCACAGCGCCGTAGTGGCGAAGAGGCGCACTTCGTGCCCTGCGGCCTTCTGCGCCTTCGCGAGGTTCCACACGACCTGCTCCGTACCGCCCCAGTCGTCGAACGACAGCCTTCTCAGAACATGTGCAATTCTCATCGCGCCTCCTTTGCTAGCATTTCGACGAGCTTGTCCCGCGTCACCGGCTTGAGGAGGATGTCGTCGAACCCGACCTCCTCGTACTTTCCGCGGAACTCGACGTCCGCCGTTACGACGACGACGCGCAGTCCCGAAAGCGCGGGATCGGCGCGGATCGCCCTTACAAGAGTCTCTCCGTCCATGTGCGGCATCCACATGTCCGTCAGCACCAAGTCGAAGTTTTCCGCGCCCTTGGACCTCAGCAGGTCAAGAGCCTCCTGTCCGTCCGCGGCAGAAGAGACTTCGTGCAGTCCGAGGTTCTTCAGCTGCGCCTTCATGACCATGACGTTCATCTTGGAGTCGTCCACGACGAGGATGCGGAGATGCGAGTTGGAGTTGGAGTTTTGAGTTGGAGTATAGATTCCTGCATCCTTTCTCGAACTCGAACTATTCTCTCCAACTTCACTTTCCACGACTTTCACCCCCGGTATCGTCACCGTAAACGTCGACCCCTTTCCAAGCGTCGAGACGACGTCCATCCTGCCGCCCATCGCCGAGACAAGCTGCTTGCAGATAGCAAGCCCGAGCCCCGTGCCGCCGTTGCGCGACTTCGTGGACCCGACCTGAACGTATGCCGAGCCGATGAGTCCAAGGTCCTCCTCGCTTATGCCGCACCCCGTATCCTCGACCGCGACTCGCAGCGTGCCGGAGTGCCCTCTGGACGTTACCTCGAACGACGCTCGCACCTCGACATATCCTTCATGTGTGAACTTGACTGCGTTTCCGACGAGATTGAATGCGATCTGCCTTACGCGCTGCGGGTCGATCACCAGCCTTGGCATGACGTCCGCACGGCAGCGCACCTCAACGCCCGCATCCCTGCCCGCAAGCCTGAAGGCTTCCGTGACTTCGCGCAGAAGCCTCGTGCAGTCCGTTGGCTCGGGAACTATCGACATCTTCCCCGACTCCAGCTTCGAAAGGTCCAGCACGTCGTTGACAAGCCCAAGGAGGGTCCTGCCGCTCGAGACTATGGAATCGACGGCCTGGTCCCGTTCGGCGGCGGTCTTGAAGCCGGTCTTCAGCATCTCGGAAAAGCCGATGATCGCGTTCAGGGGCGTGCGTATGTCGTGGCTGACCGTCGAGAAGAAGTAGCTCTTTGCCTGAGCCTTCTCCTGCTCCATTCTCAGCTCGCGACGCCTCATGGCGATGTAGACGGCGATCATCAGCGCAAGCGCCAGGACGGTAAGGACAATCTGCGCCATGCTGCTGCGGATTATGGAATTGCGGACTACCCGCAGGTCGCGCCGGAGGGATGCATCCCACGCCTTTTCGCGGACGGTCTCGTCGCCGCCCTTTGCGCCTTCCCCGCCGAACAGCTCGACGTGGCTCTCCACTATCTCGCTGTAGGCTTTGCGCACAGCCTCGGAAGCAGTCTGCCGCGCCCAGATGTACGAAAGCGAAACGATCACCATGAAAAGGGACACCCACACGACGGAGGAGCGTCCGAACCTGTGCGAGCCGTCTCGGTGAAAGGCGAACAGGAAGAAGGCAAGCCCCGCAATGCACAGGAGGACCATCGCGAGATACGAAACATTCCCCATTGTGGAGGAAACCGCAGGCAGGAGGAAAACGACGGCTATCGCCACGGCGAAAACAAAACCGACAAGCCCTGTCGCCGTAGAGACGCGGTCGCCGTCCCTCTTCGCCAGCTTGAAGGCGGCGGCGGACGTGTATGCATACGCCACCGCGGCTCCTACGAGCGCGATGTCGACGATGACTGAGATAGCGGGTTGGCCGATCGCGGACGTTGCGACCGCGGCAGCTGCGATTACGAACGCGGAATTCCTCGAGGACAGCACCCCGTTCTTTCTGCCAAGCCACAGCGGCATCGCGCCGTCGTCTGCCATGGCCGCGAGAAGCTTGCTGGCGACGACCGTGTTCCCCACGAGGTTTGTGAACAGCGCGGAGATGAGCGTTACGCAGAGCACCGCAGGCCCGGCCGCGCCAAGGCCCCCTTTTACCATGTCGAAGGCAAGAATGTTCGCGTCGCCTGGCTGCGAGACCGCCGCAACCCACCCGGCGCCGTCACCGCCCGACGCGAGCACCGGAATCAACACCCCCATGGCATACGCAACAACGGAAGCCGCAATCGCAGCTGCCATTACCCAGAAGGACTTGCGGACAGGGAATCGGAACTCGGCGGAAATGCAGGATATGGATTCAATCCCCACGAAAAGCCACGGCGAAATCAGGAGAACGCCGAACAGCTGCGACATTGCCCCGCCTCCGTGCGGCGAGAAGAACGGACGCAATGTGGCGACGCCTCCCATGTGACCAGTCGCAGCGGCGCAGAAGCAGACGACGATTCCTGCTGCCATCACGACGGCAAGCGCCGTCTGCACCGCAGCCGCGATCCTTCGCCTGCAGGTCAGCGCGAGAACGACGCTCATGGCCACCGCCACTATCAATATGTCGCCCAGGCACACCCTGAACCCCGCGACACAGTACTTGAACCCGAAATGGAGCGGATTCCCACCTATCAGATAGCGGACAATCACGGTCAGCATCTCTGCATCGGCCCAGACTATCGCCGCGTATCCGAGGGACAGGAACCAGGCGCATATATATCCGTGGTCGTGTCCGAACGCCTTCTTGGCATAGGTGTAAACTCCGCCTATGCCTGGATACTTCCCCATCATATAGTGGAAATTCCACGCTATGACGACCATCACAAGCGCGGTCACTGCAAGGCCAAGCAACGTGCCGACCGGTCCTGCCTTGGGAAGGAACTCCGTCCACGGCAGGACAAGAACGTCCCATCCCACGGCACATCCGAATGCCACCGCCCACGCCCCGAAGGCGGAAAGATGCATTAGGTGTCCTCTGTCTTTCATCTATATCCTCCAATCAAAGACCGCAGCGACAGCCAGCCGAACTTGACAAGCCCATAAGCATAGCGCCGCCAGAGCCGCTTTGGCTCCTGTATTATGCGGTAGATCCACTCAAGCCCTGACTTCTGCATCCACCTCGGCGCGCGCTTCACGCGTCCGGCGATGAAGTTGAACGTTCCGCCGATTCCGATCATCACGCCAGCATCCAGCTTCGGCGCGTTCCTGCCCATCCAAAGCTCCTGCTTCGGATTCCCCAGCGCGACGAAGAGAATGTCGGGCCTCGCCGCGTTTATGCGTTCAACTATTTCAGGCTGCTCCTCGTCGAGCTTGACATAGGCGGGATCGATTCCGGCAACTCTCAACTCCCGACTCCCAACTCTCAACTTCCTAAACGCCTCCTCTATCGCTCCCCTGTCACCGCCGAGTACGTATACAGACAAGCCTTCCTCGGCACAGCGGCGGCAGATTGCCGGAACCATGTCGGCTCCCGTGGCGCGTCCTGGGATCGGACACCCCAGCATCTTCGACAGAAGGACGATCGGCATGCCGTCCGCGGTAACGAAGTCCGCGTTCCTGAGATAGCCCCACAGTTCGTCGTTTCCGCCAAACGGCCAGCCGCTCACTGCGTTCGTCACGAAGTCGACGTTCAGCGTTGCGACGAAGGCCGGTTTCCGAGCTGGAGTTACCATGTGCTCCAACTTTCCCCTCTTTGCAAAAGAGATTATGCGCTCGACGGCTTCAGTCTCGGTGACGCGAGCAACGGGTATGCCGAAGAGACGCGAGACACCTTTTTGCCCAAGCAGCTTCGCAATTCCCTTCGCATGGTCCTCCCACGAGAAGCGCTTGATCCATTCGCGCCCGCGTGCAATCCGCGCGGCGCGGTCTTCCATGGACTCGGAGAAAAGCCGCATAAGCGTGTTGGCGATTGCATCGACGTCGTAAGGATCGAACGTCATCGCGACATCGCCGGCGATCTCGCCAAGGGAGCCGTTGTTAGAGCATGCGCACGGAATGCCGCGGTCCATCGCCTCGATCAGCGAAAGGCCGAATCCCTCGAACAGGCTAGGGAAGACATAGAACCCCGCTTCGCCCCAGAGGCGCGGCATTTCCGCCGCGTCGACGAACCCGGTGAAGCGCACAAGGTCGGCGTATGGAGAATTCCGAGCCGCCTCATGGACGACTTCCGCATCCTTCCAGTCAGCGCCGGCGATCACCAGCGGATGCGCCTCGGCGACTTCGCGCGGCAGCTTGCCATACGCCTCTATTAGCCTCACGTGGTTCTTCCCCGGATGCTCGATGCGGGAAATGTAGAGGAGACTTCGCACTTCGGACTTCGGGCTTCCGGTCTCGCTCCGAAGTCCTTCGCTATTCCGAAGTCCGAAGTCCGAAGCCCGAAGTCCGTTGTAAAGCACCGTGACGTCCTCCGCGCGGCAGTGCCAGTACTTCACCATGTCGGTCTTCGTGGCCTCGCTGACTGCGACGAGGTGCTGCGCGCGCTTGGCGAAGAACGGCAGCACATGGGCGAGGTAGAACATGCGCAAGCGCGAGTACTTGCCGGGAATGTGGAAGTTTGCAAGATCATGGATTGTCGCCGTTGTAGGAATGGGATACCGCAGACAGACGCGCCTATTCGCTGCGCAAATGACAAAGCCGTCGAACTCCTTCCTGTGCCGCTTGATCCACCGCGGCAGAAAAAGCAAATGCCAAAGCATGCTGAACACAGCCCTACGCGTCCAACCAGGAGCAAAAATATAATGTAACTCCGACTCTTCTTTGCGAGCCGAAGGTTCGCAAAGAAGAGTCAGCTCATGTCCCTGGCGCGCAAGCTCGCGCACGACTTCGCGGACGTATTCGGAGATTCCGCTCCGCCCGCCGTCGTACGGGATGCATGACACCAGTATCCTCATCGCTACGCCCTCCCGAAGAGGTGCGAGAGCTTCTCGCCGGTGACGGGCTTGGACATGACGTCGGCGAACAGCGACATGTCGTACGACGAGCCGACATCGACGTCTGCGGTGACCGCGACTATCGGTATCTCCGCCAGCTCGCGGTCCTTCCGCATCGCCTCGGCCAGCTGGGTGCCGTCCATCTTCGGCATCCACATGTCGGTCAGGACAAGGTCAGGCTTCCACTCGCGCATGACCTCCAGCGCGTTGCATCCGTTATCCGCATAGCGGATCTCCTTGATCCCGAAGTTGCCGAGGTGTATGCCGAGGATCTTGCGGTTCATCTGCATGTCGTCAACCACGAGGACCCTCTGCGGCAGCACAGTTGTGATCGCGGCCGCGGCGGACTTGACTGACGGCAGCTGCTCCTTCGCGAGCATGAGGCCTGGGATGTCGATCAGGAAAGTGGTGCCCTTTCCGAGCGTGCTGTGGACCGTTATCGTGCCCTTCGCGCTCTCGACCATGCGCTTCACGATGGGGAGCCCGAGCCCGGTGCCCTTCTTGTCCCCCTCGTTCGCGTTTATGCGGCTGGCGATGTCCTGCACGAACGGATCGAAGAGCCTGGCCATCTTCTCGTCGGAGATGCCGCATCCCGTGTCGCGTATCTCGACGTGGAGCGTGCTCGTTTCCTCGAGCCACGTGGCCATGACGACGATCTCGCCCTTCTCGGTGAACTTCGCCGCGTTGCCGACGAGGTTGATCAGTATCTGGCGCATTCCCTGCTGGTAGAACTCCAGGACCGGTATGGGCCTGTCGCTGTCAGTAAGCACGCGCAGCTTCACTCCGTGCCGGCGGACGCGGTAGCCGAATATCGCTGGCAGCTCCTTGAGAAGCTTGTTCATGTCGCAGGCGCCCGAGCGCATGTCCATCGCCCCTGCGTCGAGCTTCGACAGGTCGAGTATGTCGTTGATCAGCTCCAGCAGCGCGTTGGAGCTGAGAAGGATACCCTCGGTATACTCCCTGCGGCGCTCCTCCCCGATGTTAGGTCGCGACAGAAACTCCGCGAACCCGACGACGGCGTTGAGCGGCGTTCGCAGCTCGTGGGACATCATTGCGAGGAACCTTGTCTTCGCCTGCGCCATCTCCTCGGCCGCCGCCGCGGCCCTGTTGGCGCGCTTGACCTGCCTGCGAAGGAGCGCGCCCATGACGATTCCGTATATCGCGATGATGCCGACGATGCAAATGCCTGTCCGCGTGAGCACGCCAACCAGCTCGTCGCGCGTCATGCCGAATATCCGGTGCTCGACATGGGTCTCGGCGAGCGCCGCGAAGAACATCTCCTGGAGGTGCGACGGGTCGATGTCGGAAAGCACCTTTCTGATTATGGACACGAGCTCCACGGGAACGTCGCGCCTCGCGAACATCTCGAACTCCTGCTGGTGGTCAGCGCAGCCGAGCTCCTTCGCGACCGTCTGCGGAACGGGCAGTGAGTAGACTGGCGTCGCGGCGTACACGGCAGGCCCGCTTTTGGCTGGGTACGGGACCCAGAAGTCCGTCTCGCCGCGCATGAACTTAGCCTCAGCCGTCTGTATGCCCGTCTGGGCCTGCGGGAGGAAGATCAGCCCCGTGCGGCGCGACATCTCGGCGAGCAGCGCGCCGATAAAGCCGTCCGGCCTTCCCTTCGAATCGATCAACGGGTACGGCCAGGGGGAGAAGTCGATGTAGACGGGCTTGGAGGACTGCACCCTGTCCTTCAGCCACTGCGTCTCCTGAAGCGAAAGCGCGGCCATGTTGCTGCGGTCGCCGTAGTGGTGCTCGCTGATCATCCTCTGGTACTTCGGGAAGTCGTCGCAGACCTCGTCCAGCGCCTGCTCCAGCTCCGAGAACAGATCGGGGCGCTTCGTCGACGTGCAGATGTACATCGGGTGGGCCGTGTAGATGTGCAGCGCCTCCTCGTTGGCGAGACCGGGCATCTCGACGTCCACGCAGGCATCGACTTCTCCCGCGAAATAGGCGTTGAGCATGTCGAGGTCAGACGAGAACTCCTTGTACGAAATCCCCGAATCGGCGTCGAACTGGCGCTTTGCGCGCTCGGCGCTGACGGTGCCGGAGAGAAGTCCGACCTTCATTCCGCGCCACGTCGCCGGATCGCCGGGCTTGTACGGGCTGCCCGGGTGGGCCCACAAGTAGACGCGCAGCATGCCGATTGGCGTGTGGGGGAAAAGGAAGTTGTTGCGGCGCGAAGGCGAAAACCCGATGCCGCCGACTAGGTCCAGTCTGCCGTTCTTGACGTCCTCCAGGCTCTCGTCGTACCCGCCGTAGACGAAGTCGACGGTCCACCGCGTATACGTGCAGATCGTCTTCAGCCAGTTATCGAGCGCGCCCTCGCGCGTTCCGTCTTCGGCGACGTTGAAGAGTCCGCCGCGGCAGTAGGCCGCCGCCCTGACCCTGTGCTGCGGCTTGCGCAGCCCCAGTATCGTCTCCTTCCACTCGTCTATCCTGTCGATGTCGTCGATATACACCTCGCGGTACGCCTTCACGAGCTTCCTGTACAGCTCGTTCTTGTCCTTGCGCACGGCGAAGTAGACGTTGCGGTCGCCTATCGGCACGACCTCGACGAGGCCCTCGGGACGCTTTCCGAACGGCGTGTAGAGAAACAGGACGTCGATTTCGCCCTTCTGCAGGGCATCGACGGCGCCTGCGCTCGTAGGGTACTCCACGTACTTCGGCGTCAGGCGGGCCTGCTCGAAGTAGTGCTCGCGGTCGGTGTTCTGGCCCTGGGACACCGGCGAATAGCCGACGCGCAGGCGCGGCCACTCCGTGATCTTCTGGGACATCATGGCCATCGACCGCTGCGGGGTCGCGTAGAGCGCGCAGTGCATGCACCCGATCGGCTGGAGCGGGTATACGTAGTTCTCCGAAAGCTCAGGCGTCCTGAACGCCGAGCAGATCACGTCGGCCTTCGACTTCTCGATGAGGCCGTCTGCGCCGAACTCTACCCTCTCGGTCTCCAGTCCTGCGCGGACGAACACCTCGTGCATGACGGTCGTGCAGTACCGCACGTCAGCGGAAGCCCAGTAGTCCAGCTTAGAATCGCGTACGCAGTCGGCTACCGTTGCACTTTCCGCCTGGGCGGAAAGTGAATGTAAAATGGAAAATGAAAAATGTAAAATTAAAAATGGAATAAGTTTTTTCATAGTTTTCAAACATTACACTTTACATTTTACATTTTCCACTCACTCAGAATTTCGCGTCCTCTACCTTCGGCACGATTTCAAACACGCGGCTGACCTTGGTTATGTCGAAGACTATCTTGGGCGCCGGCTGCAGCGCGGCGAGTATGACCTTCCCTCCTCCCGCCTTCGCCTTCTGCAGGATCTGCACCAGCACGCCGAGTCCGCTCGAGTCGATGTGTACCATCTGGCTCAGGTCGAAGAGAACGTTCATTCCGTCTTTCATCCTGGCAAACACGTCCTCGCGCAGAGACGGCGCCACGGCCGCCACAAGACGCCCATGCACCGCTACGTTAAGCCTGTTGCCGTCATCGTTGATTTCCCATGCCATTTTCTTTTCTCCTTGATGTTCGTTGTTAAAACCCTCAGTTGAAGACCTCCCAGTCCCGCATAAGCGAGTCCGAGGCCGTCTTTCCCTCGCGCACCGCGCGCGAAATCCTCTTCAGGACGCGCACGACGCAGTCCTGTCCAAGCGTCGCCACGTCGCCCAGCGTCTTCCTTCGCGCGACCCAGCGCGCAGCCTGGTATACGCTCCGCCCGAGCGCGCGCTGCGCGTCGCCGCTGCGCATCACCTCGTCCTCCGCCGCAAGCCACGCCTCGCGCGCGGCCTTCCAGTCGCAGACGGCGCTGCCCGACGGACGGAACTTCCACTCGACCGCGCGCATGTAGAGCGAGTCGCCGAGGTTCCTCGCGCGGTCCGTCGCTCTCCATGCGTAGGCATGGCGCGCAATGAGCCTCGCGTCGCCCGCGCCGAGTATGCACTTGTTGATGTTGCGGTTTACGAAATCCTTTGCTTTTTCGTCCAACGACGTCCTCTTGGCATTATCCGGCCCGCCGCCGATTCTGCATTTCGCTTTTTCCATTTTGCATTTTGCCAGAAGCAGCCCCATACCGCGGTTCATCAGCAGCCGCGCGGACTCCATCCACGGAAACATCTCCGGCCCGCGCCGCTCTATGCCGGCGAAAAGCGTCTCGCCCTTCTCGCCGGCGACGTCGAAGTACCCGTGCAGAAGCTCCTGTATCATCACGCGCTCGCGGTCGTGCTTCATGCGCCAGTGGGTCTTTGCAGGACAGAAGTCCACGTCGACTCCAACCTTCCTGGTCCAGCTTTCGGAAACCGGCGCGAGCATGTCGCCTATCGCCGCAAGCTCGGCGTCGCTGGATCCGTCCTCAGCTACGACGTAGAAGTCAAGGTCGTTCGACAGGGTCTGGTGTCCATCAACCTCGCGCACACCTCCTTCGCCGCGCGCATAGCCACCGCCCAGCACGACCCCGCGCAGGCGCGGAATGCGCATGGCCTCGATCTGGCGTCCGACTCCCCAGGCGACCGCGTCGACAAGCTCGTCCATTTCGGGAGCGCATCCTGCCACGTAGCGTCCCATCAGGAGCTCCTCCCGTGCGAGCGTCCGCGGAGGAAGTGCCAGATCGGCGCCAGCCAGCCGAGGCCCCATTCCATGTAGCGCGCGAGCCCCGGCTCCTCCAGATCCGTCCAGGCCCCGGTCTCGGCGTCGATTATCCTGCTTCCAGCGACAATTTTGTTCTCGAGGTCTAGCGCGTGCCCGATGTACGTGTTCGCCCCGACGACCGTCTTCTTAAGGCGCGTTCCCTCGCCTACCACGGCACCGTGAGAGACGATCACGTCGCCCTCAATCTGGACGTTGCGCCCGATCCACGTGTTGTCGGCGAGAAGGACTGGTCCCGCTATCTCAGCGCCATGCTCGATGACGACATTGCGCCCGAGGTAAACGCCCTCTTCGGCGGAATAGCAGGGAAACGAGAACTTGCCTGGCGTGTGCAGCACCGCCATGTTGACCTTGTGCCACGTCTTGACGTCGTGCAGCGCGACGCCTACGGGGCGTATCTGCATCCACTTTCCGTCGAGCCATAGGTAGAAGCCCATGGGCGTGCTGCGGCAGTCCTCGGGCGAGACGGGGGAAAGCGTGACCTCCTCGGGCATGTGTCCGGAAAGGCACAGCCCCCACGCGACGGCGAGCCCGTTCGGCATCTTCGAGGCGAGGATGCCCTGTCCGCACGCGACAAGGTCGTCGAGCCCGCGCGGCATCGGGCCAGTCGCCCTTGTGTAGGTAAATGCATACGGACGTATCTTCGAGGCGGAATACTCGTTGGCAAGCCTCTCTGAATACTTCCAGTCGAGTATCTCTATGTTGCAGACCCGGAAGTCCTCCGCGCGTTCAAGGCAGAAGTCGAGCAGACGCCGTCCGCATATCATCAGCTGCGCCGGAGACCACCAGGGGAGAAGCTCGGTCACCCACTGTGTCTGCTGCACGGACGGAACGTATAGAACGCTGTCGAACGTCATCAGTACGCCCCCTTTCCGCCTAGAATCGCCGGTATCGTCTTGAGGAGGATCACGACGTCCTTCCATACGCTGGGCGCCATGATATACTCCTTGTCGAGGCGAACCTGCTCGTGGAACGGGATCTCGCTGCGGCCCTTGATCTGCCATAGGCACGTTATGCCGGGGATGACGTCCAGCCGCTTGCGGTCCTCGAGCGTGTACTCGCGCACCTCCGAGGGCACGGGCGGACGCGGCCCGACAAGGCTCATGTCGCCGATGAAGACGTTCCAGAGCTGCGGCAGCTCGTCGAGGCTCGTGCGGCGCAGGAACTTTCCGACCTTCGTTATTCGAGGATCGTCCTTCATCTTGAATATCACGCCGTCGGACGACTCGTTCTGCGCCATCAGCTCCTCCTTGCGGGCCTCTGCGTCTGCGTACATGCTGCGGAACTTGTAGAACTTGAAGTGGCGCCCGTAGCGCCCGACGCGCGTCTGGCAGAAGAAAACCGGCCCCTTGCTCGTCAGCTTGACGGCAAGCGCGATGAGCAGGAAGAGCGGAGAGAGGAAAAGCATCCCCAGGAAGCTGCACACGATGTCCGTCGCACGCTTGACTGCGTACGAACCGATGACCGTCAGCTTCCATGCCGTGAGGCGCAGGCTCTTGCGCTTGTTGCCGCGGCGGCGCGAGGCAAGTTCGCGGACAAGCTGGTCGAGGTCGGCGTCCTTCGTTCTCTCTAGGAAACTTTCCATGAAGCAGGCTCTAAAGAAGTTTCGACAGCTCCTCGATCTTGGCGATGAGCGCCGTGCTCCCGTCGGTGTCGTTGAGCGCGGCCGCCCTGCGCAGGGCGATCGCGGGCTCGGACATCTCGACGTCGCCCGCGGCAAGGGCGTTGCCCTTGATTGTGTGCGCAACGCGGTCGAGAAGCTGCCACTGCCCGGACGAAAGAGCAGCCTTTGCCTCGCCGATCTTCTCCGTTACGGAGTTTGCGTACTCGTTGTATATCTCGTTGGAAACGTCTTCGTCTCCGAACTGATTCAACAGGTACTCCCTGCAGCATTCCTTCATTGCGCGTCACCTTTCTCGTCGGCGCCCGCCGACATGTTCTGTTTTACATGGTAGATCGTCTCGTTGAACGTTCCGTAGAGGTTGCGCTCTATCCCGTCGCAGAGCTCGCGTACCATCAGCCTGCCGCGGCCGTGGTTGCTCATGTTCTTGTTCTGCATGTCGAACACGATGGACGAGTCGCCCGTCACGACCTGTATGCTCGGCTCGGGCGTACCGGAGTCCCAAACGGTCAGCTCCGCATAGTCGCCGCGTCGCCTCAGCCTCAGGTTCACGACGGCATGGAGCCTCTCGCGGTCGTCGTACCCGTGGTCGTAAACGTTCATGAGCTTCTCCTCGAGGACGACCTGAACCATGCCGATGCCCTCCTCCGGCCAGCCGTGCTCGCGGCACCACGCGCCCATGTTCTGCGAGCCTGCGTCAATGTCGGCGGGCCTGAGCGGTATGGACGCCTCGTACACCCCGTCGATGAATATGCGCGCGCCGAAGCACAGGAGCGTCATGTCGTCCTGGCTCTTCGTGTAGCCGTACTCCTCGCAGGCCCTGATGAACTTCGGGAGGAAGGCGGACATGGAGCCCTTCACGCGATCCTCCGCCTCTAGTTCCGCCATAAAGCGCGTCGCAACGTCCATCGGCAGCCTCTCCGCGCCGTCATCGTCGCGCGAAAGGTCCATCAGCCCGTCCGTATAGGCTATGCAGACAGAGGTCTTCGACAGCGGCGTGCGCACTACGTCGTTCTCGGAGTAGACGGTGTCCGTCAGAAGCCCGATCGGAAGACTTCCCCTGCGCTCGGGGTTCGCGTCCTGAACGACGCCTTCGTCAATTACGACAAGATCCGGCGCACCGCAGGATATCCACATCACGTCGCCGACGAGCGGACGGTGAATGGCGATGATCGCCGTCATGTACGAGACCTCGGCAAGGTTCGCGCGGTAGAAGCCCTGGAGGAGGTTCGCGATCTCGGCTGGGCTCATGTAAGGCGCGCCCTCGCTCCGCGTGAGGTTCTTGATGAAGGACTGCACCGCAGTCATCGCGAGCGCTGCGCTCGTGCCGTGCCCCTGGACGTCGCCTAGCACGTATAGATAGCAGCCCGCGCCGAACTGGACGGCCTCGTATAGGTCTCCGCTGACTATGTCCTTCGGACGCCACCAGGTCATGTAGAAGCCGCGCGGCGTTATGATGGAGCGGACGGGCAGCATGCTGTGCTGGATGTGCGCGGCGAGCTCTAAGGACTTCCTGTCGTCATTCATCTTGCGCTCGATGAAGTTCTCGACTCGGCGGGATGCGACGACCTGGCGGATTCGGCGGATCAGGACCTCCGTCGGAAGCGACTTCGGCATGTAGTAGCTGACGGGATCCGCCAGTATCCGCTTCAGAAAGCCGCCGCCCTCCTCGGGATCGAGGGCCGTGAGAAAGAATATCGGGATGGACTGGTCGATGCCGCGGACAATGTCGCGGAACACAAAGCCATCCATGTCGCCCATCATGATGTCGGATATGATCGCGCTGAAGGCGCCCCGCTTTTCCTTGAGCAGGGTGACAGCCGAGTCAACGTCGCCGACGGCAACCGGCGTGTAGCCGACCCGCTTGAGCGTTGCACTCATAGTAAGACGGATTAGCTTCTCGTCGTCGACGACGAGAATCCATGTCCCTTTTCGCATATCTATCATGAGCGACCCGATTCCTCTCTGTCACGGCGGCGCAGCGCTGCATCTGCCATAGACGCCTCGCTGCGCGCAACCACGTTCCCTTCATTTGTATTGTAGCAAATCAACAGGATAGCAGTCAAGTTCGCCAAGTTTCCCCAATAAGGAACGTCGGTGGCGCGGCACGCCGCTCGAACGCGTCCGTTGCAAAAAAGGGCCGCGACAAATCGCCGCAGCCCCTTTTTTTCGCATTTTCGACGCAGGATCAGGCCTGCTCGTCGAGTTCCTTCATCGCGGCCTTGCGCGAAAGCTTGATGCGGCCACGCTCGTCGACGTCAAGGCACTTGACCTTGATCTTGTCGCCGACCTTGCAGACGCCGTCCATCGACTTGAGGAACTTGTCGGAGAACTCCGAGATGTGGCAGAGCCCGTCCAGCCCAGGCAGAATCTCGACGAATGCGCCGAAGTCCTTGATGCCGGTGACCGTGCCCTCGTAGATCTTGCCGGGTTCGGCTTCCGCCGCGACGGATCCGACGGCCTTCTTCGCAGCCTCCATCGACTCGAGCGAAGTCGCGAAGATCGAGACCTTGCCGTCGTCGTCGATGTCGATCTGCGCGCCCGTCGATTCGACGATGCCGCGGATGTTCGAGCCGCCGGGGCCGATGAGGGCGCCGATCTTGTCGACGGGGATCTGCATCTCCTCGATCCGCGGCGCGTACTTGTTGAGCTCGGCGCGCGGAGCGGGGATGACCGTCTCCATGAAGTCGATGATCTTCAGGCGTGCGTCGTGAGCGGCCTTGACGGCGCCCTCGACGAGGTCCCACGTAAGGCCGCGGAGCTTGAGGTCGACCTGGAAGCCGGTGATGCCCTTGCGGGTTCCGCCGACCTTGAAGTCCATGTCGCCGCAGTGGTCTTCAGCGCCGAGGATGTCGGTGACGAGCACCTTCTGGCTCTGGTCGGCGTTCGTGAAGAGGCCGATCGAGATGCCCGCGACGGTGCGCTTCAGCGGAACGCCCGCGTCCATAAGCGCAAGGCAGCCGTTGCAGATGGACGCCATCGACGAGGAGCCGTTGGAGCCCATGATCTCGCTGACGACGCGGATCGAGTACGGGAAGTCATCGGGGAGAACCTCCGCTATCGAACGCTCGGCAAGCGCGCCGTGCCCGATCTCGCGGCGTCCGGTCGAGCCGAGGCGTCCGACTTCGCCCGTGCAGTAGGGCGGGAAGTTGTAGTGGAGCATGAAGCGCTTGGACGGATCCCCGCCCGTCACGGAGTCGAGCTCCTGGGCGTCCTTCTTCGTGCCGAGCGTGACCGTCGCGAACGACTGCGTCTCGCCGCGCGAGAAGATAGCCGAGCCGTGGAGGCGCGGGAACACGCCGACCTGTGCGGAGAGCGGACGTATCTCGTGCTGGGCGCGTCCGTCGATGCGGAGCCCCTTCTCGAGGACGTTCTTGCGGACCGTCTCGATCTCGAGGGCATCGAAGAGATGGACGAAGCCGACTGCGTCGACCTCGGGCCACTTCTCGCTGACCTTCTTGAGGAGGTCTTCCTTGATTGCGGAGACCTTGCCCTGGCGCTCCAGCTTGCCCTTGATCAGGAGTGCTGCCGCGAGAGCCTCGCCGCCTTCCTGGCGCATGAAGTCCATCTTGTCCGCAGGCTGCGGGATGTCCTTGATGTCCTTGTCGGGCTTGCCGAGCGCACGGCGCATCTCGATCTGGAGGTCGATGATCTTCTCGACTTCCTCATGGGCGCGCTTGAGCGCGGCGATGAAGTCCTCGTCGCTGATTTCGGACGCGGAGCCCTCCATCATGAGGAACTTGCCGCGGAGACCGGCGTAGAGGAGGTCAATGTCGCTCTTGGCCTTCTGCTCGTGCGTGGGGTTGATGACCCACTCGCCGTTGACACGGCCGATGCGGACGCATCCGATCGGGCCCATGAACGGGATCTCGCTGATGTGGAGAGCGGCCGATGCGGCGTTCACTGCGAGGAAGTCGGCCTCGCGGGTGCCGTCGGACTGTATGAGCGTTCCGTTGACCTGGACGTCGTTGTAGTAGCCGTCGGGGAAGAGCGGACGGATCGGACGGTCGCACATGCGCGCCGTGAGTATCTCCTTGCTCGTCGGACGGGCCTCGCGCTTGAAGAACCCGCCGGGGAACTTGCCCGCTGCGTAGAACTTCTCGCGGTACTCGCACTGCAGCGGGAAGAAGTCGATTCCCTCCCGGGGAGTGTCGGTATTCGTGACCGCCGTGAAGACGGTCGTGTCGCCGTACGAGACGGTGACTGCCCCTGCGGCCTGCTGGGCCAGGAGCCCGGTCTCGATCACGAGGTCCGTCCCCGCGATGTTGACCTTGAACTGCTTTGCACCTTCCATTGGTGGTTTTTCTTTCTTTTTCTCTGTTTACTGTTTGTAAATCAGACCACCCGGCACCGCTTAGCGGCGGAGGCCGAGCTTCTTGATGAGGGCCTTGTAGCCTTCCTCGTCCTCGCGCTTGAGGTAGTCGAGGAGTTTGCGGCGGTTCTGGACCTTGCGGAGAAGGCCGTAGCGAGAGCTGTGGTCCTGCTTGTTGGCCTTGAGGTGGGCGGTGAGAGCCTCGATTTCCTTGGTGAGGATTGCGATCTGGACCTCGGACGAACCGGTATCACGGTCATGACGCTGGAATTCCGCACGAACTGCTGCCTTGTCGATCTTCATCTTGCTTCTTGCTTTCTTTTGTTCCCTGCAAACCGGGAAGCAATCCAAACCCCGTCCCATGACAAGGACACAACACACCCCTCACCCGAAGGGCAGCCGCGGCAGGGATAACCTCCTTAGACAGTCGCAGATTAGTGGATATTATATCAAAAAAGCGGACGGTATTGCAAATCGGCTCCACTCGCCAATCCGCGGAAAAATGCAATGGCGCCTTCTCGGTCGCCGAACTTGCCGTCGAGCTGCGCCTCGTAGCATTCAGAAAGCCACTTGCCGAAAAGAGGCGACGGCTTGAACCCCATCGCAATCAGGTCGCGCCCCATGAGCAACGGCTTGGGCGCGGAGTCCGCAACGCGCAGCCTCTCGGCGGCCTCGGCAAGCCACTGTAGATGCTCTGGCTGCGGCGGAAATGGAGGCCGACCCTCGTCGTCCGCCGTCGCGACGCGGATGAGACGGTCTATGCGCACCACCTGGGCCGCAAGACGCCTTACTGCGGAATCCCCGCTCTTGCCGCGCCACATCGAGAACGGACGCATGTGCAGGCGCACAAGCGGCGGCACCTCCCTCAGCAGACGCTCCTCGTTCGTGAGCCTGCGCAGAAAGGAAAGCGTCGGCTCCACGCCGGCCTCGTCGTGCCCCTTCGCCGTTATCCGCTTCTTGACACGGTCATAGACCGACACCGCCGGCTTCCCGAAGTCGTGGCACAGTACAGCCAGTCCGACGACGATGTTCTCTCCGTCGTCATCGACAAGCCCCCGCTTTGCGGCAAATGCGTCCAGACAGCAGCAAGTGTGGTTCCACACGTCGCCTTCTGGATGCCACTCCGGCGCCTGCTCGCATCCAATCAGGCGCTCAAGCTCCGGATAGTACCGCACCCATCCCGTATCGCGCAGAAAGCGCATCCCACGCGTCATGTCGCGTCCCTTGAGCAGGAACTTCGACCACTCCTCGAAAAGGCGCTCGCACGCAAGGCCCTCCGGCGTCATCCCACGGCATACGGCGACGGTCTCCGGCGCGGCGTCTAGCCCGAAGCGCGCCGCGAACTGCATTCCGCGCAGGACACGCAGCGGATCCTCGCCGAACTTCCCCGAAACATGGCGAAGGACCCGCCTCTCAAGATCCGCCGCGCCGTTCCACGGATCCTCGAATGCGTCCGCAAGCGGATCGTAGTACATCGCGTTGACGGTGAAGTCGCGACGACTGGACGCTTCGCGCACGGAGAGGAACGGGTCCGCGCTGACGCTGAAGGCACGGTGTCCGCTTCCGCTCTTGGACTCCCTCCGCGGAAGCGAGACGTCTATGTCCACGTGCTTGAGCTTAAGGACGCCGAAAGAGGCGCCGCACTCGTCGTATGGAAAACGCCCCCCGACAATTGCCCTGAGCCTGTCTGGCTCAACTCCGAAAACCTCGATGTCGACGTCCTTCACGGGCGAACCGAGCAGCAGGTCGCGCACGGAACCTCCTACCATAAGGGCGCGTCCGCCCGCAGTTCGGACCGCCTCAGCGATCGCGACAAGCGCCTCGCGCTCCCTGGGCGAGATAGAATCGATGTCTATGCGCCGCATGTCTATCGCCCAAGCAGGAGGTCAGAAAGCCCCTCGGCGTCGGATACGGAAAATGTCGCCTGGTCGCACTCGGACGGCGTTCCGTAGCCCCATCTGACGGCGACGGACTCAATGCCGTTCGCCTTCGCCGCCTCGAAGTCGTTCACCGTGTCGCCGATCATGACGCACTCCTCCGGAGCGGCGCCAAGTTCGCGCATTACGAGCGCGAGAAGCTGCGGCTTGCGGAGCTTGCCGATGGACGGATCGTCCTTGTGCATGTCGGAGGTGTATATCTTCTCGAAGACATCGTTCCATCCAAAGTGGCGCGCCATCGCGCACGCTCCCGCATAGCGCTTGTTCGTGACTATGAAGAGCCTGCGCCCCGCGTCCCTTAGGCGTCTTGCAGCGTCCATCACACCTGCGTACTCGACCGTCGTCGGAAAGCCGTCGTTGTCGTAGTGGAAGCCGAACCTCTCGCGCAGGCGAGCGCCAAGTTCTTCGGTGTACGCGTCTGGGAAAAAGCGCTTCGCCATCTCCTCAAGCGTGGGACCGGCTATGAAGTCCCTGTCGAAATCGGGATAGACCAGTCCAAGGTCCTTCATCGCCGCCTTCCAAGAGACGCGGATGTCTGGATCCGTGTCGGCGAGCGTACCGTCCAGGTCGAAGAAGCAAAATCGTTTCACAGTGAATTGTCCTCGCCTTCGTCAACATCGCTGCGTCCGATGAAAAGCACCAGGTCGTCGCCTCGCGCCGAACGGTCGTTCGCGTCGACAAGTCCGGCCTGGCGAGACATCCTGCGCTTGCGAGGCGTCCAACTCGTCGCGTACACGTTCGTCGCGTTGACTTCGAAGCAGGGCGTCGAAAGCACGCCGTCGGGACCGGCGGATACGACCCGCGCATAGCGCCAGCGTATTTCGTCCGTCACGTTCGTCATCGCCCCGCCGAAGGCCTGAGGCGGCGGAATCTGAAGGACGTATGGGTTGCCCCACGGATCGAGCGCGCAAGGCTCGCCGGGGAAGCCGTATACGGAGCAGCCCATGTAGCCGTTCTTGAAGTCGGGCGGCACGAGAAGTCCCGCAAGGTCGGGATAGAACCCCCGGCCTTCGCCGGACGAATCGCCTGCGAAGCGCACCGCCTCCCGCGACGGGAAGCCTCCGAGCGAAGCTGACCGCAGGTAGGGCCCGCGCCATCCGCGCCTTCTTTCCTCGCTCCACCGCGTCAATTCCGCCGCGGAGGCGCAGCCGCGCGGGGTCGTGCCGCCCTCGCGGTCCAGCCGCTCGCCCGTGTCGGACCCTTCGGCGCGGCCGTAGACGTTCGTCGCGATCAACAGGTTCGCAATGCGCAGATAGCCGACGGAAAAGCCCGGTATGCCGCGCATGTCCGCAAGATAGCCGTCAGGCTCGCCGACGAACGCATCCCGTATCGCGGCAAGGTCGCTTTCCGCCGCCGTCGTTCTCGCCTTGTCGGCAAGGAACCCGACGGACCGCACGGCCACGCAGGCGAGAATCGCAATTATCGCGACAACCGCGACGATCTCGACGAGCGTGAAGGCCGGGCGGAATCTGGCGGAGATCGGAGCCATCGCTACATGTTGCCAATCACGGCCTTGATGCGCCTGACGCCGGCGGAGGAAGCCTCCTCCTTCTTGATCTTGAAGCTGCCGAGTTCCTTCGTGTTCTGGACGTGGGGTCCGCAGCAGATCTCCTTCGAGACGTCGCCGATCGTGTAGAGCGAAACCTGGTCGCCGTACTTCGCGCCGAAGAGGGCCATCGCGCCTTCGGCCTTCGCCTCCTCGACGGTGGTCATCTTCTTCGTGACGTCGATGCCCTGGGCGATCCACTCGTTGACGAGCTTCTCGACCTCGGCCTTCTGCTCGTCGGTCATCTTCTGCGGCCACGCGAAGTCGAAGCGCAGGCGCTCCGGCGTGATGTTGGAGCCCTTCTGGTTCGCCGTCGGCCCGAGCACCTTGTGGAGTGCGGCGTGGAGGAGGTGCGTCGCCGTGTGGAGGCGCGTGACGACCTCGGAGTTGTCCTGGAGGCCAGCCTTGAACGAGCCTGCGGAGGTCGTGCGCGAAAGCTCCTGGTGCTTGCGGTTCGCCTCGTCGAAGCCCTCCTTGTCGACCGTGAGGCCGTCCTTCGCCGCCATCTCGAGCGTAAGCTCGATGGGGAAGCCGAACGTGTCGTAGAGCTTGAAGGCCGTCTTGCCGGATATCTGGCTCTGTCCGTGCGCCTTGAGCTGCTCGGCGACCTTGTTGTACATCGCCTCGCCCTTGTCCAAGGTCGCGTTGAAGCGCTTCTCCTCCTGCGCAAGGTCGTTGCGGCATGTCTCGAGGTTCGCGGCGAGCTCGGGGTAGACGTGCTTGTACTTCTCGCAGATGACCTCGGCCATCTTCACAGTGAAGCCCTCCGCGATTCCCAGCATGCGGCTGTAGCGGATCGCGCGGCGGATGAGACGGCGGAGGACGTAGTTCGCGCCGACGTTGCCAGGCTTTACGCCGCCCTTCGGATCGCAGAGGATGAACGTCGCCGTACGCATGTGGTCGGCGATGATGCGGCGGGCGCGAAGACGCTCTTCCGGCGAAATGGACGGGAGCTCCGGCGCTCCCGCACCCTTGCCCATGGAACTGAGTTCGTCAATTTTCGCCATGATCGGCGCGAAGATCTCGGTGTCGTAGACGGTCGGAGCTCCGCTCATCATGCAGATCGTGCGCTCGACGCCCATTCCGGTGTCGACGTTGTGGCGCCCGAGGGGCTCGAACTTGCCCTCGGCGTTCTTGTTGTACTGCATGAAGACGTCGTTCCAGATCTCGATGAACTTTCCGCAGTGGCAGCCGGGGCGGCAGTCGCTTCCGCACTTCGGCTTGCCCGTGTCGATGAACATCTCGGTGTCAGGACCGCACGGACCCGTCGTTCCCGCGGGGCCCCACCAGTTGTCCTCGCGCGGAAGGCGGTAGATGCGCTCGTCGGGGATGCCGAGCGACTTCCAGATCGCGACAGCCTCCTCGTCGGCTGGAATGTAGCCCTCGTCGCCCTCCTTGCCCTCGCCGCGGAATACGGTGACGCTGAGCTGGTCGGGGGAGAAGCCGAGCTTCGTGGTGAGGAACTCGAAGCTCCAGGAGATCGCCTCCTTCTTGAAGTAGTCGTTGAGGGACCAGTTTCCGAGCATCTCGAAGAAGGTGAGATGCGCAGCGTCGCCGACTTCGTCGATGTCGCCGGTGCGCACGCACTTCTGGACGTCCGTCAGACGCGTGCCGGCGGGGTGCTCCATCGCGCCCATCAAGTACGGCACGAGCGGGTGCATTCCAGCCGTCGTGAAGAGAACGGTCGGGTCGTTCTCGGGTATGACGGAGGCGCCGGGGATGATTGCATGCCCCTTAGACTCGAAAAACTTCAGATACATGTCGCGGAGTTCGTCCGCCGTAAGGTTCTTCATGGCTTTCCTTTTATTGCGTCCTTCAACTTCAAAGTTATTCATAATATTATACCATAAGTTGCAGGAAAGCTGCACCCCCCCTACTCCTGCACGCTTATCCCGACTTTTTCGGGGCAACTTATCCCGAAATCGCGCCAGGGCCCCGTAAACATTGGCTCAAAAATATTTTTGGGGCGGTCGGAAACGGGCGGAGACTTTTTTCTGTCGCCGGTTTCC
>SUWC01000027.1 GCA_015061665.1 Lentisphaerota bacterium
CCGCTGATTTTGATGGGCGCGAGACAGGTTGGCAAGACTTGGCTGATGGAGGAATTTGCTCGGCGTAGGTATGTCGGCAACACGGTTGTTGTCAATTTCATGAAGAGCGAGCGACTGCGTCTGCGGTTTGAAACGACAGACCTTGATCCGAAGTCCATCATAGAGGCCATATCAATCGAGACGGGGCAGAAGATAGTTCCCGGTAAGACGCTTCTTGTGCTGGACGAGATACAGGAGTCCCCGCGCGCGTTGACTGCGCTTAAGTTCTTTAACGAGGACATGCCGGATTTGGCTGTTATGGCAGCAGGATCGCTTTTGGGGCTTGCTGTGAACAGGAAAAAGAAGAAACGCGACGCCAATTCATCACAGATGGCGAAGGCGTCGTTCCCGGTAGGCAAGGTTGCGTTCCTCGACGTTCCGCCCATGACTTTTGAAGAGTTTCTTTTGGCAGTCGGCGAGGATTTGAAGTGCGACGCGCTAAAGAAATGTGACTGGAAGATGGTTGGTTTGTTCCATGACAGTTATTGCGAATTGCTCCGAAAATACTATTTCGTGGGGGGAATGCCAGAGGCAGTCCAGTCCTTTTCGGAGAACGGGGACTTTGCGCTGGTGCGTGATGTCCACAGGGCGATTCTCCGGGCGTATGACGAAGATTTTGCAAAGCATGCCGATGGCCCTCTTTTGGCAAAGATACGGCTGCTTTGGAACTCGATACCGGCGCAGCTTGCGAAGGAGAACAAGAAGTTCGTCTATACTGCGCTGCGTCCCGGAGCCAGGGCAAGAGAGTACGAAGTCGCGCTTGAATGGCTGGAGGACGCGGGGATGATTCGAATCGTCCGCAATGTATCGACGCCTCAGCTGCCTCTTGCGGCATACGAGGAGTTCGGAGCTTTCAAGCTCTACGCGCACGACATAGGGCTAGTTGGTGCGATGGCCGGTGTCCCGCCGCAGATCCTGCTTGATGGAGATAGTTTGTTTACGCATTTCAAAGGGGCGCTGACGGAGCAGTATGTCCTCGAAGAATTGACTGCGTTGGGATTGTCGCCCAACTACTGGTCGCCGGACAACATCAAGGCGGAGGTGGAATTCCTCCTCCAGATCGGGACAATGATATGCCCGCTTGAGGCAAAGGCCGAAACGAACCTGCGCGCGAAGTCGCTCAAGTCATACATTGACCGGTTCAACCCGCGCAAGGCTCTGCGTGTATCGATGTCCAAGTGGTCGTCCGGCGAACGAATCGACGACTATCCGCTCTATGCGATACCAGAGGCGATTGGGAATTTGACAAGGAACGATCATGGCTGATATGCTTGTAATATCGGAAATTGAGTTGTCCGTGCCCGTGGCAGAACGCCACATCAATTCGGCACGGACTGCGGCGTCATGTCTGACGACCGACAAGTCGGCGATACAAAAAGAGCGGCATCGCCTCGCAGGGCGATTTGCTGTCCGCCTCCGCGCCTGAAGTCGGCATGACGGTCAAGGAGGAGACGAGGTGATTATCGTCATGGATATGGATAATGAGCGTATTGGTAGGAATCGCGCGCCGCGCAATCCGTGCATCGGGAACGGCGTGCGCGGCGCGCCCGCCGTACCAACACAATGCACAAATCATCCCTGTCCAGCACAAATATAACGGCAAGTTAGGAGAGAACAATGAGAACCAACTATGTTTTGATTGACCTGGAGAACGTGATTCCGGAGAATCTTGAACTTCTTGCACATGATTGGATTAAGGTTCTGCTGTTCGTTGGCAAGAGCCAGACTAAGCTGCCCATTTCATTGGTCAAGGCTGTTCAGCGTCTTGGATCTCGTGCCGAGTACATTGAGATGTCCGGCGTGGGGCATAATGCGCTTGATTTCCACATCGCATTTTACATCGGACGCATTGCGGCGTCTGAAAAGGACGTGTTTTTCCATGTCGTTTCAAACGATACAGGATTTGACCCGCTGATTGCCCATCTGAAGTCACTACATGTCTTAGCCGACCGTGTGGCGAAGATTGAAGAAATCCCCGCATTGATTCAGGTCAAGGTCGCATCGCAGTCAATTGAAGAACGGATTGGCTTTGTCAAAGATCGCCTGCTGAGACCAAATGCACCTCGTCCACGCTCACGCAAGACGCTTGCGAGCCATATGTCGGCGATGTTCAACAAAATGCTTCCAGACGACGAGATCTCTAAGGTAATAGATGCTCTCGTTGAAAGTGGCCACGTTCTTGAGGATGGCAAACGCCTTGTATATTCAGACGAATGCTTCGGTTCAAAGGTCAAATGAGGGATGATATGGAAAATCTTCCTATTGAGTATCGAGATGGCTCATCACCGATGCCTTCGCGGAAGCGGTTGGATCACCGAGGACCGTTGTCGATTGATATCTCGTCGGCGTGGTATTTCATTACGATTTGCGCGTCCGAACGCGTTCAGTATGGTAGGGTCGCCGTTCCATCGGCGACCGTCGTCCGCAATGAAACGGAGGCAAGATGAGCGACAAAACATTGAACAAGGCAGCGATCGCCGAAGCGATTGAAAAGGCGCCTGCGGTTGCGGGCGTGCTGAAGAAACTCGCCGGCAAGGTGGCGCGCGGAGTCGCGCTTCCCGGCTCCTTCACTGCGAAGGGACTCGACTACGACGCGCAGCGCGAGCTGGAGCGACTGTTCGGCACGCTCGGGCAGCGCCAGCCGAATGGTTCGTTATACATTCAACTGCATGAGTTTCTTCGCGACCCAGCGGAATGGTGCGAGGCTGTGGTGTATTTCGGGCTCGGGAAGGGAAAGGCCGACGAAGGCGATGCCGAGGATGTCTTCGCACGGCTCAAACTGCTTGAACCAGATCTTTCGCAATTCATCGACAAGCTGTCCGCAAACGAGGAGGTGATGCGGTTCCTGGTGACGTCGGAGAACCGGAAGGACTGGCTGCATCTTTTTCGCTCCTTTGTCGGAAGGTTCGACGGCCCGGAGTGCGGACTCGTCACGACGCTTTCCCAGCTTGGCTCGGACTGGTTCGGCAACAGCAAAAAGCTGAGGAGCGGCGCTCTGCGTCGTCAGTTAGTCATAATCGCCGCGACGCTGGCCGATTCGCCCTTGGACGACGAAAGACGCGCGCTTGAAGGAGTTCTGATCGTTGACAATCCCTACACGAGCAGCGTCACGTTCTCTGCGCCTGTGCATCTGGTCTTGAAGGACGGAGAGGTGCTTGACTATCCGTGTCGCTACTACGTCAACAGAATGGCGACGCAGCTTCCGCTTGAGACTGCCCTTGAGCTTGCGGAGGTGAAATGGGCCGGTAAGACTCGCTCCGTAACGACGAGTGAAAATGCCGCGCCATTTGCCAACATGGTGCGGAAAGGAGACGCCTGCGTCTACACCGGCGGTTATCCGTGTCTGGCGGTGAAGATATTCCTCCATAAGCTCGGTGCGACAGGATCGGAATGCATCCATGAAGGAGACGCCGACCTGGACGGATTCAGAATCGCGTCCGAAGTCGGCAAATGCATTCCGCTCAAGCGCGTCGTCGCCTCCGATGTTCTTGCGTGTGCCATGCCGGATGCGGGGCGGGAATTGACGGCGGATCAGACAAAGCGAGCCCGGTCGTTTCTTTCGAATCCGCAATGGAAGAATTTCCGGTTCTCTGACGATGTGAGGCGAATATTGTCTCGCGGCCGATGGGTCGAGCAGGAGTCGTTTGCGTCCATTTTCGCCGCGAAGAAAAGGAGGGCCGCAAAATGAAGCGCAGACGCGACAGCGAGGCGCCGGACCTTTTCGCGCGGATGGGTGCGGACGGCGGTGGAACGCCGTCCCTACCGATATCGTCTCCGCTGGTCGAAGAGACCAAGGAATGGCTTTCGTCCCGCGCGCTCACGCTCGGCAACATGCTCGCGAGCGAACGCGCCGCCGAGTATGTCGCGATCCTGCGCTCGCTCGCGGAGTTCCGCGCCGAACACGAGCCTGAGCCGCTGCACGAGGACGTCGAGCGGAAGGTGTGCGGCGAAGACGCGGAGGCGTTCGCGTCCGCGGCGTTCAAGAGCGATCTCCGCCAGCTGAAGGAGTGGGGGCTCGTCACGGAGCGCATCGAGAAGGAGCGATTGCGCGGCTATCGCGACAACCGGCGCACCAAGTTCCGCTATAGGATGTGCGACGACGCGGCGGCCTTCGTGGAATGGCTGGCCGACCGCCATGCGCGCGACCTCATGCCGGGGGCGGGCGACGAAACGGGCAATCTCCTCGACATGCAGCGCTCCATACTCTCCGAGCTGCGGCGCATGCTCCATCGCGTGGATGCGGCAAAAGTCTCCTATGAAACCGCCGGCGACGTGCTGTTCCGCATCGATCAGGTGTCGCGCTACGTCGACGCGACGGCGAAGACGCTGCAGGAGCTCAACCTGCGGCTTCTGAGTTTCGGCATCGCCGAGTTTTCCGCGGACGAGGCCAAGCCCATCGTCGACGAGCTCGCGGTTTTCCTCGAGCGCTTCGGCAGGCGTTTCGGTACGCTGCGGGAGGACATTTTGCGCGACGTCGAGGAGATGCGGCGCGACTGCCATGCGAAGAGATGGAAGGCGTGTGCCGATACGCTCGCGGCGGAGACCTCGCGATTCCGGCATATCGCGTCCGTGAAGATTCCGGACGCTGCGCGCATCCTTGCGGACGCCTCTCTCTTCTACGGCGCGGGCGGAACGCTCGTTTCGCTCATGTCGCGCATCGGCGACTCGGCGCGGAAGGTCTGGGGCAAGCTGAACGCAAAGCTGCGCGAGCTGGAGCGGCGCAACCACCGCATCGAGGATGTCGGCGCGCGTCTTGCGGAACTTGCGCGGCTCGGCGAGGATGAAGTTCCGCACGCCTGGCTTCAGCGGCTCCTGGAGCCGGCGGCGATGTGCGGCGACGCGCAGGTGCGCCCGGGCGGCGAGAAGTCCGTTGCGCCGCTCCCGAAGAAGTCGTCGCAGGTGAAGACGCGAAAGATCGTCTCCTGGATCACGCCGCGCAGGGTCGGGGAGCGTCCGGACGTTGCTTCCATCGCCGAGGAACGCGCGAAGCGGCTCAGGGAATGGATGTCCGCACGCGGGGTGTATCCGGCGGACGCCGCGCTGTCGCTTTCCGATGGTGCGTATTCCGAGTTCGGCGATTTCGCCAACCTTATGAAGGTCATCGAACATGTCTGGCTGGGCGGCGGCGAGAAGGCGCGCAAGCTGTTGGGCGTTCGCGGCACGCCCACAGGAGTGACTGCGGAGGTCGAAATCGACGGAGCGGCGATGTCGTTCGAAGACTTGCGGCTTGTGCAGTGAAGTTAAATTTTCCGCCATCGTTTAGTTGACATGTAGGATTAAAATATCCTATAATTCCCATTGAAGCAAATAATAGGATATTTATAATGTACATTGACACTGATAAAATCGTCACAATGACGGCGGCGAACCAGAACTTCTCCGCCGTAGCGCGGCAAACCGACAGGGACGGCAAGTCAGTAATATTCAAGAACAACCGCCCCAAATACATCCTCATCGATCTCGATGACGGCGACTACCTCGACCTCAGTGAGGAGGAGAGGATTGATGTTGTCGCGAGGCGCATCATGAAGCGTCACAAGGCCGCGTTTCTGGAGCTGGCGAAATGACGAAGTTCTCCAAAGACAAGGTTCTTCTGCTCCACCAGTACATCGCGGCGGAAACTGGCGGCAGTGTGGGGCTTCGCGACGAAGGTCTTCTTGAATCGGCGCTTGAAGGCGCGTTTGCCACTTTCGAGGGCAAGGAGCTCTATCCGACAAAAGAGGAGAAAGCGGCTCGCATCGGCGCGTCGCTCGTCTCGAACCATGTGTTCCTCGACGGAAACAAGAGGATCGGCATGTATGTGATGCTGACGTTTCTTGAGGTAAACGGGATTCGGGTCGAATGCACAGACGAAGATATCGTCCGAGCCGGGCTGTCGCTTGCCGACGGCTCCATGGATTACGGAAAACTCCTCGCTTGGATCCGCGAACACGCAGCGCCGCAGGAAGCGAGATAAATGGTATAATACTGCCATCGAAAACAAAAAGAAGGAGGAACACCATGGAACTCAAGGGATCGAAGACGGAAGCAAACCTTATGGCGGCGTTTGCCGGCGAATCGCAGGCGCGCAACAAGTACGACTACTACGCGTCCCGCGCGAAGAAGGACGGCTACGAGCAGATCGCCGCCATCTTCCAGGAGACCGCGCTCAACGAGAAGGAGCACGCCAAGATGTGGTTCAAGCTGTTCGCCGGGATCGACGGGACGAAGGAGAACCTTCTCGCCGCCGCCGCGGGAGAGCACGAGGAATGGACCGAGATGTACAGGCGCTTCGCGGAGGAGGCCGAGGCGGAGGGCTTCAAGGACATAGCCTTCAAGTTCCGCAAGGTCGCCGAAGTCGAGGCGCAGCACGAGGCGCGCTACCGCAAGCTCGCCGCGAACATCGAGTCCGGCGAAGTGTGGGTTCGCGTCGGCAAGAACAAGTGGCAGTGCCGCAACTGCGGCGCGATCGTCGAGTCCGAGACCGCCCCTGAGAAGTGCCCGGTGTGCGACCATCCCAAGGCGTACTTCCAGCTCGAGCAGAACAACTTCTGACAAACCGAGAGCTGTGACTTCGCCGATTCCGCCGCGCGTGATGCGGCGTCCGCTGAAGGGTCCGTACCACTTCAAGAACGGAACGAGCATGGCGGCTCCGCTTGTCGCGGGAGCGGCTGCGCTTGTCCGCGAATGGCTGCAGCGCGACCGCGGCCTGTCGAATCCGGATGAACGCGACGCGCTACTCGCTAGTCTGGCGGAGAGAGAGGGATTCGAACCCCCGGACCCTTTCGGGTCAACGGTTTTCAAGACCGCCGCGATCGACCACTCCGCCATCTCTCCAAGTGCAAACGACGAATATTATACACGATTCTGGCGTTTAGCACAACCCGTCGCCCCTCATTTTTGGTATAATAAGATATAAAAAGTGATGAAAGGAGAATAATCATGAAGAAAATCGCGCTTCTTGTCGCCCTGGCGCTAGCCTCGGGCGCGCTTCTCGCACGTCCTCACGGGGGTCCGCACCATGCGCCGCCCCGTTATCATCACAGCCACCACCACCATCACCATGGCGGCGGTTTTGCGGCAGGCGTCATTGGAGGCGCGATTCTCGGCGGCCTTGTCTACGACGCGATTCGCCCCGCCCCCGTAATCGTCAACCCCGCGCCCGTCGTTGCGACTCCCGCGCCTGTCGTCGTTCAGCAGCCTGTTGTGGTCCAGCCTGCGCCTGTCGTCGTCCAGCAGCCCGTCTACGAGACGCGCAGCGTCTGGGTCGAAGGCCGCTACGTCGACCAGGCCCAGCCCAACGGCACGGTCATCCGCGTGTGGCAGCCCGGCCACTACGAGCAGCGGCAGGTCCAAGTGGGCGTACAGTCGGTTTACCAGTAAAAAGAACAAAGGGAGCTCCATAAAATGAGTTCATACAAGTGGCGTTGGATGAAGATGGGCCGCATGTCGCAGGTCCGTCTCGAGAACGGCGACGACATAGCGAACCTCGCCGGCCTCGACAAGAAGCACTGGCTCGCGATCTCAATGCCGGTCAAGGGTGTCCGCTTCGACCAGCGCATGCTCCAGCTGATGGATACCGACGGCGACGGACGCATCCGCACGCCCGAGGTCATAGCCGCGATCGACTTCCTCAAGGCGAAGGGCGTCGACTTCAACGACCTCTTCAAGCCGTCCGAGGCCGACGAGGCGAAGCTTGCGGACGTCCTCTCGCGTCAGTCCGACCTCGCCAAGGTCAAGCCGTCCAAGGCCGATGTCGCCGCCATGGAGGAGTGGGAGGCAAAGGGCAAGACGCCTGAAGTCGCCCCGTTCGGCGACGCCACGTCGGCTGCCGACGCCGCGCTCGCGGCCGTAGAGGGTGTCATAGATGCGTTTTTCACGCCGCCGGACGACATGCCGCTCGTTACGGAGGAGCCGGACAAGACCCTCCCGCTCAAGGACCATCTTAATCCGAAGCACCTTGAGGCGATCCTTGCGTTCTCCGACAAGTGTGTAAAGCCCGTGCTTGGAGACAAGGATGCCATAGACCGCCTTGAGTGGAAGAAGGTCAAGGGCGCGCTCGCGCCCTACCGCGCGTGGCTTGCCGCGAAGCCCGTCATGAACGCAGGCGTAAAGGGACAGCTCGACGACGAGGAGCGCGTATGCCGCTACAAGCTCCATCTGCTGGAGTTCCTTGAGAACTACGTCAACATGCGCCGCCTCTACGACCAGAACGCGCTTGCAGTGTTCCAGACGGGCGTTCTGCGCATCGACGCCAAGGAACTCAGCCTCTGCTTCCACGTCGACAGCGAGGCCGCGCACAGCGCGCTCGCCGAAAGGTCGAAGTGCTGCGTCATATACCTCAAGCTCTCGCGTCCCTCCGAAGGCGCGACGGCCTCCATCTGCGCCGTCGTCACCGCGGGGTCCGTCGCGGGGCTGTACGCCGGCCGCAACGGCGTGTTCTACGATCGCGACGGCAAGGACTGGGAGGCCGTCGTCACCAAGGTCGTCGAGTCGCAGGTTTCGCTCGCGGAAGCATTCTGGGCGCCATGGCGCAAGCTCGGCGAGGGCATAGCCGCGACAGCCAAGAAGTTCCTTGGCGACAAGCAGGCGGCCGCCCAGGCTAACGTCGCGGCCGGAACGCAGAACGCCCAGGCTGGCGGGGCCGCGATGGCGAGCTCCGTCGCCGCCATCGGCATCGGCGTCGGCATGATGGGCGCGGCTCTTGCGTCGATCATGGCGGCGGTTTCCAACATGACCTGGTGGCAGATTCTTGTATCCATCGTCGCCGTCATACTCGTCGTCTCGCTTCCGAGCGTGATCCTGACGTGGTTCAAGCTCCGCCAGCGCGACCTCGGCGCGATTCTCAACGCAAGCGGCTGGGCCGTGAACAGACCGATGCGCTTCTCGATGAAGCTCGCCCGCTCGTTTACGAAGTGCGCGTGCAATCCGCTCTTCTGGCGCTGCCTGCTGACGACGCTCGTCCTCCTGCTGCTAATAGGAGCGGGACTCTGGTGGTATCTGTGCGGACGCTGCGGCAAGTCCGAGTGCAAGGCCGACGCGCCGGCCGCAGAGGCCGCGCCCGCGCAGGCTCCCGTGGAGGCTCCGCAGGCTTGAAGACGAAGCGCATAATACTGCTTGGCGCGACAGGCTCGATCGGATCAAGCACGATCGACGTTGTGCGCACGCACCGCGACGAGTTCAAGCTCGTCGCGGTTTCCGCCCTTCGCTCGGCCGACAGGTGCGAGGCGATCGCCCGCAAGTTCGGCGCGAAGAGCTATGTCGGAGACGACGCCGCGGTCAGGGCGGTGGCGGAGAACGACGCGGACATCTGCCTGGTCGCGACCGTTGGCACAAGCGGCATTGCGCCGACTATGCTGGCCATCGACAAGGGGATGGACGTCGCGCTCGCCACCAAGGAGGTCATGGTGATGGCCGGCGAGCTCGCGACGCGGCGCGCCAAGGAAATGAAGGTCAGCTTCCTTCCCGTCGACTCCGAGCACTCCGCGATATTCCAGTGCCTTGGCGCTCGTCCCTCCGCCGAGATCGACAGGCTGATACTGACCGCCTCGGGCGGACCGTTTCTCGACGGGCCCGAGGACCTCTCTTCCGTCACCGTCGAGCAGGCGCTGAACCATCCGCGCTGGAAGATGGGCCCCAAGGTGACCGTCGACTCGGCAACGATGATGAACAAGGGGTTCGAGATCCTCGAGGCGCACTGGCTCTTCGGCGTTCCGGTGTCGCGCATAGACGCCGTGGTCCACCCCGAGTCTATCGTCCATTCGCTCGTGACGTTCAGGGACGGCGCGACGCTCGCCCAGCTATCCCCGCCCGACATGCGTGTCGCGATCCAGTATGCGCTCAGCGCTCCGGCGAGACTCAAGTCCGAGCGCGAGGCGCTTGACCTTGCGGCGCTTGGAAGCCTGACGTTCCGCGCAACGGATCCTGTCCGTTTCCCCTGCCTGCGCCTTGTCAAGGAGGCCTGCGAGGCGGGTGGCTGCGCGACGGCGGTTCTCGCGGCGGCGGACGAATGGGCCGTGGCGAAGTTCATCGCGGGGGAAATCGGCTACATGGACATACCGCGCGCGGTCGAGGGAGCGCTTGCCGCCGCGCCGAAGATGAAGTGCGATTCGATTGATTCGGTGATTTCCGCCGCCGAATGGACGACGAAGTGGCTTGAGCGCGGTTTCAAGAAGTAAGGACAAACGATGGCTATTCTGACGACAGCATTCTACATAGCGCTCTGCATTGCGCTTTTCTCCCTCGCAATCGCGATACACGAGTTCGGGCACTTCATCGTCGCCCTGAAGCTCGGGCTCAACGTCGAGCGCTTCTCGCTTGGCTTCGGCCCCGCGATATGGAAGCGCAAGTGGCGCGGAGTGGAGTACCGCATCAGCTGGATCCCGCTCGGCGGCTACGTCTCGATCCCCGACGTCGATCCGGAGGGGACGGACAAGCTCCAGGGCGGCAGCTCGGGCAAGAAGGAGCGCATCCCCGCGTGGAAGGAGCTTCTAGTGGCCTTTGCAGGCCCTGCTATGAACGTCGTCCTTGCGGTAGTGCTGGCCATCGGGCTCGCGCTCGTGCCGAACGCGCGGTTCGGACAGCTCCCCGCCGTGATCGGCAACCTCATCCCCGGCGAGTCGGCCGAGAAGGCCGGACTCAAGGTCGGAGACACGGTCCTCAAGATCGGCGGACGCGACATCCAGAACTGGAGCGACCTTCAGACCGAGGTGCAGATCTCAGGTACGAACGCGACGCCGTTCGTGGTCCGGCGCGGCGAGGAGACGATCACGCTTTCCGTCTCCCCGCGCAGGGAGAAGATCACGGGCGCGTGCTTCATCGGCGCGCTCAGCATCGAAAAGGAGGGCGGCGTAAGCCGCTGGCTGCCCGACCGCAATCCGCTCAGGCAGATCCAGAGCGACGCAGGCGCGATATTCCGCGTCCTCCACGCGCTCGTGACGCCCAAGGAGATGCGCGCGACCGGCAATGCGCTCGGCGGCCCCGTGATGATCGCGGAGGGAATATACAGCACGATCCGCCACGACTTCTGGGACGGCATCGGCTTCCTGCGTTTCCTGAACGTCAACCTCGCGGTGCTTAACCTTCTTCCGATACCGGTTCTTGACGGCGGGCTCATCATGTTCGCGCTCATCGCGCTCGTGTTCCGCCGCCGCGTTCCGGACAAGATAGTCGGCTTGCTTTCGACGGGGTTCATGTATCTGCTCATCGCGCTGATGGCCTTTCTCATCTGGCGCGACAGCGCGCGTTCGTGGCGGATACACACGTACAAGCCCGAGGCTGTTTCAGAAACGGAGAACGGAGATGCCGCAGAGAAGACAGACGCGCAGCTTTAGCATCGGCGGGCTTCCCATCGGTGGCGGAGCGCCCGTAAGCGTGCAGTCGATGGCCAACGTCGACCCGCACGACGCTGCCGCGCTTTCCGGGCAGATCGCGCGCTGCGCGGCGCTCGGCTGCGACATCTTCCGGCTTACGGTTCCCGATGTCGACGCTGCCAAGGTCCTCGGCGAAGTGCGCAAGGCCAGCCCGATTCCGCTTGTCGCCGACATCCACTTCGACTACCGGTGCGCGCTCGCCGCGATAGAGGCCGGCGTGGACGCCCTAAGGCTCAACCCGGGCAACATCGGCGCGCGCGACCGCGTGCAGACCGTTGTCCGCGCAGCCAAGGCGCACAGGACGCCCATCCGCATCGGAGTGAACTTCGGCTCGCTGGAGAAGGAACTGGACGCTAAGGTCCGCTCTGGCGCGATGCGAGTGTCGGAGGCGCTGTGCGAATCCGCGCTCGGTCATCTCAGGATCCTGGAGGACGAAGGGTTCCGCGACGTGGTAATATCGGTCAAGGCGTCCGACGTCATGACCACGCTTGAAAGCTACAGGCTGCTTTCCGAGCGCACGGACTGCCCGCTGCACCTCGGCGTCACCGAGGCCGGCACGCTTCTTCCGGGGACGGTGCGCAACTCGGTCGCGCTCGGCATACTGCTTTCGGAGGGCATCGGCGACACGATTCGCGTCTCGCTCACGGCGGAGCCGGAGAGGGAGGTGCGCGCGGGGATGGAGATACTGCGCTCGCTCGGCATGAAGCCGGCGGGACCCGCGATAACATCGTGCCCGACGTGCGGACGCACGAAGGTGAACCTCTTCAAGGTAGCCGCGGAGGTGGAGTCCGCCCTGGAGGCGTACGCCCTTTCGCACGGCGGCGCGGGCGCGGCGGTTCTGCCGCGCGTGGCCGTGATGGGCTGTGTTGTGAACGGTCCCGGCGAGGCAAAGGGCGCGGACGTCGCGCTCTGCGGCGCGAACGGCGAGTTCGTGCTGTTCGTCAAGGGACAGAACGTCGGCAGGGTCTCGGAGTCCGAGGCCGCATCAAAGGTGATGGAATATGTGGTTTCTATACGATAACATTGTCGCGATAGCGGTCGCGTCCGTAGCGTCCATCCTCGCCTGGCTTTACGGCGGCACAATAGGCTCGAAGCTGATCCCCGTCGTGCCGTGGCTCGTCGTCTTCCTCGTGGAGATAATGCTCTGCTTCCCGCAGCGCCACCGCGACGAGACTCCGTACGAGGCCCGCGAGCGCGTCTGGTACGACCTCAAGCGCGATCCGCTGACGTGGGTCGTGCTCGGCTTCCTCGCGCTGCTCCTCGTCCCCTTCGTCAACAAGGGGCTTTGCCCGATATGCGACTATCCCGCGATCGTCGAGGGGGCGGACCCGTCGCCCACGATCCCGTTCATACCGTACTGCGTGGACCGCATGGCGCACCTCAACGTCGTCCTCTGGTTCCTTCCTGCGCTGACCGCGATGCTTGCGGTAAAGCATTCGCTCGCCAAGCACGGCAAGCGCCTTTTCATCGAGCTGATGGTCTGGAACGGCGTCGGCCTCGCGGTCCTCGGGTTTGTCCAGCAGGTCTTCGAGGCTCCCGCGCCCCTGTGGCTCGACGTCGACTTCAAGCTCGGGCACTTCTTCTCGACGTGGGGCTATCCCAACATGGCCGGCGACTACTTCACGACGCTCTTCGCGCTCGCCGTCGCGTCGTGGCGCAGGCGGGTCAAGGAGGTCGACGGCGAGGAGATGGTGCGCGACATGCAGAAGGGCGGAAAGGTGCCGTACAAGATCTTCTGGCGCAAGCACGTTCTGCTGATCCCTTCGGCGATCTTCTTCTTCGCCGCCCTTACTACGCTTTCGCGCGCGGCGATCATGCTCGTCAGCGCCCTTGCCGTCGTATTCTTCCTGCACAGCTTTGCGAGCTTCTTCAAGCACCTTCACCGCGTCCAGCGCGTGCGGATGGTGGCGGGCGGGCTTTTCGTCCTTGTCGCGGTTGTGCTGGCGATAGCGCTCTTCACGCCCGACGACCTCCAGCGCGAGGTCGACACGATCAACACCGAGGCGGTGCTAGACCGCGTCACGGGCAAGGGGCAGTACCATGTCCGCGTCGCGACGGAGATCTGGAAAAAGAACTTCTTCTTCGGCTGCGGCGGCTGGGGGTACAAGCACCTCTGCATTCCGTTCATGACGGACGCCGAACTCAAGAACATCCAGATGACGGGCGGCATAAACGTCCACAACGACCACCTCCAGTTCCTCGCCGAGCACGGGCTCGTAGGCTACGGATGCCTTGTCGCGATGGTTGTCCTTCTCGTCCTGCCCGTCTGCCGCCAGTGGCGCGCGCTGGCGCGGGCTGCGCGCTTCCTGCCGTCCAAGGAGCAGCCGGCGCGTCCGATACAGCTCTTCGCCCTGCCCGCGCCCGTCTTCTGCATCTCCCTCGGCGCCGTTGCGACCGTCATCCACTCGTGCGGCGACTGCGCGATGCGCAGCCCGGCCGTGCTGATCCTCTTCTTTACGTCCCTCGCCGCGCTGGACGGCTACATGCCGCATTCGCACGAGCACTGACGCTGCGGGGCCTTTGCTTAATAGAAACGAAAACAACAAACGATCGGAAAAACCATGCTCCACGTAAACGAAAGCTACGGCAAGATACAGGCCAGCTACCTCTTCACGGAAATCGCCCACCGCGTTGCGGCGCACCAGGCGGCCAATCCTTCCGCAAAGATCATCCGCCTTGGAATCGGCGATGTCACCGAGCCGCTCGCCCCTGCGGTTGTCGAGGCGATGCACAAGGCCGTCGACGACGAGGCGTCCCGCGAGAACTTCCACGGGTACGGCCCCGAGCAGGGCTACGCCTTTCTCCGCGAGGCGGCCGCGAAGGTCGACTTCCAGGACCGCGGCATCGACATCGCCGCAGACGAGATATTCATCTCCGACGGCGCCAAGTGCGACTGCGGCAACATCCAGGAGCTTTTCGCCGGCGACGTAAGGATCGCGGTCGGCGATCCCGTCTACCCCGTGTACGTCGACACGAACGTCATGGCGGGGCGCACAGGCGTGAACGAGGGTGGGCGCTACGGCGGGCTCACCTACCTCGTCTGCGACGCATCCAACGGCTTCGTCCCCTCGCCAGATTCGGCGCGCGGGTGCGACATCGTCTATCTCTGCTATCCGAACAACCCGACGGGAGCGGTTGCGACCAAGGCGCAGCTCCAGCAGTGGGTCGACTGGGCGAACGCGAACAAGGCGCTCATCCTCTTCGACGCGGCGTACGAGGCGTTCATCCGCACCCCCGGCATCCCCCACTCCATCTACGAGTGCGATGGCGCGCGCAAGTGCGCGATCGAGTTCCGCAGCTACTCCAAGACCGCTGGCTTTACAGGCGTGCGCTGCGGCTACACCGTCGTGCCGAAGGGTCTTGTCGCGTATGCGGCCGACGGACGTGCGGTCGAGCTCAGGCCGATGTGGACGCGCCGCCAGACCACGAAGTTCAACGGCGCGAGCTACATCACCCAGCGCGGCGCGGCGGCGATATACACTCCCGAGGGCCAGTCGCAGTGCAAGGCGACGATTGACTTCTACCTCGAGAACGGGCGTCTCATGAAGGAGGCTCTCCAGGCTCTCGGCTACACCGTTACGGGGGGCGGCGATTCGCCTTACCTCTGGGTCAACGTAAAGGGCGACAGCTGGGAGTTCTTCGACAAGCTCCTCAAGGAGGCCAACGTAGTCACGACTCCCGGCGCCGGCTTCGGCAAGGCGGGCGAGGGCTACATCCGAATCTCGTCCTTCAACTCGCGCGAAAACGTCCTCGAGGCGATCGAGCGCCTCAGGAAGGTGCTCGGCTGAGTCCGGCCATCCCCCCAAAAGGGTATGCCCGTATGCACTTTTGTGTACATCCGTGCCTGTCCATTTTTGATATAATATACGGCCATGAACAAGATTCTCGCAAAGAAACGTCTTTCGGAGAATGTCTACCAGATGACATTCGAAGCCCCACTTATCGCTTCAGAGCGCAAGGCGGGCCAGTTCATAATCCTGATGGTCGACGAGCAGCTCGGCGAGCGCATCCCGCTTACAATCGCCGATGCGGACGCCGAAAAGGGCACTGTCACCATCATTTTCCAGACGGTCGGGGCTACGACCATGAAGCTCTCGACCTTTGAGCCCGGCGATGCGATTCCCGCTGTGCTCGGTCCTCTCGGCCGACCCACCGACATCCGCGGCGCGAACGGGGAGAAGCCCGGCCACGTCGTCTGCGTCGGCGGCGGAATCGGCGTCGCGCCGATGCACCCGATCGCCCAGGCGCTCAAGGCCGCGGGCAACCGCGTGACGATCATCATGGGCGCGCGCAACAAGTCGCTCTTCGTCATGGAGGACGAAATGCGCGCCATAGCAGGCGACGACCTGATCCTCATCACCGACGACGGCTCGTCGGGACGCAAGGGGCTCGTCACCGACCCCCTCAAGGAGCTCTGCGCGTCCGGCACGGTCGACGAAGTCATCGCGATCGGGCCGCCCATCATGATGAAGTTCTGCGCCCTCGCGACGAAGCCCTTCGGCGTGAAGACGGTTGCGTCACTCAACACTGTCATGATCGACGGCACGGGAATGTGCGGCGGCTGCCGCGTCTCCGTCGGCGGACAGACGAAGTTCGTCTGCGTCGACGGACCCGAGTTCGACGCGCACCAGGTAGACTGGGACCTCATGCTCAAGCGAATGGGCGCCTTCAAGCCGCAGGAGGCGGCGGCGAAGGACCACGTCTGCAAGTCCGGCATCTTCAAATAAAGGATTTCCCAAAATGACACCAAAGGAAAGAATGGCGATACCGCCGCAGGCGATGCCAGAGCAGGATGCCTGCGCGCGCGCCCGCAACATGAACGAAGTCGCGCTTGGCTACACCGCCGAGATGGCGAAGGTCGAGGCCTCGCGCTGCATGCAGTGTCCGACCAAGCCCTGCATGCAGGGATGCCCAGTCGCGATCAACATCCCCGGATTCCTCGCCAAGGCCGCCGAAGGCGATTTCGACGGCGCGCTCAAGGTCATCAAGGAGACGTCGCTCCTGCCCGCCGTCTGCGGACGCGTCTGCCCGCAGGAGAAGCAGTGCCAGAAGAACTGCACGATGGGCAAGCTGCTGAAGTCCGTCGACAAGGCCGTCGCGATCGGCCGCGTCGAGCGCTTCTGCGCCGACCAGGCGCGCGAGCGCGGCACGGAGGAGCCTGTCGCATGCGCCCCGAAGACGGGCAAGAAGGTCGCCGTCATCGGTTCGGGCCCCGCGTCCATCACGTGCGCCGCGGACTGCGCCAAGGCCGGCCACGACGTCACGATGTTCGAGGCGTTCCACAAGTGCGGCGGCGTTCTCGTCTACGGCATCCCCGAGTTCCGCCTTCCGAAGGCGATTGTGCAGCACGAGATCGACGGACTCGCCAAGATCGGCGTCAAGGTCGAGACGAACTACTGCGTCGGACGCACCCGCAAGGTCGCGGACCTCATTGCGAAGGACGGCTTTGACGCCGTTTTCGTCGGTACGGGCGCTGGGCTTCCCAAGTTCATGGGAATCGAAGGCGAGAACCTCAACGGCGTCTTCTCGGCGAACGAGTACCTGACGCGCGCGAACCTCATGAAGGCCTACCGCGAGGGCGAGGCTGACACGCCGTACTGGCATGGCAAGAAGGTTGCCGTTCTCGGCGGCGGAAATGTCGCGATGGACGCCTCGCGCATGGCGCTTCGCCTCGGTGCGGAGAAGGTCTACCTCATCTACCGCCGCTCGCTTGACGAGATGCCCGCCCGCCGCGAGGAAATCCACCACGCGAAGGAGGAGGGTGTTGAGTTCCACATGCTCGAGAACGCCAAGCGCATCCTCGGGGACGACAAGGGCTTCGTCAACGGCATAGAGTGCCTGCGCTACGAGCTCGGCGAGCCCGATGCGTCAGGGCGCCGCTCGCCTGTCGCCATCGAGGGCAGCGAGTTCACGCTTGACGTCGACACCGTGGTCGTTGCGGTCGGAAACGCGTCCAACCCGCTCATCCCCGCGACGACGGAAGGCCTCGAGGTCAACAAGCGCGGCAACATAGTCGTCGATCCCGAGACGAACATGACGTCCATCCCCGGCGTTTTCGCCGGCGGCGACATAGTCCTCGGCGCGGCTACGGTTATTCTCGCCATGGGCGAGGGACGCCGTGCTGCGGCAGGGATAAATGCCTATCTCAAGAAGTAATACCTGATTGCGCGGCGGGGCCGATGTGTGGTAAAATCTTGTCATGAACAAGAATACACTCATCGTCGCTCCGCTCGTGCGCGGTGCATTTGCTACGGCTCTTTGCCTTGCAGCCGCATTGTCCTCCTTCGCTAAGACGCCGGAGGAGGTTTCCAGGGAACGCCACTATCCAGCGCGGTACTGCGCTGATGACAGCACGCCGGAGGCGCGCGCGGCGCTTGTCGCCGAACTGTGGAAGCACGACCCCGCCGCGGACACGAAGCTGTGGCCCGAGGGCAAGGTTCCGATGAAGGCGAACGACAAGCCCATTAGGATGATGGAGCACGAGCTCTGGCAGCGCAATCTCGTGGTGTCGGACGTAAACGATCCGTTCTTTACGTTTTTCCCCGCTGCGGGCGATGGCGCGAAGGGCGTCGTGGTGATCCTCCCGGGCGGAGGCTATTGGCAGCTCGGATGGAACAAGGAAGGCACCGAGATTGCGGAGTGGCTCAACACGCTCGGCTTTTCAGCCGCAGTTCTCATCTACCGCGCGCCGGAGCAGCGCGACGCGGCGCTGTGCGACGTGCAGCGTGCGATAGGCATCCTGAGGCGCGACGCGGCGAAGTACGGCATTGACCCGGGGCGCGTCGGAGTCATCGGTTTCTCGGCAGGGGCGAACCTCGCGATACGCGCGTCCACCAACTGGCGCAAGAGGCTCTACGAGCGCGTAGACGACGCGGACGACTATCCGTGCCGCCCCGACTTCCAGATGCCAATCTATCCGTGGGACATCCGCTTTCGCAACGACCCGTCGACAACATCCAAGGGCTGGAAGGGGATGGACATCCGCCCCGAGTATCCGGTAGACGCCGAGACCCCTCCCGCGTTCATCGCGCAGTCGATCGACGACTTCTGCCAGATCGAGACGACGGTTACGTACGACTGGCACCTTCGCATGGCGGGCGTGAAGTCGACGGCGAAGATATATCCGAACGGCGGACACGGCTACGGGCTGCGCAGGACCGGTCGCGCGACGGACGTGTGGTCCGACGAGGCGGCTGCCTGGCTCGCTCAGTACGCGAAACCGTCTAAGAAGGTGCTTTTCCTCGGCGACTCGATTACCGACAAGCGCCACATCGGCTGCACAAAGAACTATTGGGGCTACCTAGGAGACTGGTACGGGTTCAGTCCGCTCGTATATGGGATCAACGGGCAGCAGTGGTCGCACATCGCGAACCAGGCGCGGGCGTACATGAAGGACCACAAGGAGTGCCCCGACGTTGTGTTCGTCTTTGCCGGCACGAACGACTACAACGCGAACGTCCCGCTGGGCGAGTGGTACGAGGTTTCCGACGTGAAGGTCAACAGGAACGGACGCGAGGTTACCGTGAAGAAGCGCACGCTTTCCATGGACGGCTCTACGCTGCGCGGACGCATCAACTCGGCGATGTCGTTCCTGAGGACAAGCTTCCCGACGTCGCGTTTCGTGCTTCTCACGCCGATCCACCGCGGCTATGCGACGTTCGGCGCGAAGAACGTGCAGCCGGACGAGTTCCACTCGAACGAACTCGGGCTCTTCATCGACGACTACGTCAAGGTCGTGAAGGAGGCTGGCGGCGTCTGGGCGGCGAAGGTCGTCGACATAAATGCGGAAAGCGGGCTCTATCCGGTGTCGGATTCTCACGTGCCTTTCTTCAGCAACGGCGAGCGCGACAGGCTGCATCCATCCGCAGCAGGACACGAGCGCATCGCGGAGGCGGTCTCGCTCGCTGTCGGCGGCATGCTGGAATAGCGTCAGACTGCCCCCTGTTGGGGGCTGGAGGGGGTGGCGTCGTTATGGTAAAATTGGTGCATGAGAAAAATCACAACGGTTTTGTGCGCCGCCCTGGCGCTGATGGGTGCGCTTGCCGCAGCCGCTGCCGAAGATGCTGACTTCGACGCGCGGCGCTACCTTCAGTGCCGCAGCGGAGAGATACAGCTCCTGCCCGCGCTCGGCGTCGACGAGATGCGCAAGGGGCACAAGGAGAACCTCGAGGCGCCCGGAGGGTTCGTCTTCAACCTCGAGTGGCGCGAGAATAAGGTGACGAAGATGCGCGTCCTGTCGAAGGAGGGAGGCGTGTGCCGAGTCCGCTCCTACAGCGCAATCGGCTCGCCGCTCATGCGCAAGGCGAAGGGACGCTGCCCCAACGCCGCAATCGCGTCCACCGAAGGGCAGGCCGTTCCCGACGGCACGCCGGAGAGCTGCTTCGAGCGGGCGAAGAATCCGCTTTCGTCCGTCTGCCTCGAGTTCGACACCGATCCGGGCGAGATACTCGAGTTCCACGGACAGTCCGGCAACCAGGACTGGACGGACTACGCCGCGCATCTCGACGAGAGGTTCCTCAAGACCGCCGAGGCGGCGCGCATTGCGCAGAACGTCATCGACTGGCAGCTCGACTCGGGCGGCTGGCCGAAGAATGTGCCGATGCACGACAGGCTTTCGGCGAATGAGCGCAGGGCCGTCCTCGCGATGAAGGGCGAGCGAAAGCTCGGCACGATAGACAACGCGGCGACGTTCACCGAGCTCAAGTTCCTCGCGCGGATGTGGAAGGCGAGGGAACGGGGAACGGGGAACGGGGAACGGGGAATGGGGAACGGGGAACGGGGAACGGGGATGTATCTGGAGGCGGTGAGGAAGGGCATTGAGTTCTTGGTGGCTATGCAGTATCCGAACGGAGGCTGGCCGCAGTGCGACCCCGCGAAGGTGGGCTACTGGCACCAGATCACGTACAACGACGGCGCGATGGTGAACGCGATGAACACGATGCGCGACGTGTACGAGGGCCGCGCTCCGTTCGACATCCCGCTTCCGGACGAGCTGCGCGCAAAGTGCCGCCGCGCGTTCGACCTCGGAATCGAATGCATCCTCAAGACGCAGATACGCCAGGACGGAAAGCTCGCGCTGTGGTGCCAGCAGCACGACCGCGACACGCTCGAGCCGTGCGTCGGCAGGTCGTTCGAGCTACCCGCGGTCTGCACGTACGAGTCAGCGGACATCGTGGCGCTTCTTATGGACGTCGACACAACGCTCTACCCCGCGGAAACCGCCGCGCGCATACGCGAGAGCATCGAAGGCGCCGTCACGTGGTACAAGGCGCACGCGATAAGGGGTTATCGCGTCGAGGACGGATTCCGCCGCGAGGACGGAATCGTCACGTCGCGCCTTGTGCGCGTGCCAGAGGATGAGTCGAATCCGCTCTGGTGCCGCTACTACACGCTGGAGGACAACCGTCCGTTCACCGGACGCCGCGACGGGACGATGAACTTCGACTTCTCCGACCTCGAGCGCGGGGAGAACATGAGCTACAAGTGGTTCAGCGACGTCGGCACGCGCGTCGAGAAGATGTACGCCAAGTGGCTAGAGCGAGAGGCCGCGCGCGCACGGCGCGCGGAGCTGCGCAAGAACGCGAAGACTACGGAGTGGCGCGGAGGGAAGGGATCTGGCGGCGTGCCCAACGTCCTTCCCGATCGCGACACGTGGGAGAATGCGGAGAACTGGTCGAACGGCGCGCCGCAGTCGGAGGACACGGTAGTTTTCGCGAAGGACGCCACGATATGGACGATGTCCAGCACGCCGTATGAATGCGCGAAGCTCGTGCTGCGCGGAAAGCCGCGCCTTACGCTCCAGAGCCACTACGAGGCGAACAACGCGGTGAATCCGTCGCTTCGCCCTTCGGCGATCGAAGGCGAGGGGACGATCGAGCTGAACCGCTTTGGACTCGAGTCGCGCGAGGACGAGAGGCTCGTCGTTCCGGAGTCCGTCGCAATCGAGGCGAATCCGCGCGAGGGCGCGGGCTCGTGGATCGGCTCGACCGGACGCGGCAGGGTGCAGGTGAAGGGCGAGGTGGCGTGCCCGGGCAACCGTCTGCGGCTTCGCGGCGACGTGGAGATCGCGAAGTCCGTCGAGCGCGGAGTCGAGAGGATCGAGGCGGAGCCGTCCGTCAAGTTCCTGAATCCGCCGAAGGTCGAGCCGCTTGTCCTCGAGTGCGCGGCAGGCGAATCGCTGCAGGGCGTGCTGGACAGGATTCCGGAGGGAACGCTGCGGCCGACGGTTGTCCGCGTGGCGCCGGGACGCTATCGCGAGAAGGTGCGTCTGTCTGGCAGACGCGCGGGCGTGAAGCTAGTCGCGACGGATCCGCTTCCCGGGAAGACGGTCATCTCGTGGAACGACACGCCCGCTACGCCTGACGGAAAAGGCGGGACGCTCGGGACGTTCCGCAGCTACACGTTCTACGTCGACATCCCGGACTTCGAGATGGACGGCTTCACAGTCGAGAACACCGGGACGCCCGAGCGGCTTGCGGCGACGGGCGGGAAGGAGCAGGCAGGACAGTGCGTCGCTCTATTCGTCGCAGGCGATCGCGACGTCTTCCGTCGCTGTCGCTTTCTCGGCTGGCAGGACACCGTCTACGCGGGCGGCGATTTGGGCGGTTCGGCGGCGCGCCAGGCGTTCGACAGCTGCTACATCGAAGGGACCGTCGACTTCATCTTCGGCGGATCAGTCGCGCTCTTCTGGAACTGCGACATACATTCGATTCAGGGCGGATACGTCACCGCGGGTTCGCATTCAGCGGAGCTTCCGTTCGGCTATGTTTTCGCGAAGTGCCGCGTGACGTGCGGAAAGGGGAAGAAGACGTCGCTGGGGCGCCCGTGGCGTCCGTATGCCAACATCACCTTCATCGACACGGACTTCGGCGACGCCGTGACGCCCGAGGGCTGGAACGACTGGACGACTGACTTCGGGCTGAGGGTCTGGCGCTCCGCCGAATACTGCTGCCGGCAAAAGGGGGAGACAAAGCGCGACGCCATCGTCGAGGTAGGCGGGGCGAAGGAGCTAAAAAGGCGTCTTGAAGAGTGTGGCTATTCGAAAGTTTTTGATATAATAGGCAGTGCGGACGGATGGAGGCCGCTAAGAAAATGACAGACGACGGAAAGATAACGCTTATGATAATCGACGACCACCCGATGGTTCGGGACGGTCTCGAGATGATGCTCACTGCGCGCCGTATCTTCAAGATCGTTAAGACGGTCGCGTCCGGTCAGGAGGCTGTCGCCTACGTAAAGGAGAACGGAATCCCCGACGTGGTGATAAGCGACGTTCGGATGCAGGGCATGGATGGATTCGAAACTCTTGCAAAGATACGCCGCTTTTATCCTAACGCGCGGGTGCTGCTTCTCGCGGGGATGCCGACGATGGAAGAAATCGAGCGCGCGAGAAAAGCCGGAGCCGCTGGCTACATGTCGAAGAGCGCGAGGATAGAGCAGCTTTCCGAGGCCGTGCAGGAGGTGGCGCACGATCCGTCGTTCTTCGCAGAGGACTCCTTCGTCCCGACACCGAGCATCCTTTCTCCGCGCGAGACGGACGTGCTCCGGTTGCTTGCCGAAGGCCTCAGCCGCGAGCAGATCGCCGAGAAACTCTGCATCAGCCCGGAGACGGTGAAGAGCCGCGCCAAGACGATGATGATAAAGCTGGATGTCTCCAACTCCGCCGGTGCGGTGCATCGCGGACACGAACTCGGGATACTTCACGCATGAGGAGAACTGCGCCATTTCTTGCCGCCGCGCTCTTGCTGGCGCTTCCCGCATCCGGGGCGAATCCGTTCGCCGGTGCGGCGAGCGGAAGCGAGGTCTCCGCCGAGGGAGTGGTGCACAACGTGTCGATACTATCCGACGGACGCGTCGCGTTCGACGTGAGGGGAGAGGTGCCGTTCCTCGCAGTGTTCGAGGATGCGTCGATGATCGCGCCCGTCGACTTCGAGGACGCGCTCGTCTCCATAACTGGGATGCTTGAGCTGCGCGATGGCGCAGACGGCGGTCCGGAGATCATGGCTGAGGACGTCGCGTCCGTGCGCACCCTCGTTCCGCCGCCGGAGGACCCTTATTCGCTTCCCGTCGTTGACATTTCTGAGGTTTCGCTTGCCCGCGAGGAATCGTTCCGCCACCGCCTGCATGCGCGTGGGGTCGTCACTGTATCGCGGAGTGCGGATGCGGCGTTCGTCGTGTATTCCGGAGGACTTGAGGCCGTCGTGAGACCCAGCGCGCGCAAGGCGCAGCTCCCGAAGGTTGGCGACATTGTCGATGTCTGCGCGTTCCTCGAAATCGGCGGCGACGAGCCTGCGATGAACGATGCGCTTGTGAGGGTTGTTGGGCACGACGAGTCGCGGCTGCCGCCATACTGGACCGCGGGCAGGGTGTGGGCGCTGATGGGAATTGTCGTGTCCGCGGTCCTTCTGGTCGCTATTGCTGCGCTCGTCCTTCTGCGGCGTTTCGAGCGCGAGCGATACAACGCGACGCGGCGCGAGAGGCTGAGGCTTTCGCACGACCTGCACGACAACCTGCAGCAGCTTCTCGCTGCGACGATGTTCAGGCTGGATGCCGCGCAGAGTCTCTTCGACTGCGACCCGAAGGCGGCGAAGGAGCAGCTCGGCTGGGCGAAGAAGGCAGTGGAGGGCACGCAGGCGGGCCTGAGGAGCGTGCTGTGGGATCTGCAGGAGGAGAGCGAGGGACCAGATTCGCTGACTGGACTTGTCCGCTACGCGGTAGGCCGGATGCCTCACTGGAAAGGACGCGTCACGACGGAGTTCTCTGGCCGCGAGCCCTCCGACGCGAGATCGTTTGGCGGACGCTTCCTGATGATCATCCAGGAGGCGGTGTGGAATGCCTTGATGCGCGGGAGGGCTTCGAATGTGCGCATAAGGCTGTTCTTTCGCCGCGGACTTGTGAGGCTGATCATTTCTGATGACGGCGCAGGCTTTGACGCCGCTTCTGCACCGGGCGTAGCGGAAGGCCATCTAGGTCTGTCGTCCATGCGTCAGCGCGCGGAGGAGATCGGCGGAAGGTTTTCGGTGAAAAGCGAAATAGGGCGCGGAACGTCCGTGATAGTGGAGGTTCCGTGTGAATAAGTAGAAAGTTCGGGAGGTTAAATGATGAAGAAGATTTTATATTTGTGCATTGTTCTTGCCGCGGGCGCTGCGTCCGCGGCGGTGCTGCGCGTCGGCCCCGGCGAGGAATACGCGACCGTTCAGTCGGCGGTCGACGCGGTGCCTTCCGGCAATGCGAGCGAGGCAGTCGTCGAGATCGCGCCAGGTGACTACGAGGAGCATGTGCTTGTTCCTCGCGACAAGCCGTTCGTGACGATGCGCGCGAAGGAGCCGGGCAAGGTGCGGATAAGGAGCGGCGAGAGCGTATACACGGTGAAGGACAAGCAGCTCCCTCGCTGCACGGCTCTTTCCGTCGAGGCGAACGACTTCACGGCCGAGGGGATCGTCTTCGACAACTACGCCTCGCGCGCTAACGTGGAGGCGGGGGGGCGCGGAGTGGGGCAGGCGCTCGCGGTCTCCGTGACGTCCGACCGCGTGACGTTCAGGAAGTGCGCTTTCCTCGGGCATCAGGACACGCTTCTCGCGGACGGTCCGCACCATGGCGACGGCGTTTCGCGCCAGTACTACGAGGACTGCGAGATCGAGGGAACGGTGGACTTCATCTTCGGCGGGGCGACTGCGGTGTTCAACAGGTGCCGGCTGCGCTTTGCCGACCACGGATACGTCACCGCCGCGTCGACGCGAGAGGGGCAGCGATTCGGGTTCGTGTTCGTCGACTGCACGCTGTCCGGAAAGGACGGGATGAAGAAGTCCGAGCTGGGTCGTCCATGGCGTCCCTACGCGCAGACGGTGTTCATCGACTGCCGCTTCGACGACGTGCTCAAGCCAGAGGGATGGAGCAACTGGCGCAAGCCGGAGAACGAGAAGACCGCGTGGTACGGCGAGTTCGGCTGCACGGGCCCCGGCGCGGAAAGCGCGTCGCGTCCTGCGTGGATCCACACCGGCACTCTCGCGGCGGCAGACGACTATTTCACCGCCCGCGGCGCTTCCTCATGGCGTGACGTCCTTGTCGGCTCAGACGGATGGCGGCCGTTTTACTTCCGTGGTGGCCTGCAGACCGTTGCAAAATAGGCACTCTTCAAATATGCTATAATATTTGGCATGGAGAAGATTGCCACAGACATATATACGTTCGCGGAACTGCGGAAGAAAGGCTTTACGTACGTCGACAAGACAGACGCCCTATATGCCATGGCGTCGGGAGATGTTGGAAAGCAGTTCTTCATTGCGCGTCCGCGTCGTTTCGGGAAGTCGCTCGCCGTCTCCACGCTGAAGTCGCTTTTCCAGGGCGAACGCGAGTGGTTCGCGGGGCTTGCAATCGAACCGAAGTGGGGCTGGACGAAGAAGTGGCCAGTGCTGCACCTCGACATGGGCTCGATGCAGGCTCCGAATGCCGCCGAGTTCAGGACCTTGCTCTGCGAACATCTGCGCCGACGCGCAATCGAGTTCGGGGTCTGTGAATTGACTGGTGACATACCGTCTGTTCTTTTCACGAATCTCATCGACGCCCTTGCCTCGAAGTCGCCGGACGGGCAGATGGTGCTGCTTATCGACGAGTACGACAAACCCTTGCTCGGGCACTTGATGAAGCCCGATGTCGCGGAATTCCGTGATGAGCTCAAGGCGTTCTACTCCGTCGTCAAGACGCTTGAGTCGAAGCAGCGCTTTACGTTCCTCACGGGCGTCAGCAAGTTTTCGAAGGTGTCAATCTTCTCCGATTTGAACAACCTCAAGGACTGGACGATGCACCCCAAGACGGCGACGCTCTTCGGCTACACGCACGAAGAGGTGCTGAAGTATTTCCCGGGGCGTATCCACGAGCTTGCTGAGGCGAACCACCTGACGGACGACGCGGCGTTCGCGAAGATCGTGGAATGGTACGACGGGTACAAGTTCGAGGAGAACGCCGAGCGTGTCATAAACCCGGTTTCTCTTGGACTGTGCTTCGATTCCGACAAGTTCGCCAACTATTGGTCGCAGACCGCCATGCCGACGTTTCTGCTCGATATCCTGAGGAAGAAGCCTCTCGACTTCTCGTGCATCGACATTTCAGACGCAGAAATCGGAAACTACGAGCCTTCCAATCCCCGCGATACGACGCTTCTCTACCAGACTGGCTATTTGACGATATCGGGCTTCAAGAACCTAGGCGGTTCTCGCCTCTATAAGCTCGATTTCCCGAACCGCGAGGTGCGCGAGTCGTTTCTGCACGATCTAGCTCCGGTGTACTCGGGGCTGCGCGAGGACCAGGCGGGCTCCGCCCAGATTGCGGCCATAACCGCGCTTTACGACCATGACGTGCCGAAGTTCCTGAAGGCCCTTAAGACGTTTTTCTCGAACATCCCCTACAGCCTGACCGACCGGCAGAACGAGCAGATGTGGCAGACGATCGTCTACGTGATTCTGCGGCTTATCGGCGTCAGCGCGCATGGCGAGGTTCAGACTAACGACGGACGTATCGACCTTGTCGCCAAGACGCCCAATGACATCTACATCGTCGAGTTCAAGCTGGACCGTCCGGCGTCTGAGGCGATGGAGCAGATCAAGGGCAAGGAGTACGCGGGAAAGTACGCGCTCTCCGGCAAGCGCATCACGCTCATCGGCATTTCCTTCTCCGCCGAGAAGCGCACCATCGTCGAAGAGCTAGTGGAAGAGCTATAGTACGGGAGCGACCGCCCGCAAATTTCACCCTTTGGGGGGCAGTTTAAAAAGCCCTTCAAATGGTATAATAGTGGCGTCAAAGCGAAGAAAGGACTTAACGACATGAAAATGACGAACCTTGCACTCGTGGCAACGAATATAGCAATCGCGTCTGTGGCGTGCGCAGCCGATTCGGCGGATTGGACGGGATCGGGTGGCGACAGCCTTTGGCGGAATTCCGGAAACTGGAGCACTTCGAGTTCGATATCCCTTCCGCCGACAGGCAATGTGGATACGTACTTCAACCTCTGCGGCAATATGACCGTTTTATTTGATGCCGCTGAGACGCTCAATTGGAAGGCGCAGTTCCACAATGGCTCAGACACGCCAATCGTCTTCAAGGCAACGCAGGATGCCTTTGGTCTTTCCCTTGAAGATACGACCTGGGGTATATTTCGGATTGGAAATGGGAGCAGCAACGGCTCGTTGAAGATTGAAAGTGGAACGTTCGCCGCGAATGGCGCAGTCTATATTGCAGACGGATCCAGCACGGGCAGCCTTGAAGTCTCCGGTGGAACACTTAACGCCAACAATGGCTTCAATGTTGCACAGGGTGGCAACGCCACTGGCTCTGTGACGGTCTCCGGCGGCACGGTGAACGTCAATGGCGGGGATCTGACAATGTCGCCGAACGGTGCCGCATCGGCTGCGCTTGCCGTTTCATCAGGGCGGCTGTACGTCAAGAATTCCATGAAGATCGGCGGAAAGAAACTCAGCGCGGCTGGAGATTTTTCAGGAACTATTTCGGGCGAATTCTCGGGAGGCACGATTGACGTGGGCAACGAAATCGCCGTTGGCCATGCCGAATACAACCAGGCATCATGGATAATCAGCGGCGGCGCCGTGACTGCAAAAACGTACATTGCGGGAAACAGCGAGGGCGCACAGGGCACCATCGAGGTCACCGGTGGAACAATAGGGACCGTTGCAGAAGGAGGCGTGGTGCTTGGCAAGGGCGCTTCAACTTACGGCACGCTGTCCGTCAACGGGGGGGCTCTTGATGTATCGACTGTTGTTAATGGCTATGTCAACATAGCCGACGGATCGGGTTCCACTGGACGTCTTTACGTCGGCAATGACGGATGTCTCGCCGCGAGGCTGATTTTTGTTGGGACAACCGGTACCGGGTACATGACTGTTACAGGAGGCACTGTACGTGTCAGCGAGCGGATGCGAATCGGAGGCAATTACGCCGGCGATTCATCGGGAACTGGCTATTACGAACAGACTGGCGGAACGGTTTTGCTGTCCTGTCCGTTTATCATCGGCTCTGATGCTTCCGCCTCCGGATCGGCGACTATTTCCGGCGGTACGCTCGCCGCATCTGCGATACAGAAGGGCAGCGGAACGGGAAGCCTTGCACTTAACGGCGGAACGATAAAGGCCACTGCCGCTTCTGACGCTTTCATAGCGGGCGGTCTGGCGACCACCATTGGTGGAATGGTCACTGTCGACAGCGATTACGACATTACGATAGTTCCCGCGCTCACCGGCAGCGGAACGCTCGTGAAGACTGGCACAGGAAGGCTTACATTCACGGAGACGCCGACCTGCAATGTCGAAGTCAGAGGGGGAGATGTTGTTTTCACCAGCTCCAGGATCGAAGGCAAGCTGATTGTCCCAGCTGGAACTGTGTACCGGTATGACAGCGCTGTCACATACGCAGGAGGTATCGAGGTTGAAGAAGGAGCGTATCTCTCCATCGCAGCAAGCGAATCCACGACTGTAAATGTTGCCGTTACGGGTTTGGGAGCTGTCATCGTCGCCACGGGAGATATTGCCAAGACTGGCTCTGCTGTTGTCGGCGCAGGAAGTGTGCAAATCACGGTTGAAGACACCGCTGCATCGGAGACGACATGGGTTGGCGCGGTCGGTGGAGACTGGAACACGCCCGCTAACTGGACGCATGGTGTTCCGACAATCGATGTCGCAGTACGCTTTATTGCCGACGCAACCGTGTACGCTTCAGCCGACTGCAACGCCGGCACGATTTCAATGAATGGGCACGTTGTCACTTTTGGCGCCGCAAGTGGAACTTCGCGTTGCAGGCTTTCCGTCAAGGAGTTTGATTCGAGCATTGGAACTCTCGTGCTTCACACGGCCAAGCTTACTGGGCCTGGAGCTGTTAACGGTGCATCCTCTAGCTCGTTGAAACAGCTCGTCGTTCCCGAGAACGTCTCGATACGGATCGCCGCGTCAGAAGGGAACAGCGAGATCAACGACGACTGGGGGACTATCTCCCTCTATGGAAAGGTGACTATCGACGAAGGCGCAACCTTGCAGGTGCTTTACTACGTCGACTTCATGGGCGGCGTCGAAGGGCCTGGCAACATTCAGAGCGCCGCAGCGGCCGAGTCAACGCGTACGACGGATGAGGTAATGGTGTCCCGCATCTCGGGATCGCGTTACTTCGGTGGCGACTGGTCGAAGTGGTCTGGCTCATTTACCCGTACGCATAACAAAGATGAACGGATCGTTTTCTGCAACGACATCGAAGCTACCAACGCCACATTCGCCATATACGGCGATGTGACGCTCGGCACCAATTCCGCGGCGACAGGTGTGTGGAAGCTCAAACTGGGCACACTCAACATGTCAGGGAATGCCCGTCGCATTGAATATGCTTCCGAGAGTGCGTCTTACGAACTGCAGGTTTCCTCGGGCAAGTTTGACGGATCGAAGTATTTCAACAACGGTACCACCACTTATGCAAAGACAGTGGATGCGACTCTACGCAAGGTTGGCGTGGGGACTTTCACGTACACTGGCTATGGCTTCAACCTCATTGAGGTCGACGAGGGGAATTTCGTTTTTGTCGATGGATCGGACAATGAGAATAACTATCCAAAGCTCGATGAGCGATACTCCGTCATCGACAGACTTTCCGTCGCGTCCGGCGCGGTTGTCTATGGCACGAACTACAACGCCATTGCCATAACGTTGTTGACGGTTGAGGGTTCTGTTGCTGGGCCTGGTACGATGCTGACGAACGTCACGACGGCAAACGTCGCCGGCGCGAAGGTGCTGGTTGCCGATGCGACGGCACTGGCGGCGGGCACGACTTACAGCCTCGTTTCGGCCACGGCGCTCTCCGGAACGCCGGAGGTTTACGCCGTCGATTCAGAGGGCAACCATGTCGCGGCTTCGAACGGAAAGGCGAAGAACTGGTGGCTCGCCAAGGCGAGGAACGGCGTTCTTCGACTCTACGAGGGCAACCCGAACGCGGGCTTGGCGATAATCTTCCGATAATGGTATAATAAAGTCATGTGGAAAAGAATACTTGGGATAGCTGTTGTCGTGGTCTCTCTCGCCGCTTCGGCGGGGGAGACCATCATGTCTGCCGCCAGGATGCTGGAGAGCGAGATGAAGCGCAATCCGGTGCCGTGCGGAATCGACAAGCGCAAGAAGCCGAAGTGGGAGTACACGGACGGACTCGAACTCCAGGCCGCGCTCGCGGTCGCGAAGAGGTGTCCGGAACTTCGCGAGAAGACTCTCGCCTGGGCGCAGGACTACATCGACCGCATGGTGACTAAGGACGGCGAGATCCTCGGCTACAGGATGGAGGACTGCAAGCTCGACTGCATCAATCCCGGCAAGTTCGCCTTCGACATGTATGAGATTGTGGGGAACGGGGAACGGGTAATGGGGAAAGGGGAAGAGGAGGCAAGGCTGAGGAAGGTGCTCGACACGCAGTTCGCGCAGTTCGCGATCCAGCCGCGCGTGGCGGAAGGCGGCTTCTGGCACAAGAAGGTGTACACGCACCAGATGTGGCTCGATGGACTCTACATGGGATGTCCGTTCTACGCGCGCTACGCATCGCGCTTCCTCGAAGGCGACGCGAAGCGAGCTGCTTTCGACGACATCGCGAACCAGTTCGCAGTCGTGACGCGCCATGCATACGACGCGAAGACTGGACTCTACCGCCACGGATGGGATGAATCGAAGTCGATGATATGGGCTGACAAGACGACAGGGCAGAGCGCGCACGCGTGGGGGCGCGCGCTCGGATGGTTCGCGGCGGCGATAGTCGACACAGAGGAGTACTTCCCGGCGGACCATCCAGGGCGTGAACAGCTTCGCAAGCTCCTGCGGGAATATACCGCGGCGCTCATTCGCTGGCAGGACAGTTCCGGCGCGTGGTGGCAGGTCGCCGATCAGCCCGGACGCGAGGGCAACTACCTCGAGTCAACCGCGACGGCTCTCATCGGCTATGCGATGATGAAAGGGGTGAACCGCGGGATTCTCGGCGAAGACGCGAAGGCGGCGGCGCTCAGGGCGTGGAATGCGCTGAACCGCGATTTTCTGAAACGGGGAACGGGGAATGGGGAACGGGAAATGGTATCGCTCACGCGCTGCTGCTCTGTGGCGGGGCTTTCGGCTGACCGCGACGGGTCGTTCGAATATTACCTCCGCGAGAAGATCGTCGACAACGATCCGAAGGGCGTCGGACCATACATGTTCCTTGCACTTGAGATTGAGGACGCGCAAAAGCGCGCGTTTGACATCCAGCGCGAGATCGACCGAGTTGCGGCGTCGGGCGGCGGAAGGGTGGTTGTGCCTGCAGGCGAATGGACGAGCGGTGCGATCCATCTCAAAGACAACGTCGAGCTGCATCTTGCCGAAGGCGCGAAGATCGTCTTCACGGAAAATCTGGACGACTATCTTCCCGCCGTCCGCACGAGCTGGGAGGGAATAGAGTGCATGGGCTACTCTCCGCTCGTCTACGCCTACGGCTGCACGAATGTCGCGGTGACGGGCAAGGGCACGCTTGCGCCGTCCGTCGAAACGCGCTGGCGCTCGTGGGGGCTTGCGCGCAAGAAGAATCCCGCGCACGACGCGGCGAAGAAGCGCCTTGCGGAATGGGCGCGCGACAATGCTCCGATGGAAGAGCGCCAGTACTGGAAGCTCGACGGGAGCCTGATGCGTCCTCCACTCATCCAGTTCAACCGCTGCAAGGGTGTGCGGCTGGAAGGCGTCACGATACGCCAGTCGCCTTTCTGGACGATTCACCTCCTGTGCAGCGAGGATGTCGTCGTACGTGGGCTCGACGTCTACTGCGACCTGAAGAACTCCGACGGAATCGACATCGAGTCCTCGCGCAACGTCCTTGTCGAGAACTGCACGTTTGAGCAGGGCGACGATGCTGTCGTGATAAAGTCCGGCATCAACCATGAGGGACGCCGCCGCGCGATGCCGACGGAGCATGTCATCGTGAGGAACTGCGTCATCAACGACGGACACTCCATGCTCTCCATCGGCAGCGAGCTTTCCGGCGGGATACGAAACGTCCTTATGGAAGACTGCCGCGCGGAGAAAACCGTCGACAAGATTTTCTTCATCAAGACGAACCCCGAGCGCGGCGGATTTGTTGAGAACGTGACTATGCGCCGCATAAAGGCGCTCGACGTGAAGTACGAGGCCGTATCCGCGATAACGGACTACTTCTGGAAGCCGGACAGCGTGCCGCTTGACGGAGTCCTCCGCGCGACGCCCGTGAGCGACATAGTTCTGGAGGACATCTCCGCGACGAGCGCAAAGGCGGTCTATTCGTTCCGCGGATACAAGACGGAGCCGATACGCAGACTGACGCTCAAGAACATCAAGATCGGCAAGGTGAAGAATCCTTCGTCCGCCGTTTTCGTCGAGGAATTTGAAAATTTTCTGTAGATTATTTACCGTGATTGCGTTCTTGTATGTGTAAGGAGATGCAATCATGAATAAAATGTTGATGTCGGCTGTTGGCGTTGCCGCATTTGCGGTTCGCTACCGGGCGGGAGACGAACGCGCAAAGTCCAGATTTTTGGTATAATTATGTGCATGGAGAAGATAGCGACAGACACATATTCCTTTTCTGATATCCGCAATGGCAGTTTCGTCTACGTCGACAAGACGGTGACGCTCGCGGGCGTTGCGTTCGACTCAGAGATGCGCAACCTCTCCGACCGCAAAATAGCCGTCTGCCCACAAGTATATCGCCCTGTTGGATGATGGCGCGCGTTCAAGTTGGATGCTATAATGTCGCCATAAACAAACGGAGACAGCAAATGAATCGAAGCATCCTTTTCTCGGTGCTGTCAGCCTCTGCGCTGACGGCGCTATCCGCCGCACAGGAAGTGGAAGTACAGTTCTTCTGCGACGATATCGTGCGGATTGTTAAAATTCCTGAAGGCGGGAAAAAGCCCAGGCCAAGCTTCGTCGTCACGGCCAAGCCAGAGTCCGTTGACGTCAGCCGATTCATACGAATGCAAGGGCGAAGATATGCTGGGCGGCAGGGCGAAGCTCACGTACGCCGTTGGCTTCCGCGGTCAGGCGAATCTTGTATTTGCGGACGGAAAGGGGCCTATGCTCCGTGAGGGCCACGTCTATGTCGTTGAACTTTTGGCGAAGAAGAACACATCTCCCGTCGTCTGGTTTGCGTCCAGGGACGACAAGTTCAAGTCCGGTGCCGCGTACCGCGACGGCAAGAAGATCGAAAACGGCGGCGAGAATAAAACGTCCTGCGACTTCGGCCTCGCTGTGTACGGCAGGTGAGCGCAAAGGCGATGATGGCAGAGAAAGGCATGCAAGTCATGAGCGGAAAGTTGGGTGCTTTTGCGTCGGCGCTGCTTGCGTCGTGCTTCTTCGGCGCGGTTGATGTCTCGCCTTATATGAGGTCGTCGGCTGACGAGCTTCCCTGCGGGGCTGTTCCCAGCGAACGGCAGCTCGCACGCGAGAAGATGGACTCCATGCTGAAGTTTACGGTTTCGTTCAGGCCGAATCGCGGGGCGGCTATCGCTCGATGATGCCGCGGGAGATGGCGAGAGTGACCGCTTCCATGCGGTCGCTTACGTCCATCTTCTCGAATATGTGGCGGAAATGCGTCTTGACTGAATTGACGCTGATTCCGAGCATCTCGCCGACCTCGGGGTTTGAAAAACCTTTCGCGGCGAGCTGGAGGATCGAAAGCTCGCGGGCTGAGAGGCTTTTCACCTCCTGTCGCATGTCGAATATCCGCTGGATGTCCTCGGGAACGTAGGTTCCTCCCGCTGCGATCGCCTTCACGGCATTCGCTATTTCGGACGGACGCGAGTCCTTCGGGATGTAGCCGTTCGCGCCGAGCTTCAGCGCGCGGAAGATGTCCTCCTCCAGCTCGCTCGTGGTGAGCATCGCCACCTTGGCGTCTGGATGGACCTTCCGCAGCGTCTCGAGCGCGTCGAGTCCGCTGACCGACGGCATCCTGATGTCGAGCAGCAGGACGTCCGGATTGGTCTTTTCGTAGAATCCGATAATGTCATCCGCGCTTTCCGCCGTCGCGACGACCTCCATCCCCTCGGCGCGCGAGAGGACGAACTTGAGGCCTGCGAGGACAACGCCGTGGTCGTCGACTACTGCTACTTTCGTCATGTCTTGATCTCCAGCCTAACGGATGTTGTGTGCCGCTTCGACGCAAGCGATATCGCGAAGCCGCTTCTGCGCGCGCGTTCCCGCATTCCGGAAAGACCGAAGTGCCCCGCTTCCGGACCGAGCGCGTGCTGCGTGTCGAAGGGCGCTCCGTTGTTCACGATCCTCAGCTTGAACTTCTTCGGCCCCGCAGCGTCGCTTGCAATGAGAATGCGAGTCGCCTTCCCGTGCTTGATGGCGTTTGTGACGGACTCCTGCACTACGTATAGCATGTCCGAGAAGAGCGCCTCGGGCAGGGTCTCCGGAAGTCCCTTTAGGATGGCCTCTACGCGAACGGCGGTGGTGGATGCGAGTTTCTTCACAAGCGACATCAGCACCTCCTTCGGGCGCTTCTGCGTTAGTTCGTCGATTCTCAGGTTCCAGATTGTCTCGCGTATTTCGCGCTTCGCGGTGACGAGAATGTCGCGTGCGAGTTCAATGGGCTTCAGCTCTTCCGGGGTCGGCGATCCGTCCTCTGGCAACAAGCTGTCGAGATAGAGCCTCGCGCCGGCGAGGTGCTGCTCGATTGAGTCGTGCAGGTCCGCCGCCATCCTCCGCCGTTCGGCGATGACGGCCTGCAGGCGGCTTTTCGACTGGTGTGCCCTGTACAGCTTGAACGAGAGCGCGGCGACGACGAGGAGGAGCAGCCATGGCGCGTAGCGTGCCGCCTTCGACACCTTGTGGGCGAGGAGCCTGCGCCTGAACGCGGTATTGGGGATTATGGTTATGGCATCGCTGTCGGGGAGCCTCAGGTCGATTTTCGGGATTTCGCCGTTTGGAAAGTCAATGTCGAGGACGATCAGAAAGCCCTCGAGTTCGACATCAGGGTGCAGGGCCAGCAACTCGGCTAGCTCGTCGTCAAGATAGCCGCTGATGCTCGCGGAGATGACCTCACCTCCGCATTCGATGTCGAAGTCTGTGAACGCCCATTCCCTTGGAATGACGTTCAGGACGCGAGCCTTCAGTCGCACGGGCATTCCGTAGAGGTCGGACGGCTTCCCCTCGTCGAATACGCGCGGAAAGTCCTTCGGTCCGATTAACTGCGTCTCCGGGACGACGCCGTTCTCGCCTTTCTTCTCGTATCTCGCCGCTTCGACTGTGATGCGTCCGTTGCGCCTCGCCGGCACGCCGCGCGCCTCCACCAAGTCGCCTGGCGAAAGCTCCGGCGCGCCCTGCTTTGTCTGCACGCGGACTACGCGGTCCTCGGTCTTCAGAAGGAAGAACTGCCAGGGCTGGATGTATAGGACGATGCCGCTGACCGTTTCGGTCTGCGGCTCGGCGGCTGCCAGCGGCAGCGCGACAAGTGCGAATATGGCGGCGAATCGCTTCACGCCCATATTATATCAGATTGTATCATTTCCCGAAAGTCCACCAGTCGAGTTCGACATCCCCCGAAAGCAGCACGAAAACGGCATGCTCGCCCGTCGCCTTCGCCTTTGCGGGAAGCGCCGCCTTTTTGAAGGTGTCCGGCGATTTGACGGCGCCTGCGGCGACGAGTGTGCCGTCCGGCTTGTCGAGCCTGACTTCGATCTTGCCCTTGCCGCGTGCGGAGAAGGTGAACTTCGTGGGCGCCTTCGCGCCGAAGTCCGCTCCGCGCACCGCCACCCACGCTCCGTCCTCCTTCGGCTTCGCGGCGAGGTCGCCGAGCTGGGGAAGGCGGGTGAACGCCATGCCGGACGTCGCGGCGGCGGTCTCGCCCTGCACCCTGCGGCGCGGGTCGAGCTTCTCGACCTGCTCCACGCCCTTGCGCGTGTTCTTCACGAGCTTGAAGGTGACGGTCGCCTCGTCGACTTCGCAGACGTCGATGTTGATGTTTCGGAAACCGCCCGTCTGCGGCAGGAGGGACTTCTGGAGCTCCTGGTCGTGGTAGATGAGGTACCACTTCCCCTTGAACTTGTGGAGATGCGTGTGGTTGTTGCAGAACATGTGTCCGAACATGCCCGGGTTCTGGTTGTATTCCCCGCGCATCTTCCAGCTCTTCTCGTCGAGCGGAGACTTCGAGGTCTCGTAGACCATGGAGCATCCGATCGGCTTCGGGCAGTCGGCGTACGGCCACGGCTCGTGGTCCGTCCAGTCGACGTTGTACGTGTACACGCACGTGTCGCCGATGAAGTTGAGCTCGTTGGCCTCGAAGTGGAACGGGGCGGGCGGGATCGTCGCCTCGCCGACAACGGAAATGAGGTCGTCGCCGAGCTTGATGAGGCGAGACTCCGCCCCGCCGAAGGCGAGGTATCCCGTGCCGTCCGGACCTATCGCCGCACCCGGATCGAACGGGACCTTGCACTTCTTCGTGAAGTCGGACTGCTGGTCGACGAGCGACTTCTGTAGCGGACTCGTCCAGGGTCCGAGCGGATGCGTCGCCGTAAGGACGCCGGTGCCGCATCCGGAATTCGAGAAGTACATGTAGAAGTGCGTCTTTCCGTCCTTCTCCTTGCGCGAGATGACGGACGGCGCCCAGCTGTTGACGATCCACGGGGCGATTTCGCCTACGGGTATCTCGCCGTGGTAGGTCCAGTTCGACATGTCCTCCGTCGACATCATCGAGAGGGTCTTGAT